>NZ_CP097322.1:3537500-3887500 GCF_023515955.1 Streptomyces sp. RerS4
CCCTCGGCGTCGTGATCAGCGCGCTCGGCATCGTGAACACCCTGGCCATGTCGGTGGCGGAGCGGACGCGGGAGATCGGTGTGCTGCGCGCCCTCGGCATGGACCGCGCCGGCGTGCGGAGGATGATCCGGCTGGAGGCGGTGACGGTCGCCGCGTTCGGCACGCTGTTGGGGCTGGTGGGCGGGGTGTTCAGCGCCTGGGCCGTCGGCTCGATGGCCAACGGCTCGATGGCGGGATACGCGCTGGTGCTGCCCTGGGGGACGCTGGCCCTCGTCTGCCTGCTGTCCCTGGGGGTCGGCGCGGTCGCGGCCCTGGTCCCCGCCCGCCGCGCGGCGGCGCTGAGCCCCCTGCGGGCGGTGGCGGAGGCCTAGGCGACGGCCTTCCTGACCAGGGCGGCGACCAGCTCCTCGTCGGCGGCGGTCAGCTCCTTCAGGGCGTAGGAGGTGGGCCACAGGTTGCCCTCGTCGAGGCCGGCCTGGTCGCTGAAGCCGAGAGTGGCGTAGCGGGACTTGAACTTCGCCGCGCTCTGGAAGAAGCAGAGGACCTTGCCGTCCTTTGCGTACGCGGGCATCCCGTACCAGAGCTTCGGCGTGAGGGAGGGGGCCGCGGCCTTGACGATCACGTGGACGCGTTCGGCGAGGACGCGGTCCCCGTCCGGCATCTCGGCGATCTTCGCGAGCACCTCGCCCTCGGTGTCCGCCTTCGCCCCGCGCGGGCCGCGGCGCGCGGAGGCCTTCAGCTCCTTCGCGCGCTCCTTCATGGCGTCGCGTTCCTCGTCGGTGAAGCCGTCGTACGTCTTGTCGTCCGCGGTGGTGGCCTTCATGACGGGTTTCCTCTCTGGCGGGGTCGGGTCAGGCGGCGGCGGTGAGGCGGGCGGTGAGGATGGCCGGCTGCGGGCAGCCGAGGGCGGAGGCGGCCTCCGTGACGGCGAGGTCGCGGTCGCGGTGGCGCAGCAGCGTCGTCGCGCGCTCGACGCGCCGGGCCATCAGGTAGGCGTAGGGCGAGTCGCCGTAGGCGAGGCGGAACTGTCGGCTGAGGTGTCCGGCCGGCATGTCGGCGGCGCGGGCGAGCGCCTCGACGTCCAGGGGCCGCGCGTACTCGCGGTCGATGCGGTCGCGGACGCGGCGCAGTCGGGCGAAGTCGCCCAAGCGCTGCGCCAGGGTCAGCGCGCGGCCCCATGCGGGAAGGCACATGTCGGGATCCCCCCCGCCCGGACTACCGGAGTTCCTGGATGCGGATCAGGTTGCCCGCCGGGTCGCGGAAGGCGCAGTCGCGGATGCCGTACGGCTGCTCGATGGGCTCCTGGACGACCTCGGCGTCGGCGGCCTGGACCTTCTCGAAGGTGCCGTCGAGGTCCGGGGTGGCCAGGAGGATCCAGCCGTAGGTGCCCTTGGCCATCATCTCGGCGATGGTGCGGCGCTCGTCCTCGGTGACGCCCGGGTCGACGGCCGGCGGCGCCAGCAGGATGGAGGTGCCGGGCTGTCCGACGGGTCCGACGGTGATCCAGCGCATCTTGCCCTGGCCGACGTCGTTGCGGACCTCGAAGCCGAGGACGTCGCGGTAGAAGGCCAGGGAGGCCTCCGGGTCGTCGTGCGGGAGGAAGCTGGTGTGAATGGTGATGTCCATGGCTGAAACGTTAGATCCGCCCCCGCCACGAACGCTTCTCCATTCCTGACCGGTCTCGGCGCGTTGCGGCCGGCCCCCTCCTACCGCGCGTGGTCGAGGGAGTCGACGTCCTCCATGAAGCTCAGCATCCGGGGGTTGACCAGGTCCGGGTGGTCGATCTGGGGGCCGTGGCCGGTGGCCTCGACGATCTCGGCGCGGGCTCCGGGGATCAGCCGCGGTACGCGTTCCAGCTGGCGCTTCGGGTGCACGAGCAGGCTCCGCTTGCCCATGATCAGGTAGAACGGCTTGCGGATCGTGCCCAGTTCGGCGTCCGAGAGCGGCAGCGGGGCGGGGCGGCGGATCCGGAAGGCGCGGACGCTCGCCTGGACGGAGGTCCGCAGTTCGGGAACGGCGATCACCGGCTGGTCCAGCCAGGCGGCCAGCCGCGGGCGCAGCGCTTTGGGGGCGAAGGTGGCGAAGAGGCTCACGAAGATCCACACGAAGAAGCGCAGGCCGACCTTCTCCAGGCCGCCGGGGTCGAGGGCGGTGACGGAGGCGAGGCGTTCGGGGCGGCGGTGCACCTGGTTGATGACCAGCCAGCCGCCGTAGGAGGAGCCGACCAGGTGGACGCGGTCGAGACCCAGTGCGTCGAGGACCTCGTCCATCCACTGCGCGGCGCGCTCGGGCTGCCACATGGGCTCGCGGTGGACGCTCCTGCCGGGGTCGCCGGGGGTGTCGAAGGCGTAGACGGGGCGATCGGCGCTGAGCGCGGGGGTGTTGGGGTACCACATCGCGGAGCAGCCGCCGGAGCCGTGGATGAGGACGACGGGCGTACGGGACTCCGCGGCGGGGTCGGTGGGGCCGTAGCGGTAGACGTGCGTGGTGCCGAAGCTCGTCTCGACGTCGGTCTCGAAGCGGGCGGGCGCACCCATCGCGTAGAGCGCGTCGCAGGTGGCGAAGTAGCGGTCGCGCAGGGTGTCGTTGACGTAGCGGCCGACGTCGCGGCGTACACGGGTCGTGGTGTCGGGCACGGGGCACCTCCGGGAGGATCGCTGCTGCTTCGTGGTACGACCGTATCATTATCTTGGTACAGCGGTACCATGAACCCTCCCGGGCAAGCCGAAAGAGCGGAGAGCGCAGACCATGCCGAAGCGCGTGGACCACGAGGAACGGCGCGGCCAGATCGCCGAGGCGCTCGTCCGGGTCGCCGGACGGCGCGGACTGCACGCGGTGGGCATGCGCGATGTCGCCGCCGAGGCCGGGGTGTCGCTACGGCTCGTGCAGTACTACTTCGAGACCAAGGAGAAGCTGCTCCTCTACGGGCTCCAGCACCTCACCGACCGCTTCACCGCCCGCGTCGGCGCGCGGCTGGCCGCCGCCGGGCCCGCGCCCGGCCCGCGCGCGACCGCCGAGGCCCTGTTGCTGGCCTCCCTGCCCACCGACGAGGAGAGCCGCACCTTCCACCTGCTCTACAGCTCCTACGCGATCCTCTCGGTGACCGACGAGGCGCTCGCCGCCCAGCCGTTCATCGACAACCCCGACGCCGCCGAGGACGCCCTGACGGCGCTGTTGGAGGGGGCAAAGGAGGCGGGCGTGGCCGATCCGGGGGTCGACGCGCGGGTGGAGGCGATCAGCCTGCTCGCGATGGCGGCGACGATGGGCACGAGCATCCTCGTCGGCCAGCGGGACCCCGAGTCGGCGATCGCCGTGCTGCGCCACCACTTGGACCGCGTCTTCACCGTGCCGCCGCAGGCGTGACGCGGCCCCCGGGCCGCATGACCGCCGCACGCACCTCCCAGGACCTGGTCCGGGAGTTCCACGAGGCCTTCGGGCTCAACGTCGCCCCCCGCCCGACCTCCGTCGCTCCCGAGTTGGCCGACGTGGTCTACATCGCCTACGGGACCGCCCTCGTGCACGGCATCGACCTCGACGCCGTCCTCGCCGAGATCCACCGCGCCGACATGTCCAAGCCGGGCCCGGACGGCCGCCCCACCCTCCGCGAGGACGGCAAGGTCCTCAAAGGGGCCGCCTACCGCCCGCCGCGCGTGGCCGACGTTCTGCGCGACCAGGCGTAGGGCCGCCGCCTGCGCGTCGCCGGGTGGTGGGGGTCAGGGGCGGGGGATGAGCGGGGGGTTGAGGCGGGCGAAGGGTTCCTGGCGTTCGTAGGGGAAGTACGGGTACGGGGCCGGGCGGTGGCTCGCGGCGTCGAGGTGGGCCACCTGCTCGGGCGTCAGGCTCCATCCGATGGCGCCGATGTTCTGGCGCAGTTGCTCCTCGTTGCGGGCGCCGATGATGACGGAGGCGACGGTGGGGCGGCGCAGCAGCCAGTTGATGGCGACCTGCGGGATCGTGCGGCCGGTCTCGCGGGCCACGTCGTCGAGGGCGTCGACCACGTCGTAGAGGTAGCCGTCCTCCACCGGCGGCCCGTAGTCGGCGGTCTCGTGCAGCCGGCTGCCGGCCGGCAGCGGCAGGCCCCGGCGCAGCTTGCCGGTGAGCCGGCCCCAGCCCAGGGGGCTCCAGACCAGGGCGCCGACGCCCTGGTCGTGGGCGAGGGGCATCAGCTCCCACTCGTAGTCGCGGCCGACGAGGGAGTAGTGGACCTGGTGGGCGACGTAGCGCGGCAGGCCGTGCCGGTCGGCGGCGGACAGGGACTTCATCAGCTGCCAGCCGGCGAAGTTGGAGACGCCGACGTAGCGGATCTTGCCGGCGCGGACGAGCTGGTCGAGGGTGACGAGCACCTCCTCGACGGGGGTGGCCGCGTCGAAGGCGTGCAGCTGGAAGAGGTCGATGTAGTCGGTGTCGAGGCGGCGCAGGGCGTCCTCGGTGGCCTTGATCAGGCGGGAGCGGGAGGTGCCGGCGTCCAGGGGGCCGTCGCCGGTGGGGAGTCCGGCCTTGGTGGAGAGCAGGACCCGGTCGCGTCGGCCCTTGACGGCCTGGCCGAGGACTTCCTCGGAGGCGCCCGCCGAGTAGACGTCGGCGGTGTCGAAGAGGTTGATGCCCGCGTCGAGGCAGATGTCCACCAGCCGGCGGGCCTCCTCGGTGTCGGTGGTGCCCCAGGCGCCGAAGAGGGGCCCGCTGCCTCCGAAGGTGGCGGCGCCGAAGCTGAGGGCGGGGACCTTGAGGCCGGACGAACCGAGCTGCCTGTACTCCATGGCTTCCATGACGTGTCGTGTCCCTTCGGCGAGCGGGTAGCAGTAACGGGACTGTCGGCCCGTTAAGATGTCCCCAAGCTAACACCGATGCGCGGCTAATGGAACCGGAGACCCGTTATGAAGGAGTTGTCGGACGACGGCAGTGCCGAGCCGGGGACGCTGCGACCCGGCGGGCGGACGGCGCGCGTACGGGCGGCCGTGCTGGACGCGGCCGGCGACACCCTCGCCGAGCAGGGCTTCCACGGGCTGGACCTCGCCGAAGTCGCCCGCCGCGCCGAGGTCGGCAAGACCACCGTCTACCGGCGGTGGGGCACGGTGGCCGGGCTCGTCGCCGACCTGCTGACGGACATGGCCGAGCAGTCGCTGCCCCGCACCGACACGGGATCGCTGCTGGAGGACCTGACGGCCAACGCGGAACTCGTCCGCCGGACGCTGGCCGATCCGCGTCAGGGGGCCCTGTTCAAGGCCGTGATCGCCGCCGCCACGGGCGACGCCCGCACGGCCGAGGCCCTGCACCGCTTCTACGCGGTCCGGGTCGCGGAATGGGCGCCCTGCGCGGCGGCGGCCGTGGAGCGGGGGGAACTGCCGGCTGGCACCGACCCCGCCGAGGTCATCCGCGCCGTGTCGGCGCCGCTGTACTACCGGTTCCTGACGAGCGCGGCGCCGCTGGACGAGGACACGGCGCGGCGGGCGGCGCGGGGCGCGTACGAGGCGGCTCGCGCGGGGGTCTACGTACGGGCCGACGGCGAGGAGCGGCGGTCGGAGTAGGCGGCGGTCGGAGTGGGCGGCGGTCCGCGCCAGAGCGGCCGGCGTCAGGCGCTCGGCGTCAGGTGCGGTCCACGAACACGCTGGTCGACTTCACGCGGGCGGTGGCCCGCATGCCCACGACCAGGCCCAGTTCCTCCACCGCCTCCCGCGTCAGCAGGGACACCACGCGGTGCGGACCGGCCTGGATCTCCACCTGCGCGCTGACGCTGCCCAGCTTGATGCCGGTCACGATGCCCGGGAAGGCGTTGCGCGCCGAGGTGTACGGGGCGTCCTCGTCCTCCCCGCCCTCCTGCGCGACCTCGACGCAGAACGCCGCCAGGTCCGTGCCCTCGACGATCCGTCGGGTCCCCTCGCGCCGCGTGGGGAACCGCCCGGCGTCGGCCCAGCGGCGGGCGGTGTCGCTGCTGACGCCGAGCAGTCGGGCTGCCTGACCGATGGTGTACGTCTCCATGCGGCGCAGCCTAGGGGGTATCCGGCGGATCAGGGTCGGGCCCGGCCATGATCCGCCGGACACCCGCATGGCCGATGTTTCACGTGAAACACCCGCATGGCCGCGCCCGGCCTCAGCCCCGCGGTGCCCGGATCGCCGCCCAGACCGTCTTGCCCGGGTGGCCGGCCTCCGGGGCGGCCGGGTCGGGGGCGGCCGTGGTGAAGCCCCACTCGGCGGACAGCCGCTCCAGCATGACCAGCCCGTGTCCGCCGGGCCGCCCCGGGTCGCCCGTCGGTCGGCGCCGGGGCGGTTCCGGGCTGTCGTCGCGAACCTCGACGCGCAGCAGGCCCGGGGCGTGGCGCAGGACCAGCTCGCGGGGGCCGCCCGCGTGCAGGCAGGCGTTGGTGACCAGCTCGGACACCAGCAACAGCGCGTCGTCCGTCTCCTCGGCGTCCGCCGGCCACTGCCAGTCCATCAGTGCGGACCGGGTGAAGTCGCGGCACCGGGTGACGACCCCGTTCGCGGCGCCTCCGGCCAGGACCAACCTTCGCGTCTGCTCGGCCACAGACTCTCCCGTCTCCGCCCCGCCCGGTCCCCCTCGGCGGCGCACCTACCCCCGTCGGAGACGGCCAAATCCGTGCGGTCGCCCACGTGGGCGCACGGCGCGACCGGTACCGGGCCGGGGCCGCCGGTCTCCCCCGTGGAGCAGCGGTTCCGACCACGCTACCGGTCGCTCCCGGCCCGTGGAGGAGGGCGGCGGCCATCCGTCACGTTCCGCGGGTCCACATCCTGGACAACTACGCTCAAGGCATGAACGCAGAAGCCCACGACCTCGCCGCCGTGAAGAACGCCGTGAAGAGCGCCGACCGACAGCACGTCTTCCATTCCTGGTCGGCGCAGGAGCTCATCGACCCGTTGGCCGTCGCCGGGGCCGAGGGCTCGTACTTCTGGGACTACGACGGGAACCGCTTCCTCGACTTCTCCAGTGCGCTCGTCTACACCAACATCGGCTACCAGCATCCCAAGGTGGCCGCCGCCATCGCGGAGCAGGCCGCCAGGCTCTGCACCGTCGCGCCCGGCTTCGCCGTGGACGTGCGCTCCGAGGCCGCTCGCCTGATCGCTGAGCGGACCCCCGGGGACCTCGACAAGATCTTCTTCACGAACGCGGGCGCCGAGGCCGTGGAGAACGCAGTCCGGATGGCCCGCCTGCACACCGGCCGCCCCAAGGTGATGTCCACGTACCGCTCGTACCACGGGGCCACCTCGACCGCGATCAACCTCACCGGTGACGCCAGGCGCTTCGGCAACGACAGCGCGACCGCCGGTGTCGTGCACTTCTGGGGCCCGTTCCTCTACCGCTCGCCCTTCCACGCGACGACCGAGGCCGAGGAGTGCGAGCGCGCCCTGCGCCACCTGGAGGACACGATCGTCTTCGAGGGCCCGCAGTCGATCGCCGCGATCATCCTGGAGACCGTCGGCGGCGCCCCCGGGGTGCTCGTACCGCCGGCCGGCTACCTGGCGGGCGTTCGGGCGCTGTGCGACCGCTACGGCATCGTGTTCATCCTGGACGAGGTCATGGTGGGCTTCGGCCGCACCGGGAAGTGGTTCGCCGCCGAGCACTGGGACGTCACCCCCGACCTGCTCTGCTTCGCGAAGGGCATCACCAGCGGTTACGTGCCGCTCGGCGGCGTGGCCATCTCCGCCGCGATCGCCGAGACCTTCGCCCGGCGCCCCTACCCGGGCGGTCTGACGTACTCCGGGCACGTGCTGGCCTGCGCGGCCGCCGTCGCGACCGTCAACACGATGGCCGAGGAGGGCATCGTCGAGCAGTCCGCCCGCACCGGCGCCGACCTGCTGGGCCCAGGGCTGCGGGCCATCGCCGAGCGGCACCCGTCCGTGGGCGAGGTACGGGGTCTGGGCACCTTCTGGGCCCTGGAACTCGTACGCGACCCGGCGACGCGCGAGCCGCTCGTCCCGTACAACGCCTCGGGCACGGACAACGCGCCGATGGCGGCCTTCGGCGCGGCCCTGAAGAAGGGCGGCCTGTGGCCGCTCCTCGCCGGCAACCGGATCCACGTCGCCCCGCCCTGCAACATCGCGGCGGAGGACGTGACCAAGGGGCTCGCCATCCTCGACGAAGCACTGACGGTCGCGGACGCGCACATGGCCTGACGTGCGCCTGACCTGCGCCTGACCTGCGGGGCTGTACGGACGCCCAAGCCGTGGGTGGCGGTGTTCGGATGATCCGTACGGTGGTTCACCCGCCGTACACATGGTGCAATCCGAGCAGTACTTCTTCAGTACCACTCAGCACCTACGGACCGGGATGCACGTCAGTCCCGGGGCGGCCCCCAGGGGTCGAACGGCGGGGAGCGGCACGTCTTCAGTCGGGGCGGGCGCTGGACGCCGGGCGTACGGGATCCAGACGACCGGACTCCGTGTTCCCGAGTACCCGAAGGAAGACAGCATGAGCAAGCACGTCCTGGGCCAGAACCAGTACGGCAAGGCCGAGAACCGCATCGTGAAGGTGACCCGCAAGGGCAACGACGGCTCCTGGCACGAGATCCGCGACCTCAACGTCTCGGTCGCGCTCCGCGGCGAGTTCCGCGACGTCCACCTGACCGGCGACAACGCCAACTGCCTGCCGACGGACACCACCAAGAACACGGTGTACGCCTTCGGCAAGGAGCACGGCATCGCCTCCCCCGAGGCCTTCGGCATCCTCCTCGCCAAGCACTTCGTCTCCTCCCAGTCGCCGATCCGCGAGGCGCAGATCCGCATCGAGGAGTACGCCTGGGAGCGGATCCCGGTGCCGACGCGCAAGGAGCAGCACTCCTTCGTCCGCAAGGGCCAGGAGGTGCGCACCGCGCAGATCACCTACAGCGAGACGACCGGTCTCCAGGTCATCTCGGGTCTGAAGGACCTGACGGTGATGAACTCGACCAACTCCGAGTTCCACGGCTACATCAAGGACAAGTACACGACCCTCCAGGAGGCGTACGACCGCATCCTGGCGACCAAGGTCACCGCCCGCTGGGCGCACTCGGCGCTGGCCGCCGACGACCCGGAGTACGACTGGGACCAGTCGTACAAGAAGGTCCGCAAGAACATGCTGGAAGCCTTCGCGGAGACGTACTCCTACTCGCTCCAGCAGACCCTGA
The DNA here is from genome assembly GCF_023515955.1 of Streptomyces sp. RerS4. Classification (GTDB taxonomy): domain Bacteria; phylum Actinomycetota; class Actinomycetes; order Streptomycetales; family Streptomycetaceae; genus Streptomyces. Next base: position 3,546,617 of record NZ_CP097322.1, read on the forward strand.
ACCAGATGGCCGAGCGGGTGCTCGACCACTGCCCGCGGGTCAACGAGGTCCGGCTGAACCTCCCCAACAAGCACCACTTCCTCGTCGACCTGGAGCCCTTCGGCCTCAAGAACGACAACGAGGTGTACTTCGCGGCGGACCGCATGTACGGCCTGATCGAAGGCACGATCCACCGCGAGGGCGTGCAGCCGGTGATCGCGACGTCCGACTGGATCGTCGCCTGACCCGGTTTTCTGGCCGAACGCACTCTTGCCCTGACCGTCGCACCCAAGGAGGCTGAACAGCCGACGAGTTGAGAGCGATGCACCTGTTGCGGGTGTTGAAGGTGGGAGCCGGTACATGCCGTCCGCGATCCGGGAATGGCGGGGCTGGACCGGCGCCGCACCGTTCTGGCTGAACTCGCTCGTCCTGGCCCTGGCGCCCTTCACCGCCGTGACCCTGCTCGCGCAGTTCGGCGTCATCGGCACGCTGGCCGCCCTCGGCGGGCTGGTCCGTCACCTCTGGTTCGGGGACTACGGCCACCCCGTGATGCACCTCGCCGCCGCCCTCATGGGGGCGGCGGCGGTGGCGTTCGTGGTGGCCTGAACCCCGTCACCCGATATCGACCAATGGGGGTGACTTCGTCCCCCGGTCGGGGGGATCTTGGGCGTGGTCGGAGAGTCGCGCGCGACACCGGGGCATTGAATCCCCCATGAACGGTGCGTGGAAGGCACGGACTGTGCCGGCGAGGGCCCTGACGGTGGTCTGCGTCGCCCTGCTGTGCCTGTTCGGCGCCGGTCCCGCCGCCGTGATCGCGGCGACCTCATCAGCGGCCACGGAGTCGCGCCCCGCCTCGTCCGCACCGGCCGAACCCGGCGAAGGGCAGGCCGATCCGGGCGAGCCCGCCGCACGGGCCGCCGTACGGACCGTCGTACGCGGGGCGCCGACCGTACGGGGCCTGCCCCCGAGGACGTTTCACGTGGAACATCCGGGCCGACGTGCCCGGATGGCCCCGCCCGCGCCGGCCGAACCGGACCTGTCCCGACGGACGGTGAGGAGTGTGGTCCTGCGCTGCTGAGCGCGCCGAGCAGCAGCGCGACCCCCCACAACACCCCCTTGACCACCGTGAGGTTCCGTCATGCCCATCGACCCGTTCGCCGCCCTGAACGCCATGCTCCGCGCCGAGGTCACCCGCTTCAGCCCGCAGACCCGCCGGACCGAACAGAGCGGCCCGCAGCCCGTACCGCAGCAGACGCCGGTACCGCAGACCGCGCCCGCCGACGCCGAGTCGGGGGGTGAGTCCCCGCAGGCGCAGGTGAAGGCGCAGGCTCCGGTCGACCCGGCGGCGTAAGGCCCACGGGCCCGTGCCCCGCCCCGCTCAACGGGCAGGGCACGGGCGCCCCTCAGGCCCATACGCCGTCCCGCTCAGGGCTCCCGCGTGTAGTAGCGGTAGAACGCGGTGAGGCCGACGCCCAGGCCGACGAAGAGGCCGATGACGGCGGCGCCCAGCACCGATTCGCGGGTGAGGCTGTGCAGGTAGCCCGCCGCGATGCCGGCGAAGACGCCGTACGCGGTGGCGTGCACCTCACGCTTGAGCCTCGGGCCGACCTTGGCGAGGGCGTACATGATCGCGGCGAAGAGCGCGCCGCACAGGATTCCGTAGAAGACGTTGCCCGCGTCCACCGGGCCCGTCTGGCGATTGATGAAGGCCGCCCAGACTCCGTAGACGAGGCCGAGCGCGAGCGCGCGGACCATGCGGTTGCGGTCGGTGTGGTCTGCGTTCACCGAGGCCGCCGGGCGGTGCCGACGGGAGGCGGTGGGTGCCGCGTGTGCCATGGCGGGCTCCTCTCTTCCATCCTCCAGAGCACACCCGCCACCCGGGAGCGGCAAGTGGATCACAGCTTTCGCGGACACCCCCCAGGTCGTGTCGTGTGCCCACCCGTACGCAGCAGCAGCGCCGGCGCCGGCCCGCGCCGTGGCTTTCCCTGGTGACGTGCGCACCTTCCTGTCGGCGGCCCTCATCGTGCTCGTGGCTCTCCTCGTGCCCGCGAGCGCGGTCGCGTACTGGGCCGACCGCGAACTGGGCCACGTCGACCGCTACACGGCGGCCATGTCCCCGCTCGCCGACGATCCGGCCGTGCAGGACGTGGTGGTCACCCAGGCCGGTCGCGCCCTGTCGGGGCAGATCGACGCGGGCCCCTTCCAGCCCGGCGTCGAGGCCCTCATCGACGAGGCCCTGCGGTCCTTCGCCGGCACGCCGGCCTACCGCACGGCGTGGGACGCGGCCAACCGCGCCGCCCACGCGGCGTTCCTGCACGCGCTCACCACCGGTGACGGCGACGCCGTCACCCTGGACCTCGCGCCCGTGCTCGCCCGGGTCAAAGAGGAACTCGTGGCGGGCGGGGTGCCGTTCGCCGACCGCATCCCCGAGACGCAGCTGTCCGTGAAGGTCATGGAATACGACGACCTCGGCTCGCTCCGGAAGGCGTTCCGCATGCTCCAGATCGCCGGTGTCTGGCTCCCCGTCCTGACCGTGCTGCTCGCCGTGGCGGCCGTCGCGGTGGCCGTCCAGCGGCGACGGGCCGTCGTCGCCACCGGTCTCGGACTCGCCGTCGGGTCCGTCCTGTTGTGGATCGCGGTCGCCCTGGGCCGCCGTTTCACCCTGGACGACCTGCCGGCCGACGTCGACCGGCAGGCCGCGGCCGCCGTGTACGACGCGCTCACCGCGTTCCTGCGCGGCACCGCCTGGGCGGTCCTCGCCGTCGGCCTCGCCGCCGCCGTCGCCGCCTGGCTCGCGGGCCGACTCCGCCGGACGCCGCAGGCCCACTCCCCGGAAGCCCGCACGCCGTAGGCCCTCCACGACTTGGCGTGGCGTCAGGGCTGCGCCTGCTTCAGTAGTCCCTTTACGGACACATGCGTGTTGCCGAAGAACCAGTTGAGGTCATACCTCTCCTCCTCCCTTTTCAGTTCTTCTTCGTCCAGGGAGTCGTATATGTCGTAGATCGACTCGGTTATCTTCTTTTTCTTGAAGTCGAATGAGGATATGAAGACGTCCGTGGGATCCTCCGCCGACCAGAAAGCAGCCACGTAGCGCGGCTTTCTCGTCATGTTGACCATGTTGTTGTTGTGGCGCACCCGGCCGTGATATATAAGCTGTTCACCGCAATCCTCGGGTGGGCAGTAATACCTCTTTTCCGATTTTACCCAGGAGGGTCTGGCGACACCGAATTCTCGGTCGATCTCCCCCCGATCCTGTCTCACGACGGCGAAGATGAGTTCGGCCGAAAGTGTCTCGTACCGGGTGTCCCTGGGAAGCGTGATCACCCTCTCCAACTGAAACTCTTCGCCGATGTCCAGTTCCGACCCAGCACCTTGGAACTGCCCGGACGCCACGATCTCGTATTTGGCGTTCTTCACGTACTTTTCTGCCTCCAGGGTCCAGTCATCCTCCCCTTCACCCTTCCATTCCGACATCCCTTCACCCGAGTCGGAGAATTCGGCCGTGTGTCCCCATACCGAGTAATCGTCGACGACAAGGTAAACCGGGATCCCTCCGGTATTCTTTGCGTAGAGCTTGAGCGGGATGTGAATGTAGGACGAATCGGCACCCGCCTGCGGCGTGCCGAATTCTGCTCTCAGGATAAAATGCCGGGGAGCGACAATGGGTTGATAGATAATCGAGTAACCCAGACTGACGGCCGTCAGGAGCGCGGTGACGGTAATCCCTGCCGCGAACTTTTTGGGGTGCGGTATCCCTTTCCACACCTTTTCATGGACAAGGACACGGAGGGCCCATAGCGACCAGAGCCACAAGGCAATAAAGACCGGGAAAGCGGGTATGAATTCTCGCTCCTCAAGCCAAAGAAGGAGAAGAAGGCTGGTGGTGGCCAGCGCCATGAGCGCGCCGAGCAGTACCAGCGCTCCGGACAGCGGGACCTGCCGACGGCCCCAGTAGTCGACGACAGCAGGCAAGGCACTGCCCTGTACTGCGGCTGCAAGCAGGAACAGAACACCGACCAGGCGTTGCGCGAAGGTGAGTGCTCCGAGGGCGTCCGTCCAGCCGATGACGGCGTGCAGCACCAGCGAGCCGAGCAGCCCCACGAGCATGACGGCGATGACCGCACGCCGTCTCCACCCCCTGTCGTCGGGCCACGCGCCGCTGTCGCCGCCGCGCCAGTGAACGCGACAGGGGTCGTCCAGGTCCATGTCGTCGGGGTAGCCGAGGCCGCGGAGTACCTTCCGCAACTCGCGGAGGGACCAGGCGCTGCCCACCGTCTTGTCGTGGATGGTGATCCGGCGCAGGCCGCGCCGGTCGGGTGGCTCGACGACCACCCATGGTCGTATGCCCATGGGGCCAGGCTCGGCGTCCCGCCCGCCATGCGCACGCCGAGCTACTGCGTTCGATTGAATCAGGAGTTCGACGAAGGTGCTTCAACCGCCTCAAGCTGCGACAAGTCACTCACGTTGAAGGCCCCGCACGCGGTAGGCCCCGCACCCCATAAGCTCGGAACATACCCATCCTCCGCCTAGCTCCCCAGAAGAACCGATTCGCGAGCGGCGACACGGAAGCCGGTGACACGGAAGCGGAATGACCACCGAACGACGCACCGAGCACATACCGTCCGGGCGGGCCCGGCCGAGGGCGTTGGCCCCACCCGCCTGGCTGCTCGCGGGCCTGCGGCCGACGGGAGCCCCCGTCCCGTGGGCGGCGGCCGTCCGCGCGGGCATCGCGCTCGCCGCACCCCTCGCCGTCGGCTTCGCCCTCGACGAGCCCGAGTACGGGGCGCTCGTCTCCATGGGGGCCCTGTCCGGGGTGATCGGCGACACCGCCGACGCCTACCGGATGCGGATCCTCAACATCGCCGTCCCGCAGTTCTTCGGCGCGGTCGGCGTGGCGCTCGGCACCCTGGTCTACGGGCACGGCTGGCTCGCGGTCGCTCTCCTCACCCTGATCGCCCTCGTCTCCGGGATGATCTCCTCGATCGGCACGGTCGCCTCCGTCTCCGGACTGCTGCTCCTGCTCAACGCGGTCGTGGGCGCCGGTCTGCCGCTGCCGCAGCCGTGGTGGACGGCGCCGCTGCTGCTCACCGCGGGCGGCCTGTTCGTCCTCCTCCTGACCCTGCTGGGCTGGCCGCTGCGCGGCCGGCAGCCCGAACGGGCCGCCGTCGCCGCTTGCTACCGGGCCCTGGCCGACGCCCTCGAAGCGGCCGGCGGGCCGCCCGCCGCGTACGAGGAGCGCCGCCAGCGGGTCACCCAGGCCCTGAACCACGCCTACGACCTCGTCCTGGGCCGCCGCGCCCGGGTGCACGGGCGCAGCCCCGCCCTGGTGCGGCTGCTCGCCCAGCTCAACGTGCTGATCCCGCTCGTCGAGGCCGCCCCCGCCGCCCACCTGCGCGGCCGCCCGCTGCCCGCCACGATCCCGGCGGCCGTCCGCGACCTCGCGGCCGCCGTCGAGGACGGCCACACGCGGGCGCCCGCCCTGGAACTGCCGGCGCCGCACACGCCGGCCGAACGGGCCATGGACGCCGCCCTACGGCACGCGGCGACGATCGTCCACCTGCCCGAACCGGATCCGTACAACGTCGACGACCGCCTCGGCCGGCCCGCCGCCCTGACGGTCCGGGCCCGGCGCGGCGTGCGCGACATGATGCTCTCCGGCGCCTCCTGGCGGTACGGGCTGCGCCTGGCCCTGTGCATCGGGCTCGCGCAGTCCCTCGTCTCCCTCATCCCCGTGGAACGCTCCTACTGGGTCGCCCTGACGGTCACGTTCGTCCTCAAGCCGGACTTCGGCTCGGTGTTCTCCCGGGCCCTGCTGCGCGCCCTGGGCACGGCGGCCGGGCTGGTCCTGGCGGCCGCCGTGCTCGCCGAGGTGCCGCGCGGCTGGTGGGACGTCCCCGTGATGGTGGTGCTCGGCGCGCTGATCCCGGTGTTCTCCGCCAAGGGGTACGCCTTCCAGACGGCGGCGATCACCCCCGTGATCCTGCTCCTGTCCGACCAGCTCAACCACCAGGGCTTCGACCTCATCCGCCCCCGCCTGCTGGACAGCCTCATCGGCTGCGCCATCACCCTGATCGCCGGCTACCTGTTGTGGCCCGAGAGCTGGCGCACCCGCATCGGGGACCGGCTCGCCGACACCGTGGACGACGCCGCCCGCTACCTGGAGCGCGCCTTCGCGCCCGTGGCCGACGAAGCGGCCCGGGGGGCCGCCCGGCAGGCCCGGCTCCAGGCCCGCCGCCGGATCTACCGGGAGCTGTCGGGCGTCCGCAACGAGTTCCAGCGGGCCCTGACCGAACCCCCGCCGACGGGGGCCCGCGCAGCCGCCTGGTGGCCCCTGGTGGTGGCGGTGGAACGCGTCGTGGACGCCACCACCGCCGCCCGTGTCCGCGTCAACCACGGGGCCGCGCCGCCCGCGCCCGAGGAGGTCGAGCGGATCACCCGGGAACTGCGCGCCCTCGCCACGGGCGTACGCACCAGCGTCACGCCGGTACGGGTCGACGTCCCGCCCCCCGAGGACCCGTCGAGCGTCCTCGCCCCCGTGCACCAGGAGGTGGCGGCGGCCCGCGCCATCGCCCGCCCCGACAACTGAGCCCCGGACCCGTGCCGCCGGATCCGTGCCCCGCCCCGTCACCGCCCCCGTCACCCGAACGGTCGACGGGCCGGGCCGGGAGCGCTGCGGCGGGTGAGCATCGGTACATGCACCGCGCCTCGGCCGTGATGGTCCTCGCCGCCGTACTGGCGGGGGCGACGGCGGGGTGCGCCGACGTGGAGGGGCTCAAGGACGACGGCGACCTGGGCACGGCGCACGCCCCGCACACCCTGTGGAAGGACATCCGCCCCTCTCCGGCGCCTTCCGGCCAGGACTCGGGCGCGGCCGCCGTGGTCCCCGGACTGGCGAAGGTGACCGGCGGCGACATGCGCGGCGTCGACGCGCTGTCCGTCCTACGGGCCGACATCACCTCGGCCGCCGCCCAGGACGGCGGCACCGGACGCCTCGTCGACCCCCGAGCCGTCCAACGGCTCGCCCTGTGCACCGACGCCCCCGACGGCGGCCCCGACTGCCCGGTGCGGCCGGCGGCCCTGCACGACGTGACGGGCAACGGGAAGGCCGAGCTGATCACCGCCCTCGACATCGACGGCCGACTCAGCGAACTGCGCGTCTACACCGTCCGGGACGACGGCCGCATCGCCCGCGTCCTGTCCCGTCGGGGCGTCCTGGAGGGGGTGGAGGTGGCCGCCGAACACCTCGCGGTCCGCGAGCCGACCTCGAACCCCCGGTACATCTCCGTCTCCGACTACGTCTGGGACCCCAAGGCCGGGGCCATGAACCTGACGCAGCTCACCCTCGACGAGTGCCACGTCATCTCCGACACCCCCCTGAGCCCGGACCGGTCGCGATGCGCCCGATGAGCAGCCTGCGCTGGAAGATCGCCCTCACCACGACCCTGGTGTGCTGCCTGGTCGCCGCCGCGCTGGGGATCCTGGTGCACAACGTGACCGCCCACCAGATCGTCGGGGAGGTCCGCAAGGACGCCGACCGGGACCTGGACCACGCGCTGAGCCACTACGAGTACGGCACCGCGCACGGCGACCTGAACGTCGCCCTGGACCCGCCCGGCCTGCCCCCGCCGCTGAAGGCCCTCGTCGCGCGCGGCCGCACCGGCAGCATGGTCGGCCGGCGCGGCGACCAACCCGTCATGTGGGCCGCCGGCCCCGCCGACGGGAAGGCCCTCGCCGTCTGGATCCCGTACGAGAGCACCCGCACGCGGCTGCGCGACATCGACGCCGCCATCCTGGCCTCCTCCGCGCTCGCGGCGGGTGTGGTCGCCCTGGCGGGCCTCTTCCTCGCCAACCGGATCAGCCGCCGGCTCACCACCACGGCCGCCGTGGCCCGCCGCATCACCTCCGGGGACCTGGACGCCCGGGTGGGTCTGCGCGCCACCGACGACGGGCCGCGCCCGCCCCGCTACCGCGACGAGGTACGGGACGTCGCCCAAGCCCTGGACTCGATGGCCGCCTCGCTCCAGGGGCGGCTGGAGGCCGAGAAACGGTTCACGGCCGACGTCGCCCACGAACTGCGCACCCCCCTGACGGGATCGCTGGCCGCCGCCGCGCTGCTCCCCGAGGGCCGCCCCAAGGAGATGATCGTCGACCGGCTGAAGGCCCTGCACCGGCTCACCGAAGACCTGCTGGAGATCTCCCGGCTGGACTCGGGCGTGGAACGGGCCGACCTGGCCCGGGTGGAACTGGGCCCCGCCGTGCGGCGGGCCGTCGCCGCGACCGGGCTGCCCGCCGAAGTCCGGGTCGTACGGGACATCGTCGTGCTCACCGACCGGCGCCGGCTGGACCGGATCCTGGCCAACCTGCTGGTCAACGCCGACAAACACGGGCGGCCACCGATCGAGGTGACCGTGGAGGGGCCGGTGGTGGTCCTGCGCGACCACGGACCGGGCTACCCGCCCGAGCTGATCGAACAGGGTCCGCAGCGTTTCCGCACCGGCGACCCCGGACGCGGTCGCGGACACGGGCTGGGCCTGACCATCGTGATGGGCCAGGCGGCCGTCCTGGGGATCGAGCCGGTCTTCTCCAACGCCCCCGACGGAGGCGCCGTGACGACGCTCCGGCTGCCCGTCGGACGCCTGACGGACGAGGACTGACGGGAGTTGACCGAAACGACCCGGGGTCGTGTTTCACGTGAAACACGACCCCGGGCACTCAACTGACCCCGCTCATCGGTGCATCAGACGCCGATGTTCTTGCCGTCCTTGCGCCACACCGACACGACCGCCGGGCGGACCAACTTGCCGGGACCGTCGGGCCACACCGACTGCGGCTTCTCGACGGACGCGCCGTCGATCTCGCCCGGGTGCTGGACGGCGACCAGGACGCGCTTGTCCTGGATGATCGGACCGCAGGTCTCGGCGCCGCGCGGCACGGTCAGGAACTGCTTCAGCTCACCGCGACGGTCACCGGCGGTCGCGACGCCGAACAGGCCGTCGTGGGAGCCGAGCTGGTTGCCGTCCGTGGAGATCCACAGGTTGCCGTGCGGGTCGAAGGCCACGTTGTCCGGGCAGGAGATCGGGCTGACCTTGTCCTTCGGGAAGCCCGCGAAGTAGGTCGCCGGGTCGTTCGGGTCACCGGCGACCAGGAAGAGCCGCCAGGCGAAACCGTCGCCGGCCGGGTCGTCGAAGTTCTCGGCGAGCTCCAGGATCTGGCCGTGCTTGTTCAGGTTGCGCGGGTTCGGCTCGGTGGCGCCTTCCTTGCCCGGCTTGCCGCGGTCGGTGTTGTTCGTCAGCGCGACGTAGACGCGGCCGGTGCGCGGGGACGGCTCGACGTCCTCGGGGCGGTCCATCTTCGTGGCGCCCACCTTGTCGGCGGCCTGACGCGTGAAGACGTAGACCTCCTCGGCGGTCATGCCCTCGACGTGCGAGACGTTGCCGGTGGCGAGCTTGATCCAGACGCCGCTGCCGTCGAACTCGCCATCGGCGGGGAGCTTGCCGCTGCCGTCGATCTCGGCGGCCGGGGCGTCACCGGTGAGCTTGGCGACGTAGAGGGTGCCCTCGTCGAGCAGCGTCAGGTTGTGCTCCTTCGCCGCGCGCGAGTCGCCCTTCATCATCCGCTTCGAGGAGACGAACTTGTAGAAGTAGTCGAAGCGCTCGTCGTCGCCCATGTAGACGACCGGACGGCCGTCCTCGGTCAGACGGGGCTGCGCGGCCTCGTGCTTGAAGCGGCCGAGCGCGGTGCGCTTGCGCGGGACGAAGTTCGGGTCGTACGGGTCCAGCTCGACGACCCAGCCGAAGCGGTGCGACTCGTTGGGCTCCTGCGCCACGTCGAAGCGCTTGTCGAAGCGCTCCCACTTGCGCTCGGTCTCGCCGCCGGCCACGCCGTAGCGCTTCAGGCGGGCGGCGGCGACCGGGTCGGTGACCTTGCCGGCGTTGCCGAAGTACTGGTTGAAGTTCTCCTCGCCGTGGAGGGTGGTGCCCCACGGGGTGGTGCCGCCGGCGCAGTTGTTCAGCGTGCCGAACACCTTGGTGCCGGTCGGGTCCACGGAGGTCTTCAGGAGCGCGCCGCCGGCGGCCGGGCCGCTCATGCGGAACTCGCTCTTGGTGTGCAGGCGCCGGTTGAGCTGGTGGCGGGTGACCGCGGTCAGCTTGCCGCTGCGGTGGTCCTCCTGGACGACGACCACGGACAGGCCGTGCGCGGCCCAGGCGATCTCGACCTGCTCGCGGGTCGGGTTCGCCGGGTCGTAGCCCTTGAACATGAGCATCTCGTCCGTGTACTCGTGGTTCGCCACGAGCAGCTGTTGGCGCTCGTAGTGGCCGCCGAGCGGGAGGAGGCTCAGGAAGTCGTTGTTGTAGCCGAACTGACCGGCCTGCGCGGCGGCGGTCTGCTTGTCCGGGTTGAAGCCGGGGGCGCCCTTGACGATCGGGTCGCCCCAGCGGATGACCACGTTCTGCTCGTGGCCCTCGGGGACGGTCACCTTGTCGTCCGTGTTCGGCGCGACGGGCTTGAAGCGCAGGCCACGGGCGGCCTCGCCGGCGCGCTTCGCGGCGTCGGCGGAGTCGGCCGGGGCGGCGGTGGCGCTCTGGCCACCACCCGCGCCGACGGTGAGGGCGGTGCCGGCCGCCGTCGCGACGGTGACGACGGCGGCGGAGCGCAGCATCGACCGGCGGGAGTAGGCGCGGGCTATGACGTCACCGGCGTACTCGTTGTCGCTGGTGTTGGGCACCTCGTGGAAGCAGGCGTCTCCACAGCGGTAGCGGCAGGTGAGAGCGGAACGGCCGCTCCCATGCGGGTTGCCGAGAAGCGGCAGGAGCTTGCGCACGAGGTGTCCTCCGGTAAGTGCACGGCGCCGACAACGTGTCGGTGGAATCCAGCCGCGACGCTAGGCCGGGGTTGCGCCGATGTGGCGGCGTCGGGATGAACGCTGGATGAACCCGGCACGGCGGAGGGGCAGTTCGTCGTGAAGCACCGGTTCGCTGTAGGGCTGGGCGCCACGAAAGGCGCCCCTGCCGAAGTTCCAGCCAAGGGGCCGATAACCTTACGTGTCCACTCTGGGCAGGGATCAACCGCGCAGCACGGACAAATGACGCACGCACTCATGCGAAAGGCCTGGCTCATGGGTATTCGGAGCTTGTTGCGCAAGGTGTTCGGCCGGTCATCGGAACCGGTTCCCGAGACGTCGGACGCCTCTTCCGCCGCCGTACCGAACCAGGCGGAACGCACCCCCCTGGACGCGGCGGCCGAGCTGGTGGCGGCGTCTTTCGACAACCCGACCGTTCCGCCGCAGTCCGCACCGCGCGACCGCGAACCGGGGACGCTGCTCACCGCCCCGGCGACCACCTCGGACCCCACGGTCCCCGAGGCCCGTCGCCCGGTGCCGCCGGCGACCCCCCGCCCCGCCCCGGCGCCCGCCGAGGCGCAGTCCTCCCCCGAACCGGTGGCCGAGCCGGCCGAAGAAGCCGAGCCGAGGCCTGTCGCCGCCGAAGCGGAACCGGAAGCCGAGCCCGTGGCCGCCGCCCCCGAGCCCGTGGCCGTCGCCCCCGAGCCCGAGCCGCAGGCCGAAGTCCAGCCCGCAGCCGACCCGGAACCCGAGCCCGAGCCGCAGGCCGAAGTCCAGCCCGCAGCCGACCCGGAACCCGAGCCGGAGCCCGAGCCGCAGCCCGCAACCGTGGCCGCCGAAGCGGAGCCCACCCCCGAGCCGGAGGCAGCCGCCGAGCCGGCCGAGGAAACCGTCGTCCCGGCGGAGCCCGTAGCCGCCGAAGCGGCACCGGAAGCCGAAGTCGTCGCCGCCGCGCCCGAGCCCGAGCCGCAGGCCGAAGTCCAGCCCGCAGCCGACCCGGAACCCGAGCCGCAGCCCGCAACCGTGGCCGCCGAAGCGGAACCCACCCCCGAAGCCGAGCCCGAAGTCGAGCCCGAGCCCGTGGCCGTCGCCCCCGAGCCCGAAGTCGAGCCCGAGCCCGCAGCCGTCGAAGCGGAAGCCGACGCGGACGCGGACACCACCGACGCCGACACCAACTCCGACGTCGACCTCGACGTCGACGTCGACGTCGACCTCGACGTCGAGCCCCAAGGCCCCGCCCTCACCGCGGCAGCGGTCCGGCGGCGGGCGCCCGGGGTTTCGGCGGCGTACAAGGCCGCCGGACAGGTGCTCCGGACCAAGGGCAAGGCGGGGGCCCGCGCCAAGGTGTACCTGGTCCTCGACCGCTCAGGCTCGATGCGCGGCTTCTACAAGGACGGCAGCGCCCAGTACCTCGCCGACCACGCCCTCGGCCTGGCCGCGCACCTCGACGAAGAGGCCACCGTCCACACGGTGTTCTTCTCCACGGAGGTGGACGGCGCCGCCGAGCTGACCCTCGACGCCCACGACGCCACCTGGGTCGAGGCCCGCCACGGCGAGCTCGGCCGGATGGGCCGCACCAGCTACCACGTCGCCGTGGAAGCGGTCCTGGAGCGCTACCGCAAGGACGGCGGCACCGGCCCGGCCCTGGTCGTCTTCCAGACGGACGGCGCCCCCGACAACCGTCAGCCCGCCCGGCAGGCGATCGCCGACGCCGAGTCCTCCGCGCCGGAGGTGTTCTGGCAGTTCGTCGCGTTCGGCGACGACGACGCCAAGGCGTTCGACTTCCTGCGCAAGCTGGACGCCGAGAACGCCGGGTTCTTCCACGCCGGCCCCACCCCCACCGAGCTGACCTCCACCGCGCTCGCGAAGGGCCTCCTGCAGCGCTTCTGAGGCCGTTCACGCCGAAGGCGGCGCCCCCTCCACCCGGAGGGGGCGCCGCCTTCGGCGTTACGGAAACAAGGGCGTCAGCCGCGCGGCGACCCGGCGTCCGGCACGACCGCGTCCGACACCGGACGCTCCGAGGGGGCGGCCTTCGTCTCGACCGGCTTGCGCAGCGCGATGTTCAGCTCGCGCAGCCGCGACTCCTCCAGGACCGTGGGCGCGCCCATCATCAAGTCCTGGGCGTTGCCGTTGAGCGGGAAGGCGATGGTCTCGCGGATGTTCGGCTCGTCGGCCAGCAGCATGACGATGCGGTCGACGCCCGGGGCGATGCCACCGTGCGGCGGGGCGCCGAGGCGGAAGGCGCGCAGCATGCCGGCGAACTCGCGCTCGACGGTCTCGGCCTCGTAGCCGGCGATCTCGAAGGCCTTCAGCATGACCTCGGGCTCGTGGTTGCGGATGGCGCCGGAGGACAGCTCGATGCCGTTGCAGACGATGTCGTACTGCCAGGCCAGGATGTCGAGCGGGTCCTTCTCCTCCAGGTCCTTCATGCCGCCCTGCGGCATCGAGAAGGGGTTGTGGGAGAAGTCGATCTTGCCGGTCTCCTCGTCCTTCTCGTACATCGGGAAGTCGACGATCCAGCAGAAGCGGAAGACGTTCTCCTCGAACTGGCCGGCGCGCTTGGCGGCCTCGACCCGGACCGGGCCCATGATCTTGGAGACCTCGTCGAACTCGCCGGCGCCGAAGAACACCGCGTGCCCGGCCGCCAGGCCCAGGCGCTCGGTGAGGACCTTGACGTTCTCCTCGGTGAGGAACTTGGCGATCGGGCCGGTCAGCGCACCGTCCTCGCCGACGCGGACCCAGGCCAGGCCCTTGGCGCCCAGCGAGATCGCGTACTCGCCGAGGCCGTCGAAGAACTTGCGCGGCTGGCCGGCGGTGTCCGGGACGGCCAGGGCACGCACGTGCTTGCCGGCGAACGCCTTGAACTCCGAGCCCTCGAAGACGTCGGTGATGTCGACGAGCTCCAGCTTGGCGCGCAGGTCGGGCTTGTCGTTGCCGTACTTCAGCATCGACTCGCGGTACGGGATCCGCGGGAAGGGGGAGGTGACCTCGCGGCCACCACCGAACTCGGTGAAGAGCTCGGTCATCAGGCGCTCGATCGGCTGGAAGACGTCCTCCTGCTCGACGAACGACATCTCGACGTCGAGCTGGTAGAACTCGCCCGGCGAACGGTCGGCGCGGGCGTCCTCGTCGCGGAAGCAGGGCGCGATCTGGAAGTACCGGTCGAAGCCGGAGATCATCAGCAGCTGCTTGAACTGCTGCGGCGCCTGCGGCAGGGCGTAGAACTTGCCCGGGTTCAGGCGGGAGGGGACGACGAAGTCACGGGCGCCCTCGGGGGAGGTCGCGGTGAGGATCGGGGTCGCCATCTCGTTGAAGCCGAGCGCCACCATCTTCGAGCGGATCGACGCGATGACCGCCGAGCGCAGCATGATGTTGCGGTGCATGCGCTCGCGGCGCAGGTCGAGGAAGCGGTATTCCAGGCGCCGCTCCTCGTTCACACCGTCGTCGGTGTTGATCGTGAAGGGCAGCGGGCCGGCGGCGCCGAGCACCTCGACCTCGGCGGCCTCGATCTCGATCTCGCCGGTGGGCAGGTCGGGGTTGACGTTCTCGGCGCCTCGGGAGACGACCTTGCCGTCGACCCGTACGACCGTCTCCTTGGACAGCTTGTCCAGGACGGCCGCGGCGGCGGTGCCGGGGCGGGCGACGAGCTGCGTGATGCCGTAGTGGTCACGCAGATCGATGAAGAGGATGCCGCCCAGGTCTCGACGATTGTGCAGCCAGCCGCTCAGCCGGACGTCGGAGCCGACGTCGGAGGCACGGAGCTCGCCGCACGTGTGGGACCTGTACCGATGCATCAGTCATCCAGTTCTACGCGATACCAGGGTGGATTCAACCCTCACAAGGTTACCGTCCGGGCGCACCGCCGTGCGGGCGTGCCCGCGGGCCCCGCGAACAGGCGGCACCGTCGGATGACCTGTAAAGATGACCATGTGCGCACCGAGGACGTCCTGGCCGCCATCGCGACCGGTCTGTGGCGATGGGACAACGCCTCCGGGACGGTCACCCTCGACGGCGAGGCCGCCCGGCTGCTCGGGCTGCCCCCGGAGCCCGTCGTCCTGCCCGAGGTGGCGGTCCGCTCCCGCTTCCACCCGGTGGACTGGAACGAGATCAACGGCATCGTCACCCTCGCCGTCGCCGAGGGCACCCTCGCGGAGGCCCGCCTGCGGATCATGGACGTGGACGGCCGCGTCCTGCGCACCGTACGCAGCCGCTCCAAACCGGTGGAGAACCGTACGGCGGAGGGCCGCAGCGACTACGAGCTGATCGGCACCCTCCAGGAGATCGCCGAACCGCAGCCCGGCACCACCGCCGTGCACACCCCCATCACCGGCGACTGGCGGCGCTCGCGCGAGGCGTTCCTGCTGGACGCGGGCCGAGCGCTGGCCGAGGCGCGCTCCACGGCGGAGGTGCTGCGGGTGGCGGCCTCGCTGTCCATGCCGGGCTTCAGCCCGGACGGGCTGGCGGTCTTCGGCGTCGCGGGCGACCGGCTGTCGGTCATCGGCCACCACGGGCACGGCCCCGGGGACGAGGGCCCCTTCGCCAGCATGGGGCTGGACACGGACTACCCGGCGGCGGAGGTCGTCCGGACGGGACGGGCGATCTACCTGCCCTCACCCGAGGAGTACAAACGACGCTTTCCGGCCACCTGGCCGCTCGCCCAGCGCTTCGGCCGGATCTCCTGGGCCTTCCTGCCGCTGATCGTGGCCGGGCGCACGATGGGCGCCTGGATGGCCGCGTTCAAGCACCCGGTGACCTTCTCACCCGACGAGCGCTCCGTCCTGACGACGGTGGCCCGGATGCTCGCCCAGGCCCTCCAGCGGGCCGGCGTGGCCGAATCCGAACGGGAACTCACCACCGGCCTCCAGCGGTCGATGATGCCCCAGCTCGGCCCCGAGATCCCGGGCATGACGATCGCCGCCCGCTACGTCCCCACCGGCGGCGGCCTCCAGGTCGGCGGCGACTGGTACGACGCGATCCCGCTGCCGTCGGGCCGCTTCGCCCTGGTCATCGGCGATGTGCAGGGGCACGACGTACGGGCCGCCGGGCTCATGGGGCAGCTGCGGATCGCGGTGCGCGCGTACGCCTCCGAGGGCCACCGGCCCGACGCCGTCCTGTCGCGGGCCTCCCGCTTCCTCGCCGGACTCGGCGCCCCCCAGGACGGCACCGGCACGGACGACCCGGACGCGGACTTCCACAGCCCGCGCTTCGCGACCTGCCTCTACGTCGAGTGCGACCCGAAATCCGGGCTGCTGGAGGTGGCCCGCGCGGGCCACCGACCCGGTGGTGCGCATGGCCGACGGCACGGTCATGATGCGGCCCACGGCGGGCGGCCTGCCGCTCGGCATCGTCCCCGACACCGACTACCCCACGACCCGGTTCACCCTGGAACCCGGCGAGACGATGATGCTGTGCACCGACGGGCTCATCGAGACGGGCGGCCACGACCTCGACACCGGCTGGGCCCGGCTGCGCGCGATCCTGGAGTCCGACCCCGACGAGCACCCCACCACCGCCGGCATCGCCCCCGCCGGCCACCTCGAACGCCTCGCCGACCTGCTGGTCCAGGCCGTCCACGGCCCGTCGTCCCACCACACCACCGGCCCGCTCGCCGACCGCCGCGAGGACGACATAGCCCTCGTGCTGCTGCGCCGCGAGGGCCCCGACTGCGGCTGCGGCGTCCTCACGACGCACCCGGCCCGGCCCGCCCGGCGCACGATGCTGACCGTGGCGCAGGCGGAGCCGGAACGGATCTCGGGCGCCCGCCGGCAGATCCGGGAGCTGCTGCACGACTGGGCGGACCCGGAACAGGTGGACGCGGCGGTCCTGATGGTCTCCGAGATGGTCACCAACGTCCTCGTCCACACCGACGGCGACGCGCTGCTGGTCGCGGAGGCCGCGGGCGAGCTGGGCACGCGCCGGCTGCGCGTGGAGGTCGCGGACGGCAGCGACGAGCTGCCGCACAAGCGCCACCCGGGCGAGATGGCGTCGAGCGGGCGCGGTGTGCTGCTGACGGAGATGCTCGCCGACACCTGGGGTGTGGATCCGCGCGGCGAGGGCAAATCGATCTGGTTCGAGCTCTACGAACGCTCCAAGCCGTTCGAGGACGCCATGGACGACGTAGACCACGTAGACCTCTGAAAGGTAGGTGGCCCCGGCCATGCCGACCCCTCTGCTGCCCGATCCGGTCCGTCGGGCCGCCGCGTGGTGCGCGGTCTTCCTGCTGGTCACCGGTGTGCTCGCGGTCGGCGTGTGGCTGTGCGTGGTCCTCAAGAGCGTCGTGACGCCGGTGCTGCTGGCCGTCCTCGGTACCGCCCTGCTCGGCCCCCTGCACCGGCGGCTGGTCCGCATGCGGGTCAGCCGGTCCCTGGCGGCGGCGATCACCTGCCTGGCCGTGGTCGCGGTCGTCGGCGGGGCGATCTACGTCGTCACCCTCGCGCTGATCGAGACCGGCGACCAGATCATCGCCTCGCTGACGCGCGCCGGCGCGAGCCTCGCCGAGCACTTCGGGGCGGCGGGCACCTCACTGGAGGACCTCGCGGCCAACTCGCGGGAGCTGCTGACGAAGTTCGGCAGTACGGCCGCCTCCGGCGTGGTCGCCGGGATCAGCGTCGTCGCCGCGATGATCGGGACCGCGCTGCTGGCCCTCGTGCTGATCTTCTTCTTCCTGCGCGACTCCGACCGGGCCGTGGGCACGCTGCGCGCCATGGTCCCGAGTCGCTCGGGCGACATCGCGGAGGCCATGGGCCGGCGCGCCTACGGGGCCGTCGAGGGCTTCATGCGCGGCACCACCTTCGTGGCCCTGATCGACGCCGTGCTGATCGGGATCGGACTGCTGGTGCTGCGCGTGCCGGGCGCGCTGGGGCTGGCCGCCCTGGTGTTCGTGACGGCCTACATCCCCTACCTCGGCGCGTTCCTGTCCGGCGCGGTGGCGGTCCTGGTGGCGCTCGCCGACCGGGGCTGGGTCATCGGCCTGTGGGTACTGGGCGTGGTGCTGGCGGTCCAGGTGATCGAGGGGAACGTGCTCCAGCCGGTGGTGCAGAGCCGCACCGTGCAGATGCACCCGGTGGTGGTGATGCTGGCGATCACGGCCGGGGCGAGCGTCGCCGGGATCCTCGGCATGCTGCTCGCGGTACCGCTCGCGGCGGCCGTCTTCGGGGTGCTGTCGGAGCTGCGGGGCCGCTACACGACCCCGCCGCCCGGGGCGCCGGACCCGGCCACGCCGGGTCCGAGTCGCCCCTGAGGCGCTCCCGGTGAGCCCTACAGCCCGCCCTCGGACATCCCGTGCACGGCCGGGATCGTGCCCAGGCGGCCCTTCTGGAAGTCGTCGAACGCCTGCTGGAGTTCCTCGCGGGTGTTCATGACGAACGGTCCGTAGTGGGCCATGGGCTCCCGGATCGGCCGGCCGCCGAGGAGGACGACCTCCATGTCCGGCGTGTGGGAGTCCTGCTTCTCGTCCGCGCGGACGGTCAGCGAACCGCCGGAGCCGAACACGGCCGTCTGGCCCAGCTGGATCGGACGGCGCTCGGCGCCCACCGACCCGCGGCCCGCGAGCACGTACGCCAGTCCGTTGAAGTCCTCCCGCCACGGCAGGGTGACCTCCGCGCCGGGTGCGAGCGTCGCGTGGATCATCGTGATCGGCGTGTGCGTGATGCCGGGGCCCTGGTGGCCGTCCAGCTCACCGGCGATGACGCGCAGCAGCGCGCCGCCGTCGGGGGTGGTCAGCAGCTGGACGTTGCCGCCGCGGATGTCCTGGTAGCGCGGCGCCATCATCTTGTCCTTCGCCGGCAGGTTCACCCACAGCTGGAGGCCGTGGAAGAGACCGCCGGACATCACCAGCTGCTCCGGCGGGGCCTCGATGTGGAGGAGGCCCGAGCCGGCGGTCATCCACTGGGTGTCGCCGTTGGTGATGGTGCCGCCGCCACCATTGGAGTCCTGGTGGTCGAAGACCCCGTCGATGATGTAGGTGACGGTCTCGAAGCCGCGGTGCGGGTGCCAGGGGGTGCCCTTCGGCTCACCCGGCGCGTACTCCACCTCGCCCATCTGGTCCATCATGATGAACGGGTCGAGGTACTGGTAGTTGATCCCGGCGAACGCGCGGCGCACCGGGAATCCCTCGCCCTCGAATCCCCCCGGAGCGGTGGTGACGGCCAGCACCTTGCGCGCGGTGGCGGCCTGCGGCTCGGCCACGCGGGGAAGGGTCAACGGGTTCTCAACAGTCACTGCGGGCATGGTCAGGACCTCCTTCTGGCGTCGAGTTTAGTTGAAACTCGAACTTTCTGCCACACCGCACAGAACAGCGCACCCGCCCAGGGCATTCCCGGGCGGGTGCGCGGCATTTATTCATCCGTACATGACAACCAGCCGGGGTCCCGGCGGAGTCTTCCCTGACATGGAGGAGACCCAGGTGACCCCTGAAACCGAGCCCGCGCCCGAGCCCGCGCCCCGGAAGCGCTGGAGCCCGCCGGCCCCGCTCCGCGTCCTCGGACGGGCCGCCGCCGTGACCGCCGCGATGACGGCGGTCGGCTACGCGGCCAACCGCTGGGCGGCGACCGGCCTGCCGCTGGAACCCCTGCCCGGCTCGCCGTGGCCGTACCTCACCGCCTGGGCGGTGCTGACGTTCCTCGCGTGCCTGTTGCTCCAGTGGGCCACGTCCGGCATCGACTACGACGGCCGCTGGCAGATGATCGTCGTCCCGATCTTCGCCGGCATCCGCCTCTCCCTGGCCTACCACCCGGACCCGACCCTGCTGTACGCGTACGGGCTGGCGGGCCTGGCGGTGGGAGCGGCGGGCATCGCCTGGTGGCGCCGGCGCGCGGGCGTCGACCGCCAGGGGTCGCCGGCGCCTAGCGGTCGGAGATGAGGATGGAGTTGATCGGCGAGAGGTTCTCCGGCCAGCCGTCCCCGGGGCGCATCTTGGGGAGGCAGTCCGTGCCGTAGGAGGTGCGGCACAGCTGCACCGTCCAACCGTCGGTCTGGTTGTTGTAGACGATGTGCTGCCCCTCCCAGCCGTAGATCCGGTGCACGCCCTTGCTCCAGAACGTCTTCGACGGCGCCTGGTACCAGTTCGTGCCCGGGTAGAAGCAGACCGCCCCCGACGGGCAGCCGAACGAGTCGGCGGCCTGTGCCGGCGCCGCCGCCAGGATTCCCGTGCCCAGTGCCAGTGTCGCGGCGGCCGCGAACGCGGCGGCCTGCGTACGGATCGATGACGTACGGGCCATCACTGCCTCCTCGGTAGGTGGGCGGAGGATTCCCCCGTGGATCCCCCGCCACGGCGATACTGCGCCGCGCCCCACCGGTGCCGCGATGCTTTCGGTCGTGCCCGAAAGGATCAGCCTCCGCTGCGCAGCAGGTCGACGCCCAGGCCCGTCGCCGCGTGGAGGACCGCCTTGCCGTCCCGCCGCGTGGTGATCAGCCCGGCGGCGCGCAGCGTGCGGGTGTGCTCGGAGACGGACGGGAGGCTGATGTCCAGGTCCCGCGCCAGTTCGCTCGTCGTGCGCTGGCCCACCAACGCCTGGAGCAACGCCGCCCGCGTGCGCCCCAGCAGCGCGTCCAGCGCGCCCCCGCCGGCGCCCGTCTCCACCAGCGGCAGCGGCGTCAGCGCCGGGTAGATCAGCAGGTACGCGCCGTCGGGCCCGTCCGGGCCCTCCGCGAGCAGCGGGCGCCCCGTCCAGAACGGCGACGGCATCAACGTCAGCCCCCGACCGCCGAGGAGCACCTCGTACGCGGGCGGCCGGTCGAATTCCAGGACCGTGCCCGACCACCGAGCCGCCGGGTGGGTACCGGCCAGGCACGCCTTGATCCCGTGGGCGGCCAGCAGCCTGGTGCGCCAGGCGACGTCGGCCCGGAAGGACTGCCGGATACGGGGCCACTGCGGGACCACGACGGCCTCGTACGCGGATCGGATCGCCCCGTCGAGCAGTTCCCAGGCGTCCCGGTCCCCGCCCCACAGCGCGCGCAGCCAACCCGGGCCGCCGGGCGCCCGCGCGGCGGCCGTGCGCAGCTGCTCGGGGGTCAGCCGGGCCCCGGCCTCCCGTACGGCCGCGAGGCCCTCCTCCAGGTCGGGTGCGAACGGCTCGACGAACTGCGGGTTCTGGCCGTCCGGTCGCAGGAGGTCCAGCAGCGGGCGGACGGCGCCGGGCAGTTCACGACCGACGCGCAGCCGCCACCGTCCGAAGACGGCCTGTTCGTCGGTGCGCTGGGCGGCGACGAGCGCCATGGCCGTCTCCACGAGCGGCAGCGGTTCGGCGGCGAAGGTGACGTTGAACAGGTCCTCCGCCGTGAAGTGCACCCTGAGCAACGCCCACCCCCCAGCTCCGCCTAGCCGTACATGCGGCGCATCGCGAAGTCGACCATCTGCTCGACGGCCTTCGCGTCGAACACCATCCGGTGGTCGCCCTCCATGTCGAGGACGAAGCCGTAGCCGGTGGGCAGCAGATCGATCACCTCGGCGCCGGTGATGACGAAGTACTTGGACTCCTTGCCGGCGTACCGGCGGAGCTCCTTGAGCGTGGTGAACATGGGGATGACCGGCTGCTGCGTGTTGTGCAGGGCCAGGAACCCGGGGGTCTCGCCGCGCGGGCAGTAGACCTTCGAGGTCGCGAAGATCTGCTGGAAGTCCTCGGCGGACAGGGACCCGGTCGTGAAGGCCCGTACGGCGTCCGCGAGCGAGGGCGGAGACGGCTCGGGGTACAGCGGCGGCGCCTGCCCGTAGCCCGGCTGGGGCTGCTGCGGGGCGTACTGCTGCTGGGCACCCGGGTTCTGGTCGTAGCCGTACATAGGCCGAAGCCTACCGAGGCCGTGGGCCGCCAGTAGGCCGAGTTCCGGTCACCCGGCCTTGATCCCGTCGACGAAGGGGACCCAGGCCGCCGCCGAGACCACCAGAACGGGCCCGCCCTGGACCTTGGAGTCCCGCACGGGGACGACCCCGCTGACCCCGTCGGCCACCTCGACGCAATTGCCGCCATCGCCATTGCTGTAGCTGCTCTTGCGCCACACCTCAGTCCCGTTGCTTGCCATTTCTGTACTCCTCAGCAGCTTGCTCGATCAAGGCAAGGGACGCCTCTGGCGACAACGCGGCGGCCCTGAGCCGATCGTATGACGTGCGATACCTCTTCACGAGGGCCGGATCGTCCACGGTTTGGCCGTGATACGGCCCTTCTGTGTACGCGAGCGGCGGCTCGTCCTCGAAGTCCATGAGCATGAGCGGAAGCCCCAGGAACGGCTGGATGCCAGAACTCCACAACAGGACTTGTGGAACGATGCGGCGTCGCCGTGCCAGGGCAGCGATGTGGTCGAGCTGATCGGCCATCTCCCCCGGCGGCAGCAGCGGCTGACGCACCAGGCACTCGTGCAGGATCGTCCAGTACTCCGGCCTCTTCGGATCCTCGAACAGAGTCGCCTGCTGCATGCGGGCACGGACCTTCGCGTCCACCTCCTCCACGAGGTCCAGCGGATGAGTGGCGTGGATGACCGCCCGCGCATAGGGGGCCGTCTGGAGCAGACCGGGGATGAGCGCGTTGCTCCACTCCTCGATGTTCCGCGCCCGCACCATCGCCTCCGCGACCGGCGCGAAGTACTCCGCGTGCGCGCCACGCCGCGCCTTACGAACGTCCTCGCAGCGCCGCGAGAAGAACCCATCGGTCTTCAGCACCTTGTCGACATGGATCGCCAGATCCTGCGGCATCCGCCGCCGGGCCCGCTCGATCTCGCTCAGGTACGTAGCACCGTAGAAGCTGTCCTCCACCGTCTCCTGGAGCGTGAGGCCTGCCTGCTCCCGCCTCCAGCGCAGCTCCTTCCCGTAGAACTCCGGGACGCTCGCCGAGCCGTCAATGTCCTTACGTGCGACCACAACCGCCCGCCCTTCCACACCTCGCACTGTGGAACCGAAAACCCTTCCCACGGTACGCACTGACGCATCAGCCTGTGAGGGCTTCGTCACAGTCAGTCCGCACCGGAAGGGTCCCCCCATGAGCGAGCACGCCTACGACCGTGAGGCCATCGAGTGCCTCGACGCGCTCCGCGCCGCCCTCGGACGGCACAACATCACGCTCCCCTCCCTCGACCTCCACCTCCTCTCCTACGCCGGCAGCTACCGCACCCCGCCGCTCATCGCCCTCGGCAACTGCAACGTGGCCACCGCCCGTGCCCTCGCCGCCGCCCTGGGCGAGCGGTGAACGGGCTCACCATCCGGCTGCTCGCCGTCCCCCAGGCGGCCCCCCTCCTCCGCCACGCCGTGCGCGAGCACCTCGGGGTCGGGGCATCCCCGGACGCGGAGCTCTGCGTCAGCGAGCTGCTGGCCAACGTGATCACCCACCTCGGCGAAGGCACGCCCGTCACCCTGCGGATCACCGGAAGGGCAACCCGTACGCGGGTCGAGCTCACCGATCCCGATCCGCGTGCCTGGCCCGTACTCCGCCAGGCAGGGGGCGACGACGAGTCCGGGCGGGGGCTGGCCCTACTCGACGCCGTCGCGAGCCGCTGGGGGGTGCGCCGGGAGGCGACCGGCAAGACCGTCTGGGCGGAGCTCCCGCATCCCTGAAACCCGGTCCTGCGCGTCGAGCACGTCGTCCGCGTACCGCGCGGCCCACTCGCCCATCGCCCGCATCGGGGTGAGGAGCGCCGTACCGGCCTCCGTCAGGGCGTAGTCGACTCGCGGCGGGGCCTCGGCGTAGGGGCGGCGCTCGACCAGGCCGTTGTACTCCAGTCGCCGCAGCGCCTCGTTCAGCACCTTCGGGCTGATCCCGCCGATCCGTGCCACGAGCGCGCGCGGTCGCATCGGGCCGGTCACGCCGAGCGTGAAGACGACGACGCTGTCCCAGCGGTTGGCCAGCACCTCGAAGGCGACGCGCGCCCGGCAGTCCGCCGTGTACGTGAGGTCGGGGAGCTTCTCCATGGCCGCCATCCTGCCCCGGTCGATGGACACCGGACGGTGTGCGTCGACCTCCGTAGCGTCGGGCCACCGAACGAAGAAACGGGAACGAGCAGGAGAGGTGGGCAACCATGCGGATCGGTGTCATGGGTACGGGAGCGATGGCGGCGGCCCTGGGCGGGGCATGGGCGCGGGCCGGGCACGAGGTGTTCGTCGGCGGCCGGGATCGGGCGGCGGCCGAGGCGCTCGCCGGGCGGATCGGGGCGGCCGGGTACGGGTCGCGGGGCGCGGCGGCGGAGCACGGGGAGGTGGCGCTGCTCGCCGTCCCGGCCGGGGCGGCTCCGGCGCTGGCGGCGGAGCACGCGGCGGCGCTGGTCGGGCGGACGGTGGTGGACTGCACGAACCCGCTGGACCCGGGTCCCGGCGGGGTGATGCTGTCCACCGGCCCGGGGGAGAGCGTGGCCACCCTGATCGCGGCGGCGGCGCCCGGCGCGCACGTGGTGAAGGCGTTCAACATGGCCCACTTCAGCGTGTGGGAGCGGCCGCCGGGCGCCTTCGGCGCGAGCCGGCCCGCCGTGCCGTTCTGCGCGGACGACGCGGGGGCCGCCGGGCGGGTCGTGGAGCTGATCGAGTCGATGGGGTGGAGCCCGATGCCGGCGGGCGGGCTGGAGCGGGCGGCGTACGTGGAGGCGACGGCGGCGTTCGCGATCGGCGTGTGGTGGGCGGGCGGTTCGCCGCGCCTGGCCTTCCCGGAGCCCCCGGAAGGCGCCGCCTGACCCCCGACTCCAGGTTTTCTCCGGCGTTTCTGGCTTGACGCTGGTCACAGTCGTCGATGAAGGCTTGCGCCTTATTACTGGTGGGTAGCATCATGACGTTACCGATTGGTATGTACGAGGAACCTGTCTCCCCGAGCCTTAACGGAGCCGTCGCCATGGGGCACTACAAGTCGAATCTCCGCGACATCGAGTTCAACCTCTTCGAGGTACTCGGCCGCGACAAGCTGTACGGCACCGGTCCCTTCGAGGAGATGGACACCGAGACCGCCAAGACCATCCTCAGCGAGATGACCAAGCTCTCCGAGAACGAGCTGGCCGCCTCCTTCGAGGACGCGGACCGCAACCCGCCGGTCTTCGACCCGACCACGAACACCGCGCCCGTCCCGGCGTCCTTCAAGAAGAGCTACAAGGCCTTCATGGACTCCGAGTACTGGCGTCTGGGCCTGCCCGAGGAGATCGGCGGCACCACCTCGCCCCGCTCCCTCATCTGGGCGTTCGCCGAGACGATCCTCGGCGCGAACCCGGCCGTCTGGATGTACTCCTCCGGCCCGGCGTTCGCCGGCATCCTCTTCGAAGAGGGCAACGAGGCGCAGAAGAAGGTCGCGCGGATAGCCGTCGAGAAGCGCTGGGGCTCCACCATGGTCCTCACCGAGCCGGACGCCGGCTCGGACGTCGGCGCCGGCCGCACCAAGGCCGTCCAGCAGCCCGACGGCTCCTGGCACATCGAGGGCGTCAAGCGCTTCATCACGTCCGGTGAGCACGACATGGAGGAGAACATCCTCCACTACGTCCTCGCCCGCCCCGAGGGCCACGGCCCCGGCACCAAGGGCCTGTCGCTCTTCCTCGTCCCGAAGTTCCACTTCGACTGGGAGACCGGCGAGCTGGGCGAGCGCAACGGCGTCTACGCGACGAACGTCGAGCACAAGATGGGCCTCAAGGCCTCCAACACGTGCGAGATGACCTTCGGCGACCAGCACCCCGCCAAGGGCTGGCTGATCGGCGACAAGCACGACGGCATCCGCCAGATGTTCATGATCATCGAGTTCGCCCGGATGATGGTCGGCACGAAGGCCATCGCCACCCTCTCCACCGGCTACCTGAACGCGCTGGAGTACGCCAAGGAGCGCGTGCAGGGCCCGGACCTGGCGAACTTCATGGACAAGACCGCACCCAAGGTCACCATCACGCACCACCCCGACGTGCGCCGCTCGCTCATGACGCAGAAGGCGTACGCCGAGGGCATGCGCGCCCTCGTGCTGTACACCGCCTCCATCCAGGACGCGATCCAGGTCAAGCAGGCCGCCGGTGAGGACGCCTCCGCCGAGATCGGTCTGAACGACCTGCTCCTGCCGATCGTCAAGGGCTACGGCTCGGAGAAGTCCTACGAGCAGCTCGCCCAGTCGCTGCAGACCTTCGGCGGTTCCGGTTACCTCCAGGAATACCCGATCGAGCAGTACATCCGGGACGCCAAGATCGACACCCTCTACGAGGGCACCACGGCGATCCAGGGCCAGGACTTCTTCTTCCGGAAGATCGTCCGCGACCAGGGCGCGTCGCTGAACATCCTCTCCGAGACGATCAAGAAGTTCCTCGCCGAGGGCCCCGGCGGCGACGACCTCGCCCCCGCCCGCGACGCCCTCGCCAAGGCCGCCGTGGACCTGGAGGCCATCGTCGGCCAGATGATCGTCGACCTCACCGCCACCGGCGAGGACGTCAAGAACATCTACAAGGTCGGCCAGAACACCACCCGCCTGCTCATGGCCTCCGGTGACGTCGTCGTCGGATACCTGCTGCTCAAGGGCGCCGCCGTGGCCGCGGAGAAGCTGGCGACCGCCTCCGCCAAGGACGTCGCCTTCTACACCGGCAAGATCGCGGCCGCGAAGTTCTTCGCCGCCCAGGTCCTGCCCGGCGTCTCCGTCCAGCGCGCGCTGGCCGAGACCGTCGACAACTCCCTCATGGAGCTCGACGAGGCCGCCTTCTAGGACGATCGCCGGGCCACCGCGGCCCCGCCGATCACACGCGTACGCGGTGTACGTACGCACAGTGGCCGGACCCCGCCTGTCGGGGGTCCGGCCACTGTTGTCGTGTTGTCGGTGGTTCGTGGCACGCTCGTAGACATGAGCCCACAGGACCAGAACCACAGCAGGGGGTATTCCGTCCCCACCGGGCGGCCGTACGCCCTCAAGGAGCTCCAGTCCGCCGTGGGCTCCGTCGGCGACCGGATCAAGGACCTCTACGACGGCGCGCACCCCGCCGAGTACGACCCCGTGGCCGACGCCCTCTACGTGGCCTTCCAGACGGCCGCCGGCCTCGCCCCCGCCAAGAGCTACACCGGCTGCCCCGAGCACCCCAACGGCGCCCTCGACCCCGAAGCGCCCGAAGGCTGGGGTCGCTGCCTGATCTGCAACGACCGCCGCCGCCTCGGCCGCCGGCTCCAGGGCGGCCGGCAGGCCGGCCCCGCCCCCGCCGCCCTCGGCGAACAGCGGCGGCTGGGATATCCGGTCCCGGAGGGCCCGTACAGCCTCGACATGCTGCGCCGCTACCTGCGCAGCATCGACGAACAGCGCTTCCACCTCACGCTCGGCTCCCCCGACCAGGACTTCGTCCGCATCGCCGACGACCTCCACCGTGCCTTCATCGTCGCCCGCGAGCTGTCCCGGCCGCGCAACGCGTCGGGATGCTCCGAGCATCCCGGCGCCCCCATCGACCCCGATGCTCCCCCCGGTGAGGCCTGTATCTTCTGCGCCGGACGCAAGAGACGCGCGCAGCGCCCGCCGCAGACCCCCGAGATGCTCCCGCGCATCCGCCGGGGCGAGCGCAGGCAGCTCCAGCGCCGCTTCGAGCGGCCGTCGGGTGGAAAATGACGGGGTCACAGGCCGAATGGCCCCCGCCCCCCGACCCCTTCGGCCATCCGCCGCAGTCCGGCCAAGGCGAACACGAATGTCGTTAAGGTGACACACATGAGCTCTCCCGCCCGCTTCGACCGCGGCCACACCGACGACCTGATGACCTTTCTGACGGCGTGTCCGTCGCCGTACCACGCCGTGGCCGACGCGGCCGAGCGGCTGGAGAAGGCAGGCTTCAGCCAGTTGTCGGAATCGGACGCCTGGGACGCGGGCACCGGAGGCCGCTTCGTCCTGCGCGGCGGCGCGATCATCGCCTGGTACGTCCCCGAGGGCGCGGCGGCGCACACCCCGTTCCGCATCATCGGCGCGCACACCGACTCCCCCAACCTGCGCGTCAAGCCCCTGCCGGACACCGGCTCCCAGGGCTGGCGGCAGGTCGCCGTCGAGATCTACGGCGGCACCCTCCTCAACACCTGGCTCGACCGCGACCTCGGCCTCGCCGGCCGGCTGACGCTGCGCGACGGCACCGAGCGCCTGGTGAACATCGACCGCGCCCTGCTGCGCGTCCCCCAGCTCGCCGTGCACCTGGACCGTTCCGTCAACACGGACGGGCTCAAGCTCGACAAGCAGCGCCACATGCAGCCCATCTGGGGCCTGGGCGACGCCCGCGAGGGCGACCTCATCGCCTTCCTGGAGGAGGAAGAGGGCCTGCCGCAGGGCTCCGTGGCCGGCTGGGACCTGATGGTCCACTCCATCGAGCCGCCCGCCTACCTCGGCCGCGACCGCGAACTCCTCGCCGGGCCGCGCATGGACAACCTCATCTCCGTCCACGCGGGCATCGCCGCCCTCGCCGCCGTGGCGACCTCCGGCGCCGCCCTGGACCACATCCCGGTCCTCGCCGCCTTCGACCACGAGGAGAACGGCTCCCAGTCCGACACCGGCGCCGACGGCCCGCTCCTGGGCAACGTGCTGGAACGTTCAGTCTTCTCCCGCGGCGGCACCTACGAGGACCGGGCCCGCGCCTTCGCCGGCACCGTCTGCCTGTCCTCCGACACCGGCCACGCCGTCCACCCCAACTACGCCGAGCGCCACGACCCTTCGCACCACCCCCGCGTCAACGGCGGCCCGATCCTGAAGGTCAATGTCAACCAGCGCTACGCCACCGACGGCACCGGCCGCGCGATCTTCGCGGGCGCGTGCGAGCGGGCCGGAGTGCCGTGGCAGACGTTCGTCTCCAACAACTCCATGCCCTGCGGCACGACCATCGGCCCCATCACGGCCGCGCGCCACGGCATCCAGACCGTCGACATCGGCGTCGCGATCCTCTCGATGCACAGCGCCCGCGAACTGTGCGGGGCCGACGACCCGTACCTCCTCGCCAACGCCCTCCTGTCGTTCCTGGAGGGCTGAGCGCGGCGCCCCGTCCTTCCTACTCGTCCATCCCGGCGAGGACGAGGGGGAGGCGGGCCGCGCCGTCGGCGGTGACGACGACCGGGACGCCCCAGTCCTGCTGGTGGACGTGACAGGCCGGGTACTCGTTCGCCGGGTCGTCGTCGCAGGAGGCGGCCATCGCCGACACGTGCAGGACGCCCTCGCTCAGGTCCGGGTTCAACACCAGGTCCCGGAACAGGTCCGTCCCGGCGCCCTCCCCGCCCGCCAGCAGCTCCGGCGGGGTCGAGGAGACCAGCAGGCGCGTGGACGGCCCGTAGCGGGTGTCCAGCTTCTGTCCGGCGGGCGCCTGGAACACCACGTCGAGGCGGAGCGTGCCGGGGGCGACCTCGGTGGCGGCCCGCCGCGTGCGGTGGGCGACCGCGTCGACCCGTACGGCCTCCTCGGGCAGCCGCAGCCGGGTCAGCCGGTGGCGGGCGGACTCGACCACGACGATGTCCTCGCCGACCAGCACGGCGTCGCTCGGCTCGCGCAGATCGGTGGCGAGGGTCGAGACCTGGCCGGTGGCCGGGTCGTAGCGGCGCAGCGCGTGGTTGTACGTGTCGCAGACCGCGACCGAGCCGTCCGGCAGGGCGGTGACGCCCAGCGGGTGCTGGAGCAGCGCCTGCGCGGCGTCGCCGTCGCGGTGCCCGAAGTCGAACAGCCCGGAGCCTACGGCGGAGCGGATCACGTATCCGCCCTCCGCTGCTTCGACATACCGCAGGGCGCTGGTCTCGGAGTCGGCGATCCACAGCCGGTCACCGGCGGCGGCGAGCCCGGACGGCTGGGCGAACCAGGCCTCGGCGGCGGGCCCGTCGACCAGCCCCTCGTTGGTCGTCCCGGCGGCCACCTGGACCGTCCCCGCCTCGGGGTCCCACGTCCACAGCTGGTGGACGCCGGCCATGGCGATCCACACCCGGCCCTGCCACCAGGCGACGTCCCACGGCGAGGACAGGTCCACCTCCAGGGCGGGCCCGGACGTCGGGGACCCCTGCCACCACTGCCGCCCGGTCCCGGCGACGGTCTCGACGGCCCCGCTCTCGGGGTCGAACACGCGCAGCGCGTGGTTGACGGTGTCGGCGACCACGACCCGGCCGTCGGGCAGCAGCGCGAGCCCCTGCGGCTCGCTGAAGGCCTCCGGCCCGAATCCGCGCTCGCCGCTGCCGATGCGTCGTACGACGCTCTCCCCGTCCGGGGCCAGCTCCACGAGCTGGTGCCGCGTCGAGTCGGAGACCAGGAGGTTCCCGGACGGCAGCACGAGCGCCTTCCCGGGGAACCGCAGGTCGGTCGCGACGGGCTCGGGCGCCACGTACGGCCCGTCACCGCGCCGCAGCGTCCCCTTGGCCTCGTGCTCGGCCTCCAGCTCCTCCACGAGGCGCGCGATGGCGTGCGCGTGCCCCTCACCGGCGTGCTGCGCGACGACGTACCCCTCGGGGTCGATCACCACCAGCGTCGGCCAGGCCCGCACGGCGTACTGCTTCCAGGTCACGAGCTCGGGATCGTCGAGCACGGGGTGGTGCACCTCGTACCGCTCGACGGCGTCGACCACGGCCGCGTGGTCCGCCTCGTGCACGAACTTCGGCGAGTGCACCCCGATGATCACGACGGTGTCGCGGTGCTTCTCCTCCACCTCCCGCAGCTCGTCGAGGACGTGCAGGCAGTTGATGCAGCAGAAGGTCCAAAAATCAACGATCGTGATGCGTCCTCGCAGGTCGGCGAGGGTGAGCTCCTTGCCACCGGTATTGATCCATCCCCCCTTCCCGACCAACTCGGGAGCACGGACACGGGCACGTCGGCGGGGCGCGGGCGCGGGGGTGGGCGCCGGGGCAGCATCGTTCATCCTTCAAGCTTGCCATCCGGGTATGAACGGCGGATCACACACGACCCGAACCGGAAGCGGGGGCGCGTGTAAGGTGGCGCGGCGTGTCTAGCAACCTGGTGATATCCGGAAGCCGCGAGGGGCTGAAAGCAGCGGTGCGGGCGGAGGGCCGGCCCGTGGCGTTGCCGTCGCTCACCGGGCTGCGGTGGACTGCCGCGCTGATGGTGTTCTTCTACCACGTGCACGTCGTGGAGTACTTCGGCGGGCGCGGGCAGGACCTGGTGACCTTCGCCTTCGGGGTGGGCAGTACCGGGGTGTCGTTCTTCTTCGTGCTCTCCGGGTTCGTCCTCGCCTGGTCGACGCCGACCTCCCCCACCGGGTGGGGCATGGTCCGCTTCTGGCGGCGCCGGCTCGCGCGGATCTACCCGCTGCATCTGGCCACCGTCCTGGCGGCCCTCGCGCTGGTGTACTTCCTCGGCGCCGGGGAGAAGCCGACGGCGGGCCCGCTCCTGGCGAACCTCTCGCTCGTCCAGTCCTGGATCCCGGAGGTCCGCTACTTCCAGGGGCTCAACCCGGTCAGCTGGTCGTTGGCCGTCGAGGCCTTCTTCTACGTCGGCTTCCCGCTGCTGATCCTGCCGCTGCGCCGGCTCGGCCGGCACGCGCCGCTCGTCGTCGCGGGGCTGTCCCTCGCCGTCATCGTCGCGATCCCCACCGTGTGGGAGCTGACCGACGTCCCCGACGGCGCGATCTGGGCGAACTACTTCTTCCCGCTGTACCGGCTCCCCGAGTTCATCCTCGGCATCACCCTCGCCGAGCTGGTCCGCTCGGACCGCTGGCGCGGACCCGGGCTGACCGCGTCCCTCGCCCTGACGATGGCCGGTTACTTCCTCAGCTACCAGGCCGACTACGCGTTCCGCACCACCGCGTGCACCATCGTCGGCTTCGCGACGCTCATCGCCGCCGCCGCCCGGGCCGACCTGCGCGGGGAGCCGTCGCCCTGGCGGGGGCGGATCAGCGTCAAGCTCGGCGAGGTGTCCTTCGCCTTCTACATGGTCCACATCCTGGTGATCCGGACCGGCGAGAGCCTCTTCGGCGGCCACCCGAAGCTGCCGATGTGGAGCGGCGGACTCCTGGCGCTCGCGGCCGCCTTCTGCGTCTCCCTGGCCCTCGCCTGGGCCCTGCACACCTGGGTCGAGCTGCCCGGCCGGCGGCTGCTCCTGCGGTCGTGGTCCTCGGGAAGGGCTACTTCCGCGACAGGAACGAGTGCAGCGAGCCGACGAGAGACGTCACGAACGACTCCCTGACCGCGTCCGGGAGCACGTCCAGAGACAGGTACGGGTTGAGGTCCTCCAGCTCGACCATCAGCAGCTCCCCCGACGGGGCGCGGCAGGCGTCCACGCGCTGGATGCCGTGGTCGAGGGTGTTCCACTCCACGAAGCGGCGCGCGAAGGCCAGGTCGGCGTCTGTCGGCTCGTAAGGGACGAGCTCCCAGCGGCGCGCCGGGTCCGGGGCGTAGAGGGCGTACTGGAAGGCGTCGTCCACGAAGTAGAACGACACCTCGTACGCGAAGTCGATCCGCGGCTGGACGAGCACCTCGCCCGCCGGGCCCTCGGGGCGGGTGGTGAAGGTGAGGCCGATGGAGTCGGCGCCCTGCTTCGGCTTGACGGCGTACTCGGCCGTCTTCGGCAGCAGGTGCACGTCGGCGGGGTCGTCGACGGTCGGGATGACGGGGTGGCCGGCGGCCGTCAGGTCGAGCAGGTACTGCTTGCCGGCCATGTCGCCCCGGCCGGTGAGCGGGTTGTAGACGGGGGTCCCGGCGGCGCGCGCGGCCGCGCGGAACTCCTCGTAGGCCCGCTGGTAGTGCAGGACCGGCCCGCTGTTGCGGACGATCACGGCGTCGAAGCCGGGCATGAGGGCCGTCGCGTCCAGCGGGTGGCAGAGCGCGAGCGGGAAGTGCTCGCGCAGCCGGGCGGTGAGGAATATGTCCTCGTCGCAGTAGCGGCGGCCGCGCGCCGGGTACGCCAGGTCGGTCACGTAGAGAAGGGCCATGACGGCAACCTATCGGGACAAACCGGCGCACGCGCAGGCGGTGTCAGCGCGCGGCTCCCGGGGGGCGCAGGCCGAGGGCGCGGTCCTTGAGGGCCGGGAACTGCTCGCGGGTCTCGGCCACCTTCGCCGGATCCAGCTCCACCGTCAGGACGTCCTCGCCCGGTCCGGCCTCCGCGAGCACCTCGCCCCACGGGTCCACGACCAGGCTGTGCCCCGACTGCTCGACGCCCGCGTGCGTACCGGCGAGCGCGCACGCGAGGACGTACGACTGGTCCTCCACGGCCCGCGCCCGGTTCAGCAGGGTCCAGTGGGCCCGCCGGCGGGCCGGCCAGCCGGCGGCCACCACCATCGTCGTGGCGCCCGCGTCGACCAGCCCCCGGAACAGCTCCGGGAAGCGCAGGTCGTAGCAGGTGGCGAGGCCGAGGGTCTGCTCCGGCAGGGTCACCGTCGTCAGGGAGTCGCCGGCCGACATCAGCACGGCCTCGCCCTGGTCGAAGCCGAAGCGGTGGATCTTGCGGTACGTCGCGGCCAGCTCGCCCGCGGGGGACAGCACGAGGGCGGTGTTGTAGAGCGAGCCATCGCCCGCGCGCTCCACCAGGGAACCGGCGTGCAGCCAGACGCCCGCGTCCTGAGCGGCCTTGGACATGGCCTCGAAGGTCGGGCCGTCCAGCGGTTCCGCCTCGGTCTCGAACTGCTCGTAGGCGAAGGCGCCCACGGTCCACAGCTCGGGCAGCACGACGAGGTCGCAGTGCGCCTGTTCCCGTACGAGATCGGCGGCCCGGGAGCGTCGGGAAGCCACCGACTCCCCTTCGTTCACCGCGATTTGGATCAGCGAGGCGCGCACATTACCACCGTCCTGGCTCGTCAGTCGTCAACTCGGGCCTACGAATCGTCACACGAAAGCACTGCCGGTGTGCTCTTGGGCAGCGTAGTTTTGGGCATAGTCCACAACGCGCCACTGAACAGCACGCGAGGGGTCCCGTTGACCGTCCATCCCAGCCTTGAGCCCTATGCCGACGCGTGGACGCATTCGATCGAGGCGATATCCGAGCTGGTCCTCCCCCTCACCGAGGGCCAGTGGAACCTGCCCACACCGTGTCCCGGGTGGTCCGTCCGGGACATCGTGTCGCACATCATCGGCCTCGAATGCGAGCAACTCGGGGATCCGCGTCCGATCCACACGCTGCCGCGCGACCTGCGGCACGTGGTGGACGAGTTCACCCGGTACATGGAAGTCCAGGTTGACGTCCGGCGCCACCACACCGCGCCGGAGATGACCTCGGAGCTGGAGTACACCGTCATCCGGCGGGCGCGCCAACTGCGGAACGAGAAGCGAGACCCGTCCACGCTGGTGCGCGGTCCGCTGGGCGACCAGGTGACGTTGGAACTCGCGACGCGGCTGCGGGCCTTCGACGTGTGGATCCACGAGCAGGACCTGCGGGCGGCGCTGGGCGTCCCCGGGAACTGGGACTCGCCGGGCGCGTACGTGGCGCGGGACCTCATGCTGGCCGGGCTGCCGAAGGTGGTCGCGAAGGGCGCGGGCGCGCCGCCGAACTCGGCGGTCGTGCTGGACGTGCACGGGCCGCTGGAGTTCCTGCGGACGGTGCGGGTGGATGCGACCGGCCACGCCACGCTGGAGCAGACCCCCTCGCTGGGCCCGGCGGTGACGCTGACGATGGACTGGGAGACGTACGTACGCCTCGCGGCGGGCCGGGTCCGGGCGCGGTCGGTGGCCGGCGACCGGCTGAAGGTGGAGGGCGATCCGGAGCTGGCGGAGGCCCTGTTGGCGAACTTCGCGGTGACTCCGTGAAACGGTGACTCCGTAGCGGACGCCCACGGCCCGCCCCCGTCAGACCCCGGCCGGTCGGGCGGGGGTCGGCGCGGCGGGGTCGCCTTCCTGCTGATGCGGGACGGGCGCCTGCCGCGCGCGGGGCGCGGCGCGGTCGCGGTCGCGTTCGCGGGCCAGGGCCCGGCCGCGCAGCCGCAGGATGCTCGCCACGCCGACGGCCTCCAGGACGAAGACCGACGAGAAGGCGATCCGGTAGTTCTCGTCGGTGGCGTCGAGCAGGACGCCCACCACCAGCAGGGTCGTCATGGAGGCGATGAAACCGCCCATGTTGGTGATTCCGGAGGCGGTGCCCTGACGTTCGGGCGGGTTCGCGGGCCGCGCGAAGTCGAAGCCGATCATCGAGGCGGGCCCGCAGGTGCCGAGCACCACGCACAGCGTGATCAGCAGCCACATCGGCGCGCGGTCCCCCGGGGACACGAGGACGGCCCCCCACAGGACGGCGGTCAGCCCCACCGTGCCCAGCGCGAGCGGGATCCGCGAGGACTGGCGGCGGCCCACGATCTGCCCGTAGAGCAGCCCGAACCCCATGTTCGAGGCCACGACCAGGGTCAACAGTGCGCCCGCCGTGTTCCGTGACAGCCCCTGCGCCTCGACGAGGAACGGCATCCCCCACAGCAGCAGGAACACCATCGCCGGGAACTGCGTCGTGAAGTGCACCCACAGCCCGAGCCGCGTGCCGGGCTCCCGCCACGAGTCCGCGATCTGACGGCGTACGAAGCCACCCCCGTCCCCACCTCCGTCCCGGGCGGCGGGCGCCGGCCCGTACCCCTCGGGGTGGTCCCGCAGGAACAGCACCAGCGGTACGAGCACCACCAGCCCGGCCACCGCGCTGCCCGCGAAGGCGGGCACCCAGCCGACGCCGTGCAGGACGGGCGCCAGGACGAGCGTGGAGACCAGGTTGCCCGCCATGCCGACCAGTCCGGCGAGCTGCGCCATCACCGGACCGCGTCGGGCGGGGAACCAGCGCGTGCCGAGCCGGAGCACGGAGATGAAGGTCATCGCGTCGCCGCAGCCCAGCAGGGCGCGGGCGGCCAGGGCCATCCCGTAGGACGGGGACAGGGCGAAGCCGAGCTGCCCGGCGGTGAACAGGACCGCGCCCAGGGTCAGGACCTTCTTGGTGCCGAGCCGGTCCACCATCAGGCCGACGGGTATCTGCATGCCCGCGTAGACCAGGAGTTGGAGCAGGGAGAAGGTGGCCAGGGCGGAGGCGTTGACCTGGAAGCGGTCGGCGGCGTCCAGGCCGGCCACGCCCAGGCTGGTGCGGAAGATGACGGCGACGAAGTAGACGGCGACGCCGATGGACCAGACGGCGACGGCCCGCCGCCCACCGGGCGGATCCGGCACGGCGGAGGGTCCGGTGGGTGCGGTGGGCGCGGTCACCGGACCGGACCCCGCACCAGTTCCCCGACCCGGCTCACGTGCCCGCGTACGGCCCCGGCCGCGGCCTCGGCGTCGCCGGCGCGCAGGGCCGCCAGGATCTCGGCGTGCTCGGCCAGCGTCCGTTCCACCCGCTCGGGGTGCGCGTGCAGCAGCGCCACGCCCATCCGCAGCTGGCGGTCGCGGAGTTGGTCGTAGAGCCGGCACAGGATCTGGTTGCCGGCGTTGCGCACGATCTCGGCGTGGAACCCCCGGTCGGCGGCCGTCATCGCCGCCAGATCGCCCTCGGCGGCGTGCCGGCGCTGGCGCGCGAGCAGCTCCTCCAGCCGCTCCAGCAGCGCCGGCGGGGCGGGCACCGCCCGCAGCACCGTGAACTCCTCGACCAACAGCCGGGTTTCGATCACATCGGCGATCTCCTGCGCGGAGACCGGCAGCACCAGCGCGCCCTTCTTCGGGTACAGCTTGAGCAGCCCCTCGGTCTCCAGCCGCAGCAGCGCCTCGCGCACGGGAGTGCGCGAGACCCCGACGGCGTCCGCCAACCCGCCCTCGGTGAGCAGCGTCCCGCCCTCGTAGTGGCGGTCCAGTACGCCTTCCTTGACGTGCCGATAGACGCGCTCGGCGGCGGTGGGGGCGGGGGAGGCGGGACCGGCGGCGGGCGGCGCCGGGGGCGCTGGGGCCGGGACGGAGGATGGCATGCGCACAGCATAGATACAAGAAGGGTGCAAGGCGGGGCCCGTCCGCGATGTGGACCCGCCGCGCCGGCCGCTGCATCGAAGGGTGTACGCCGCTTTCCTCCACCCGCAGGACGTACGGGGCCCCGCCCGCCCGGACGCTGGAAGCATGGCCCACAACGCCCTGCCCGACGCCCGCGCCGTCGCCCCCGAGAGCCCCGCGACCGCCACCTCCCGGATCCCCCTCCTCGACGTCCTGCGCGGCGCCGCCATCCTCGGCACGCTCATGACCAACGTGTGGATCTTCGCCTCGCCCGGCTCCGAGTGGGCCGTGCTCCAAGGCGGCCTGAACCTGCCCGATCCGCTCGCCGACCCCCGGCCCGCCACCCTCGTCGAGGCCGTCTTCCGCTTCCTCGCCGACGGCAAGTTCCTCTCGCTGCTGACGATCCTGTTCGGCGTCGGCCTCGCCATCCAGTACGACTCCGCCAAGCGCCGGGGCGAGCCCTGGCCCGGCCGCTACCCGCGCCGGGCGGCCTTCCTCTTCCTGGAGGGGACGCTCCACTTCGTCCTGATCTTCGCCTGGGACGTGCTCATGGGGTACGCCGTCACCGCGCTCCTCGTCGCCTGGCTGCTCGCCCGCTCCGAGCGGGTGCGGCGCGTCGCCCTGTGGAGCGCCGCCGGCCTGCACCTGACGCTGATCGGCCTGGTCACCCTCGGCAGCCTGGCCGAGCCCGACACCGGGCGCACCGCCCCCGACCCCGACGCCGTCGCCCTGTACGCGCACGGCAGCTGGGGCGACCAGATCCGCTTCCGCCTCGACAACGCGCTCGCCCTGCGCATCGAGCCCCTCTTCTCCTTCGGCCTGCTCGTCTTCCTCTTCCTGCTCGGCGTCCGCCTGCACCGCGCCGGCGCCTTCGCCCCCACGGCGGCCGGCCGCCGCATCCGGGCCCGCATGGCCGCCTGGGGGCTCGGCCTCGGGCTGCCGCTCGGGGTGGCCGCCTCCCTCGGCGGGGACGACTTCTTCCTGCTGGGCCGCTACGTCATCGCCCCGCTGGTCGCCGTCGGCTACATCGGCCTGATCGGCCTGGCCCTCGATCGCTTCCGCCTCCCCGGCGCCCGTTCCCTCGGCGCCGTCGGCCGCACCGCCCTGTCCGCCTACGTCGGCCAGAACCTGCTGTGCCTGCTGCTCTGCTACGGCGTCGGCCTGGGCCTCGCCGACCGGCTCGCCGGGACCGGCCCCTGGTGGGTCATGGGGCTGTGGGCCTCCGTCTCCCTGGTCCTGATCGTCTCGGCCCGGCTGTGGCTGCGCCGCTTCGCGCGGGGGCCGCTGGAATCCGTACAGCACCTCGCGCTCAGGCCCAGGGCGGCCACGGGCCGGCGGTGACCCGTCCACACGTCCCACTCAGGCGGGGCCGATCACCGGCCCCTCGTGCCAGCCCGCGCCGTCGCGCCAGTAGTGCTGGAGCAGGCGGTCGGTGCGCAGGACGACGACTTCCAGGTTGAACCCGAAGCTGCCCTGGAGCATCCCGGTGACGGCGAGCACGTCCCGCCCGAACGTCGCACCGTGCGCCCAGGGCGCCCCGGCGGCGTTCCCCCGCCACCAGTGCTCGACGCGCCCGCCCTCCACGGCCACGCACAGCTCGTAGTTCCCGGCGGTGTCCTCGTCCGCCGCCCCGTACTGGCCCTCGATCATGCACGGCGCGGAGGTGACCCCGGCGCCGAAGACCTCGCCGGGGTGCCAGGCGAAGCCGTTCGGATCGTCGCGCCACCACAGCTGCATCCGGCCGTCCGTACGGGCGGCCACCAGGTCGAGCCGGCGGGCGCGGGTCTGGATGAGGGCGGGGCCGTAGTGGGCGATGCCGGAGGCGAAACGGCCGCCGTCGTTCCAGGTCCAGGGGGCGCCGTTGATCCGCCACCAGTGGCTCAGGCGGCCGTCGGCTGTGCGGACCACCACCTCGAAGTTGCCGGGCTTGCCGTAGTCGCTCTGGATGAACGCGGGGGTCGAGCCGACGGCCGCGTCCCCCGGCCCGAAGGCGCCGCCGTCGCGCCAGACGCCGACGGCCTGCTCGTAGTACCAGTGGCGCAGCCGGCCGCCGGTGGTGACGTGCAGCGACTCCATGTTCCGGTTGTAGGTGGTGCCGGTGAAGGCGGGCAGGCCGGAGGCGTCACCGGCGAAGGCGGCACCGGGGGTCCAGGTGTAGGGCGCGTCGCCCTCGCGCCACCAGTGGCGCAGTCGGCCGCCGCCGGCCGTCGCCGCGAGCTCGAAGTTGCGGTGGGCGGGGCCGTTGCCGCTCTCGTAGACGTTGCCCGCGTGCAGGCGGCGCTTGCTCCAGGGGTCGATGTTCGTGCCGCGCAGGCCGCACTTGGCCCAGTAGTCGATG
This sequence comes from Streptomyces sp. RerS4, assembly GCF_023515955.1. Classification (GTDB taxonomy): domain Bacteria; phylum Actinomycetota; class Actinomycetes; order Streptomycetales; family Streptomycetaceae; genus Streptomyces. Next base: position 3,585,500 of record NZ_CP097322.1, read on the forward strand.
TTCACCTCGCCGTAGGCGATCCGGCCGTAGCCGCCGACGTGGTGGCCCGTACCCCAGGAGTTCTTGAACAGCCAGCAGCCGGCCGCGTCGTCGTAGCCGACGACCAGGACGCAGTGACCGCCCGCGAGGGCGTCGCCGGTGCGGTGGTAGACGCCTGCGCCGAGGCCGAAGAAGTCGTCGTAGACGTCGAAGCAGGCGGTCAGCGGGCCCACCGTGTCCAGCCAGACCTTCTGCTGCTCCACGTCTCCGAGTCGGACGTAGTCGGTGATGCGGACCGTCCGCCCGGAGCGGTCCCAGCTCGGCGTGTACTCCGCCCGCCAGGCGTCGCGCCGCTCGGCGGGCAGGCCGTCGGGCGGGGTGCTGTACGGCCAGCAGTCCGGGTCGGCGAGGCCGCCGCTGCGGGCGATCCAGTCGAGGGCCGTCTCCGGGTTGCCGCCCTGCCCGCAGGAGAACCTGAGCCCGTCGTGGACGTCGCCCTCGGAACGCACCGCCCACACGTCGTGCTCGATCCGGGCCATCGACTCCACGAGTCCGACCGCGCCGAACGCCCAGGACGAGGCGCAGGGGTTCTGGTCCTTGACCTTCGTCAGCCAGGGCAGGCCCCAGCGACTGCGCCAGTCGACGGCGATGGGCCGTCCGGATGTCTCCTGTGCCTCGGGAAGCAGTCCGTGCGCGGCCCGGCGGCGGTTCAGGTGCGGGTTGCCGCTGTCGCGGCCGATCAGCGCCTTGAGGTCGACGACGCCCGCCTCGGCGGCCGGCGTCAGGTTCACCCCCGGCTCCAGGCCCAGCGAGGGCCTCGGCAACGGATCCCCGTCCGCCAGGTGCTCGCTGACCGACCACCTCGCCCCTTGCCGCGCGAGCCGCGCCCGCAGTTCCCCCGCCGTCTGGACAGACTCCTCCGGCATACCCGGCCCCCCACTCGGTCGTACGCCACGGGAGCGTCTCCCCGTCACGGGAGCCCGTCAAGGGCGTCCGTACGGTCGCACGGGAACACGGGGGTCGTACGCTGCCGGCATGGAAACGGGGCGGGCCGCACGACAGTTGGCGATGATCGAGCAGGTGCGCGCGCTGGGCATCGAGGTGTGGCTGCGGGGCGGCTGGGCCATGGACTTCTGGCTCGGCGAGATCACCCGGGAGCACGAGGACGTCGACTGGTTCGCCTGGTCCGAGGACGGCCCACGGCTCCGCGAACGGCTCGTGCCCCTCGGCTACGCCGTCCTGCGCGCGGACGAGCGGCAGCTCGACCTCGCCCGCGACGGCGAGGAGCTGAGCTTCGCGTTCGTCACGCGGGACGCGGCGGACCGGATCGTGGTGGCGGGCGGCCCCTGGGCGGGCACACCGTGGCCGGCGGGAATGCTCGAACCGGCGACGCGGGGGCAGCTGGGCGCGCTCGAATGCCCGGTCGTCTCCCCGGAGGCGCAGATCGAGATCAAACGCATGATGCCGACCTGGGTCCCCACCCTGCGCCGCCGCCCGAAGGACGCCAAGGACATCACCCGCCTGGAGGCGGCCCTGACGGCCCGGGGACCGCGGGGGCCGTAGGACGAGGCCGCCGGCGCGACGGAGGGCCCTGCCCGGACCCGATCCACCGGCGCCGCCAGGCCGCAGGCCGCCGCCCGGCGCCCGGCGCCCGTACCGCCGGATCCCGTACCGCCGGATCCCCGGATCCCGCACCACCCACCGGGGCCGGGCCGGCGGGTGCGTGGGGATCCCGTCGGGCAGCGCCCCGGCGGCGGCCGGCTCCGCCGCCCGGTCGTCGTGCTCGCACGGCCCGAGCCCCCGGTCGGCGAGCCGCCCGCGCGTGCGTTCCAGTACGACGACCCGCTCCGAGAGACGGTTCACGCCGAGGCGGGCGGCTCCTCCCGGCCGATCGCCTCCAGCACCAGCCGCGCGGCGACCTCCGCCCCGTCGGTGCGGACGGCGGCGGCAACCGCGCTCGCCCGCTCGCGGGTCTCGGGCGCCAGCGCCACCTTCAGCGCTGCGGACAGGGACGCGACGGTCGGCGCGGCCCCCTCGTGGGCGGCGCCGATGCCCAAGTCGACCACGCGTTCGGCCCAGTACGGCTGGTCCGCGCCCTGCGGTACGACCACCTGCGGCGCGCCCGCACGGGCGGCGGTCGTCGTCGTGCCCGCGCTGCCGTGGTGCACGACGGCAGCCATACGGGGGAACAGTGCCTGCTGGTTGACCTCGCCGACGGCGAAGCAGTCGTCGTCCCCGCCGTCGATCAGGTCCACTTCCGCCCACCCCCGGGCGACGACCACCCGGCGCCCCTGCGCGCGGACCGCCTCGACGGCCACCCGGGCGACGTCCTTCAGGACGCTCGCCGGCGTGCTGCCGAAGCCCACGTACACCGGCGGCGTACCGGCGTCGAGGAACGCCTCCAGCCCCTGCGGGAGCGGGCGTACGTCCGGCCGCGTCCACGCGCCGGTCTGCACGACGTCGGCATCCGCCGACGGCCACGGGCTCAGGGTCGGGTCCGTCGCCAGCCACGGGCGGTCGGTGAAGGCGTAATCACGGACGTTGTCCAGCGGGGGCAGGCCGATCGCGGCGCGGTGGGCGTTGACGGCCGCGCCGAACATCTCGTTCGCGTTGCGCGCGTCCACGTCCCACAGCTCGCGGTTGTCGGATATCCCCGGCGGCAGCGGCCGGCCCCGCCGCGCGGGCGGCGGCTGGTGCGGCGACGGCGTGCTGACGGGCTGGTGGGCCACGTGCACGTAGGGGATGCCCAGCTTCTCGGCCACCGACCGCGCGCCGGCCGTGACCGGCAGCGGGCCGGTCGCCACCAGCGCCTCACACCCCTCGGCCGCCTCGGCGACCGTGCCGAACTGGGCGGCGATCAACTCCGCCGCACGTTCCGCCAGACCCGCCGCGGACCCCGGCGTCACCGAGGCCACCATCGGCCGCACCGGCCGCCCGATCGGCACCACCGGCAGGCCGACGGCGGCCAACAGCTCGGCGAACTCCTCGTCCGGCGGCGCGCAGAACCGCACCTCCGCGCCGAGCCCGCGCAACGCCACCGCGAGCCCCACCATCGGCTCGACGCTCCCGCGCGCCCCGTACGACACGACCAACACCCGCATGAACACCGCTCACTTCCGCAGAACCCGACGTAAGGCGCTGATTCTGCGCCACCCCCGGGCCCTTGCCGCAAGCCCCCCACTCGGCTATATCTTGATCATGGAGAGGGCGGCCGTCCGTCGTCGTCTCCCGACTCCTCGCCGGGATCATCGTCCGCGCGCACGGGCCGCACGCTCCCCCGCCCCTCCGGGTTCCGCGCCCGGAACGACCGCCAGGCGCGCTCGCGCCGCTCCTCCGGGGTCATGTACTCCGGCAGACGCCTCACGCCCCCGCCTCCCCGTGGCACGGATCGGCATGCCGGTAGACGACGACGGGCGCCCCGGACTCGCCCTCCGCGCTCCCCCGCCGCACGGGCACCAGCGCCCCCACCTCGCGCCGACACACGAAGCACCTGCTGCCCGGGGGCGCGTAGGTCACGTACTCCCACGCGTACCCGCCGTAGTCGGGGGACGCCCCCCGTGGCCGATCCATGTCGCACCTCTTCCAGCCCAAGCCCAAGTCCGGGAAGACCACCTGAGCGTAGGTGGCGGGGCAGCCCAGGCCCCCCGAACTTGCACGAGCTCGCGGGGTTTCACCCGAGTGCGGAAGCGGTCCGTGCGGGCGTACAGCGGCACGTGGGCTTGCCGGCCGTGCCTGAGCCCGGCGCGTTGCAACCGGGGGCGTGGGGCGTCCGGGACCGGGCCGTCGGCAAGACGGTATGGGCCGAATGGGGCGTCGGGGCCGCCCGATAGGGTCCCCGTATGGATGGCTGGACGGCGCCGAGCGCGATCGAGAGAGAGCTGTACGAGGCGAAGTGCCGCGGGGACTGGGCCGCGTACCTGGCCGCACTCGCGCGGGCGCGGCTCTACATCGCCCAGCCCCGCGCCCGCGCCGACGCCGAGCCCGACAGCGTGCGCTTCTACCGCAACCCGCACAACGCCCTCGTCGTCCACACCGCCGGCACCCTGCCCGTCCCCACCCCCGAGACGGTCTACGAGTCCCAGAGCCTGGGCTGGTTCGCCAAGGTGTGGACCCCCTCCGACCCGGCCTACCTCGCCGTGAACCCCGGCACGCCCTGCGAGGCCTACCTCACGACCACCCCCGCCGACCTGGCCCGCTGGCGGGCCCACTTCGACGCCGCCCCCGACTACGGGCTGCCCTCCGGCGCCGTCCACACCCTGTCCATCGGCGGCCCTCTCCACGGCCCCGTCGCGCACGGACTGGCCGTCGGCGCCCATCTGGCCGTCTCCAACGGGGAGTTCTGGAACTCCCTCGCCTACCACGGCAACGGCTACCACCGCCAGCGCGCCCGCCTCCTCGACAGCTGGGACATCACCGACCACACCACCTGGCGCCACACCCTGGAGCAGCTGCTGACCGCGCGCATCGTCAGCCCCGTCTGGGAGTACGCCCTGCGCGTGCGCCGCGTCCTGGCCTCCGACTTCGCCGGGCCCGTCGACGTCGAGCACTGGCGGCACGCCGCCGAGGCCGGCCTGCGCCGCAGCGCGGAACTCTCCGCCGAACCGCAGCTCACCCCCGACGGCGTCACGATCGCCCAGCCGCGCCCGACCGCCGAGGTCGAGGGCGAGATCGCCGGGGTACGGCGGCTCATCGGCCGCATCAACCGCTACGAGCAGCGCTTCCGGGCCGACGGGCTGCTGCCCGAGGACGGCTGGGTGCGTTCCGTGGAGTCCTGGGACCACGGGCGGGCCTCCCAGATGGCCCGCTGGGGCATAGGCGCCCGCTACGGCACGCTGGAGGAGGCGGAACGCGGTGTGCTGCGCGCCGGGGAGGCCGCCCGGCGCACGTACCGGTCGTGGGAGGAGTTCTCCGCCGGGTACGCCCTGGGGCGGTGCCTGCACTTCGACGAGGAGGCGTTCGGGGAGTGGTACACCGGCGCCCTCGCCACGCACATGGCCCTGACCACCGACCCGGGCAGCCCGTGGCGCAACATCCCCTGGACATGAGCGACTTCCCCTGACTTTCCCTAGTGCTCGGGGGCGGCTCGAAAGGCGCGATGCGCGAAGGCCACCCGAACTACCCTCGGCCGCATGACCATTGTGCTGAACGACACCGTGCGACAGCTCCTCGACACCCCCCACCCCGCGGTCCTCACCACCCTCAACCCCGACGGTGGGCCACAGAGTTCGGTGGTCTGGGTGAGCCGTGACGGCGACGAGCTGCTCATCTCCACCGAACGCGACCGCCGCAAGGCGCGCAACATCGCCCGCGAGCCGCGCGTCGGCCTGACCGTCTTCGACCTGGCCAATCCCTACCTCTACGCCGAGATCCGCGGCACCGCCACCCTCACCGAGGACATCGGCCGCGCCGTCGCCGGCCGCATCGCCGAGGAGTACGTCGGCGCGGAGGCCGCCAAGGAGTACCAGGACCCCTCCGACGGGGCCGTACGCGTCGTCGTGCGCATCACCCCGACCAAGGTCCTCGGCAACGCCGCCCAGGCCTGATCGCCCTCAGGGCAGCAGCGCCCGTACCGCCAGCCAGGCGTCGACGGCCTCCGTCAGGGGGTCGTCGACCGCCAGCAGGGGCCGCAGCGGCACCAGCCACCGGGCCACGCCCTTGAGCCGCCGCAGGTGCAGGATGCGGGCGGGCGGCAACTCCCGCCAGATCCGGCCCCGTTCCGCCGCCTCGGCCGGGGTCAGGTCCAGCAGCGCCAGCAGCTCGGCGCACAGCGCGGCGGGCTCCCCGGCGGCCCCCGCACCCAGCTCCCGGATCAGGTAGCAGCGTACGAAGGCCAGGTCGGGGCCCGTTTCCAGGGCGGACGCGCCCTCCGCCGCGGCCCGTCGACGCGTCGCCGCGAGCGCCACCCGCGCCCAGCGGACGCGGACCTCGCGCGGCAGCCGGTCGTCCTGCATCCGGGCCACCGCCAGGACCCGCAGGGCCTGCGGCCGGGGCTCGTCGCGCAGCGGCGGCCCCGCCGCCAACCAGGCCTCCAGCTCGCCCAGCGTGTGCGCCGCGGCCGGTACCGAGGTCAGCACCTGGCCCGGGGTCAGCAGGGCGGCCATGGGCCCGCTGAGGTGGACGCGCGCCGTGTGGCCGCCGCCGATGAACTCCACCGGCCGCCCGTAGGCCTCCACCTGCCGCAGCGCGAGCCGGGACTCCCCGGCGGCGTACACCTGACCGGCGTGGGCGACGCCGCCGAGGCACCGCACGACGCACACCCCGCCCCGTACGTCGGCCTCCTCGACGGAGTGGACCTGTAGCTCGGTGATGGGCACCCCGGCCTCCCTTCCCGGGCCGGAGGCTACCGCGTCAGGCGCCGGTCGGGTGCTCCAGGACGAGGCGGATCTCGGTGACCTCGTAGCCGGCCCGGTCGAAGGCGGCGGCCATCGGGACGTTGACGGTGTCGGTGGTCGCGGTGATGCGCTCGGCGCCCTCGCCGGCGTGGAAACGGGTGATCTCGGCGAGCACCTCGTCGATCAGGCCCTGTCCGCGCTGCTCGGGAACGACGCCCAGGTACCCGACGTTGCGGTGGTAGGGGGTGGCGGAGGGGATCGCCAGGCCGGCGAGGGTGCCGTCGGGCAGGTGGGCCAGGCGCCACCAGGAGCGCTCACCGGGGCAGTCCCGGTAGAACGCCATGTCCTCGCGGGCGAGTTCCTCCTCGCTCATCGTGGCGAGTTCGTGGCGCGTGGCCAGGTCGAGACTGCCGCGCGACAGCCGGACGAAGGCGTCGAGGAACTCCTCGTCGGTGCCCTCGCGGAAGACGAGCTTCCCGGTCGGCTCGGCGGTCCCGGCCGCCGGTGTCCACTCGTAGCGCAGGCGCTCGATCTCGCGCGTCAGACCGGCCCTGGACGCTGCCTCGCGCCGCCACGCCACCGCCTCGACCACGGCCGGGTCGCTCCGCCAGTCGCGGGGCAGGGAGACGTTGTAGCCCGGGTGCGTGCCGAAGGCCTCGTGCCCGGCCGCCAGCAGCCCGGCGGCGACGCCGGTCGGGTCGGCGACGTCCGCGCGGACCTGGAGGCAGTCGAGGGCGACGGGCCGCTCGCTGTCGGCCCGACCCCACCACAGGGCGCGGGCGACGACCCGCCCGTCCTCGTCCTCGGCGAACCAGGTCCACTCGGGACGGAATCGGTTGCCGGCGAGCTCCTCGCGGAAGCGGTCGGCGGTCAGGGCGGCGACGGGAGGGACGGGGCCGTCCGCCGGGTAGGCGGCGGCGCGGTCGAGGTCGGCGGGGTCCGCGGTGGCGGGTCGAAAGCGCATGGGCCGATGATCACACCGGGACCCGGCCCCCGACCAGGGGTTTTGGCAGTCGGCTCGGACGCACGAGGGCCGGCCCCCCACACTTGCGCGCGGGGAACCGGCCCTCGTGTCCGTCGACTACCCGGTGACCCTCAGGTCAGCACCAGGTGACCAGCCGGCGCGGGTGTTCCAGGACGGCCGCGATGTCCGCCAGGAACTTCGAGCCCAGCTCGCCGTCGATCAGACGGTGGTCGAACGACAGCGCCAACGTGGTGACCTGGCGCGGCTTCACCTTGCCCTTGTGGACCCACGGCTGGAGCTTGATCGCGCCGACCGCGAGGATCGCGGACTCGCCGGGGTTCAGGATGGGCGTACCGGTGTCGACGCCGAAGACGCCGACGTTGGTGATGGTGATCGTGCCGTTCTGCATGTCGGCCGGGGAGGTCTTGCCGTCGCGGGCCGTGGCGACCAGCTCGGACAGGGCCGTCGACAGCTCGCCGAGGGTCTTGGTGTGCGCGTCCTTGATGTTCGGCACGATCAGCCCGCGGGGAGTGGCCGCCGCGATGCCCAGGTTGACGTAGTGCTTGAGCACGATCTCCTGGGCCGCCTCGTCCCAGGACGCGTTGACGTCCGGGTTGCGGCGGATGGCGACCAGGACCGCCTTGGCGATCAGCAGCAGCGGGTTGATCCGCAGACCGGCGAGGTCCGGATCGTCCTTCAGCTCCTGGACGAGCTTCATCGTGCGCGTCACGTCGAGCGTGATGAACTCGGTGACGTGCGGCGCGGTGAACGCCGAGCCGACCATGGCCTGCGCCGTGACCTTACGGACCCCCTTGACCGGGATACGGGTCTCCCGGGCCGACGCCCCGGCCGCGACGGGCACGGCGACGGGCGCGGGCGCCGCGACCGGAGCCGCCGGGGCCGGAGCCTGCTGCGGGGCGGCGGGCTGCGCGGTGAGCGCGGCGGTGGCCGCCGCGTGCACGTCCTCGCGGGTCACGACCCCGCCCTGACCGGTGGGGACCACCGAGGCCAGGTCGATGCCGAGGTCCTTGGCGAGCTTGCGCACCGGCGGCTTGGCCAGTGCGCGGGCCGCGCCGTTCGGCGCCGCCGGGGCGGCGGCGGCCTGGGGCTGCGCGGGTACGGCCGTCGGGGCCGCCGTACCGTTCCGGCTGGGCGCCGCCTCCGCCGGGGCCTTGCGCGGCCGGCGCTTGGTGGACGCCTGGGACACGCCGTAGCCGACCAGCACGGGCTGGCGCGCCGCGGCGGCCGGCTCCTCGGCAGCCTCGACCGGTGCGACCGAAGCGGCCGGAGCCGCCGCCGTGGCCTCGGCACTCGCGCCACCACCGGCCTCACCGGTCTCGACGGAGATGATCACCTGGCCGACGTCGACCGTGACGCCCTCCTCGAAGAGCAGCGCGTGCACCACCCCGTCGAAGGGGATCGGCAGCTCCACGGCCGCCTTCGCCGTCTCGACCTCGCAGACGACCTGGCCGTCGGTGACGGTGTCACCCGGCTGGACGTACCACTTGAGGATCTCGGCCTCGGTGAGGCCCTCGCCCACGTCGGGCATCTTGAATTCGCGGATCGTCATGACGCGGGTCTCCTCAGTACGCCAGCGAGCGGTCGACGGCGTCGAGCACCCGGTCCAGGCCGGGCAGGTACTCGTCCTCCAGGCGGGCCGGCGGGTACGGGGCGTGGAAGCCGCCGACGCGCAGCACCGGCGCCTCCAGGTGGTAGAAGCACCGCTCCGTGATGCGAGCGGCGATCTCCGCGCCGACGCCCAGGAACACCGGGGCCTCGTGGACCACGACGAGCCGGCGGGTGCGCTCCACCGAGGCCTGGAGCCCGTCGAAGTCGACGGGGGACATCGAGCGCAGGTCGACGACCTCCACCGACTTGCCCTCCTCGGCCGCCGCGGCCGCCGCCTCCAGGCAGACCTTCACCATCGGCCCGTAGGCCGCCAGGGTGAGGTCGGTGCCGGGGCGGGCGACGCGCGCCTTGTGCAGCTCGCCGGGGATGGCCTCGACGTCGACGTCGCCCTTGTCCCAGTAGCGGCGCTTCGGCTCGAAGAAGATCACCGGGTCGTCGCTCAGGATGGCCTGCTGGAGCATCCAGTAGGCGTCGGAGGCGTTCGACGGGGAGACCACCTTGAGGCCCGGCACGTGCGCGAAGAGCGCCTCGGGGGACTCGCTGTGGTGCTCGACGGCGCCGATGCCGCCGGCGTACGGGATGCGGACGACGACCGGCAGCTTGATCTTGCCGAGCGCGCGGGCGTGCATCTTCGCGAGCTGCGTGACGATCTGGTCGTAGGCCGGGAAGACGAACCCGTCGAACTGGATCTCCACGACCGGCCGGTACCCGCGCAGGGCCAGGCCGATGGCGGTGCCGACGATGCCCGACTCGGCGAGCGGGGTGTCGATGACCCGCTCCTCGCCGAAGTCCTTCTGGAGACCGTCGGTGATGCGGAAGACGCCGCCGAGCTTGCCGACGTCCTCACCCATGATCAGGACCTTGGGGTCGGTCTCCAGGGCCTTGCGCAGCGACTCGTTGAGCGCCTTCGCGATCGACATCTTCACGGCAGCCATCAGTGACCCTCCTCGGCCGACTCGAAGGACGCGAGGTACGCGGCGAACTGGGCGCGCTCCTCGTCGACGAGCGCGTGCCCGTCCGCGTAGACGTTCTCGAAGATCGCCATGGTGTCGGGGTCGGGCATGGCGCGCACGACCTCGCGCACCCGCTTGCCCAGGGCCTCGCTCTCGGCCTCCAGCGCCTCGAAGAACGCCTCGTCGGCGCCCCCGCTCGCCAGCAGGTGGGCCTTCAGGCGCAGGATCGGGTCCTTGGCCTCCCAGGCCGCCGTCTCCTCGTCGCGCCGGTACTTCGTCGGGTCGTCGGAGGTGGTGTGCGCGCCCATGCGGTACGTGAACGCCTCGACCAGCGTCGGGCCCTCGCCCCGGCGCGCCCGCTCCAGCGCCCAGCGGGTGACCGCGAGGCAGGCCAGGACGTCGTTGCCGTCGACGCGGACGCCCGGGAAGCCGAAGCCCTGTGCGCGCTGGTACAGCGGGACGCGCATCTGGCGCTCGGTGGGCTCCGAGATGGCCCACTGGTTGTTCTGGCAGAAGAACACCACGGGGGAGTTGTAGACCGCCGAGAAGGTGAACGCCTCCGCGACGTCGCCCTGGCTGGACGCGCCGTCGCCGAAGTAGGCGATCACGGCCGAGTCGGCGCCGTCCTTGGCGACGCCCATGGCGTAGCCGGTGGCGTGCAGGGTCTGCGAGCCGATGACGATCGTGTACAGGTGGAAGTTGTTGGTGTTCGGGTCCCACCCGCCGTGGTTCACGCCGCGGAACATGCCGAGGAGGTTCGTCGGGTCGACCCCGCGGCACCAGGCCACGCCGTGCTCACGGTAGGTCGGGAAGACGTAGTCGTCGTCGCGCAGGGCGCGGCCGGAACCGATCTGGGCCGCCTCCTGGCCGAGCAGCGAGGCCCACAGGCCCAGCTCGCCCTGGCGCTGGAGGGCGGTCGCCTCACCGTCGAAACGGCGGGTCAGGACCATGTCGCGGTAAAGCCCGCGCAGGTCCTCGGTGGTGATGTCCTCGACGTACGGCGCGAATTCCGCCACGTCGGGGTTGTCGTTGACATCGACCCGTTCGCCCTCGGGCGTCAGCAGTTGTACGAGCTGAGGCTCGGCGTCGTGCGGCTGTGCGGTGGCAGCGGCGGTCTTGCGGGCGCTCGCCGCGCCTGCCGCCCGCTTGGTGCCGCTGCTGCGTCGCGGCTTGCGCGCGGCAGTGCTCTCCACGGTCACGTGTGCTCCTCCGTCGGTCCGGCACCCGGGTTCTCCGGGGACCAGTGCGGCTCACCTGTATCCGTACCCGCGCACGGGGTGGGTGCGCGTCGAGTGGGGATTCAGGCGTGACAGGTGCCCCGGCGAGTGCCCTGCGCAAAGCACGTTACCCAGTGCGTCGCATAACTGCGAAACCCCACTTGACCTGCGATTTTGCTTGGATATCCAAGTAAATCGAGTGTTGCGGGAACAACCACTGGTCACAGCCTTGCAGGGGGCCGGAACAACGGCACGTTATCCCGGGTAACTCCGTCAGGGAAGGGGTGAGTATGTGAAACTGACTCCATGCGTGAAACCGGAAAAATCACGGTATTCCTCTTGGACGACCACGAAGTGGTACGCCGTGGTGTTCATGAGCTGCTGTCCATCGAAGACGACATCGAGATCGTCGGCGAGGCCGGTACGGCGGCCGACGCGCTGGTCCGCATCCCGGCCACCCGTCCGGACGTGGCCGTGCTCGACGTCCGGCTCCCCGACGGCAGTGGCGTGGAGGTGTGCCGCGAGGTCCGCTCGCAGAACGAGGACATCAAGTGCCTGATGCTCACCTCGTTCGCCGACGACGAGGCGCTGTTCGACGCGATCATGGCGGGCGCCTCGGGCTACGTCCTCAAGGCGATCCGGGGAAACGAGCTGATCAGCGCCGTACGGGACGTGGCGGCCGGCAAGTCCCTGCTGGACCCGGTGGCCACCGCCCGGGTGCTGGAGCGACTGCGTGACGGCAAGAACGGCAAGGGCGACGACCGCCTGGCGAACCTCACCGAGCAGGAACGCAAGATCCTCGACCTGATCGGCGAGGGGCTGACGAACCGGGTCATCGGCGAGCGGCTGCACCTGGCGGAGAAGACCATCAAGAACTACGTGTCCAGCCTGCTGTCGAAGCTGGGCATGGAACGCCGCTCGCAGGCGGCGGCCTACGTGGCCCGCCTCCAGGCGCAGAAGCGCTAGAGCCCGGCGCGGGCCGCCCGCCGGCGCCGCTCCAGGTGGCTCCGGCGGGGCTCAGGCGCCGTTCGAGCCGCGCTCCGCCGCCGCGCCGGCCGCGCTGCGGGGCCGCCCGTCGTGATTCCACACGAGACACTGTTCAATTCGGGACCAACGTCCTGGATCGTGGGGGCGGGATCCCCTTCCCCGGGCCCCGCGCGGTGGCGGAGAGTGGTCCGCATGTCCCCTGAGGAACTCCACGCCATCGAACTGCTGCGCCGCGTGCCGTACGGCCGGGTCGCCACCAGCATGCGTGCGCTGCCCTTCCTCGCCCTCGCCCGCCACATCGTGGTGGACGGCGAGGTGGTGCTGAGAATGCACGCGGGATTCGGCTATCACCAGGCCTGCAACGGAAGCGTCGTCTCCTATGGGGCCGACAACTTCAATTCCGCGGACTCCACCCTCTGGTCGGTGCAGTTCACCGGAACGGCCCGATTGGTCGAACCGACCACGACGGAACTGGAGCTGTTCGGACCCGGCCCGCATTTCGTGGACGGCGCCGTCTTCGACCCGGTTCACATGCGTATCGAACCGCAGCTCGTCACCGTGCACACCCTTGACGGACATCTGAGCGAGCGCGGCCAGCAGTACCACCACGCGCTCTGAGCGAGGCGTGGTGGTCGTGCCGTTCCTCGGTTGATCCCCTAATCGCCGCCGTCGCCGCTCACCGGTTCGCCGCTGGTGGGCGGGGTCGGCTTCGTCGTCGGCGGCACCTCCGTGGAGGGCTTCGTCGGCGGCACGGTCGGAGGCGAACTCTTCGTCTCCGGCGGGGTGCTCGGCGTCGACGGCGTCGGGCTGGTCGACGGCGTGTACCGAGTGCGGCTCGGCGTGGGCACGTACGTCTGCTCGTGCGAGCCGCCCGAGGAGGTGCTCGGCGGCGCCGACGGGCTCTCCGGCGTCGAACCGGGACTGCTCTGCGCGCCGCCCGGACTGCTCTGGCTGGTGGACGGCTTCCCGCCGTCGCCACCGCCGCCACCGAGGCCGCCGCTCTTCACCGCGTACGCCACACCGCCCGCGATCGCGAGGACGGCGAGCAGCGCGAACAGCGCCACCTTCCAGCGGCCACCGCCGCCCCGGCGGTCGTCGTAGCCGTCGTAGCCGCCGTGACCGCCATGCCCGCCGTGACCGCCGTGCCCGCCGTGGCCGTTGCCGTGCCCGTGCCCGCCGCCGCCCGGGAAGGCGGAGCCGTCGTCCGGGTTCAGCGGGGGCACCATCGGCTGCTGGAACTGCGAGGTCGTCGCGTGCGAGGGGTACTGGGGGCGAGAGCCGCCCGCAGCCGGCATCGCCGAGGCGGTGCCCGCGCCGGGCTGGCCGTGCGGGAGGGCCATGGTGACCGGACCGGTGTTCCAGGTGCCGGTGTTCGGCCCCTGGTCCTGGAGCATCTGGAGCGCGTACTGGACGAGCCCGCGCATCTCCTCGGCGCTCTGGAACCGGTCGTCGGGGTCCTTGGCGAGCGACCGCATGACGAGGCCGTCGAGTTCCGCCGGGATGTCGGCGCCCTCGGGCAGCCGCGACGGCGGCACGGGCATGTCCTGGACGTGCTGGTAGACCACCGACAGCGGGGTCTCGCCGGTGAAGGGGGGTCGCAGCGCGAGGAGTTCGTAGAGCAGACAACCGGTCGCGTACAGGTCGCTGCGGTGGTCCACGGCCTTGCCGAGGGCCTGTTCGGGCGACAGGTACTGGGGGGTGCCCATCACCATGCCGGTCTGCGTCATCGTCGACTGCGCGCCGTGCAGGGCGCGGGCGATGCCGAAGTCCATCACCTTGACCGCGCCGGTGTTGGTGATGATGACGTTGGCCGGCTTGATGTCACGGTGCACGATGCCGTGCTGGTGCGAGTACGCGAGCGCTTCGAGGACGCCCGAGACGATGATGAGCGCCTGCTCGGGGCCGGGGGCCTCGGCGCTGATGAGCAGATCGCGGATGGTGCGACCCTCGACCAGCTCCATGACGATGTACGGGACGACGTTCGGGCCGACCCGGTCCTCGCCCGAGTCGTACACGGCGACCACGGCGTGGTGGTTCAGTCCCGCGACCGACTGGGCCTCACGGGTGAAGCGCGCCTTGGACACCGGGTCCTCGGCGAGGTCGGCGCGCAGCAGCTTCACGGCCACGGTGCGGCCCAGCCGCACGTCCTCGGCGGCGAAGACCTCCGCCATGCCGCCGCGGCCCAGCCGGTGCGTCAGGCGGTAACGGCCGTCGCCCACGAGGCCGCCTGCGCCCCAGTGCTCCGGACCTTCGGCCATCCCGGCGCCGGTTCCCTCGGGTTCGGGTGCCATCAGTCCTCGCCGTCGTCTCTCTCGTCCGCTCTAGCGGTGGGTCCTCATCGGGTGCTCCGATGAACGCTACAGCCTCCGAACCGGTCACCGTTCGGACCAAGGCACCCCGTAGCAGCCCGGTCACGGAACGGGGACCTGGCTTGACGTGTGCTTGCCCTCCGGCAGACTGGGCGCCACATGCGCTCAGCCAGACGCGTAGGGACACAGCCCGAGGGGAAGCAACAGTCATGAGCCAGGACGGCACGCAGGGCCGGTACGCAGGCGGCTCCCTGGCCGGTGGCCGTTACCAGCTAAGGGATTTGCTGGGCGAGGGGGGCATGGCCTCGGTCTACCTCGCGTACGACTCCGCGCTCGACCGGCAGGTCGCGATCAAGACACTGCACAGCGAGCTGGGGCGCGAGGCCTCGTTCCGCGAGCGCTTCCGGCGTGAGGCGCAGGCTGTTGCCAAACTGTCGCACACCAATATCGTCTCGGTCTTCGACACGGGCGAGGGCGAGGTGTCGTTCGACGGCTCCGGTGACGGCGGGCTCATGCCGTACATCGTCATGGAGTACGTGGAGGGCAACCCGCTGGGCTCCGTCCTGGAGGCGGACGTCCGCCAGTACGGGGCGATGCCGGCCGACAAGGCGTTGAAGGTGACCGCCGACGTGCTGGCCGCGCTGGAGACCAGCCACGAGATGGGTCTGGTCCACCGTGACATCAAGCCCGGCAACGTGATGATGACGAAGCGCGGCGTCGTCAAGGTGATGGACTTCGGCATCGCGCGCGCGATGCAGTCCGGCGTCACCTCGATGACGCAGACCGGCATGGTGGTCGGCACCCCGCAGTACCTGTCGCCGGAGCAGGCGTTGGGGCGCGGTGTGGACGCCCGTTCCGACCTGTACTCGGTCGGCATCATGCTCTTCCAGCTGCTGACGGGCCGGATCCCCTTCGAGGCGGACTCGCCGCTGGCGATCGCGTACGCGCACGTCCAGGAGGAGCCGGTCGCCCCGTCGAGCATCAACCGCTCGATCACCCCGGCGATGGACGCGCTGGTGGCGCGGGCCCTGAAGAAGAACCCGAACGAGCGCTTCCCCACGGCCGCGGCCATGCGGGACGAGGTCATGCGGGTGATGCAGGCCGGTCAGACGGGCGCCCCGTCGATCGTGCCCGGCGCCGCCGCCGGTGGCAGCGGTGCGGGCGTCGGCTCGGCGGTGTTCCCGCCGGTCGACTCCGGCTACCAGAGCGCCCCGCCGCAGTCGCTCCAGCAGCCGTACCAGGCCCCGCACACCCCGGCGCCGTCCCCGTACGCGCCGACGCCCGCGCCGCAGCAGCACGCGCAGGGCGGCTACGCGTACCCGCAGCCGGCCGCGCACGGCACGACGCCGATGCCGCAGCAGGGGTACGCGCCGCAGACGCCGGCGCCGTTCACCATTTCGCCCTCCGCGTCCTCGTCCTCGGGCGGGTCGGCGGCCGGCGGGAAGCGGAACACGCCGGTCGTCGTCGGGGCGATCGCGGTGGCCCTGCTGGCCGTCGGCGGCCTCATCGCGGCGCTGAACATGGACGACGACAAGGGCGGCGGCAACGAGGCGAAGCCGTCCACCTCGGCGTCCGCGTCCGGCTCGGCCGTGGCCGGCCACAAGGGTCCGGACCCGACGCGCACGATCGACCCGGAGAAGTGCAAGACGGCCACCAAGTCCTACAAGGACGCGAACAAGGTCGTGGCGCCGGACTTCCGGTACAAGCACCTGCGCTCGGTGAAGGAGTGCATCCAGGCCGCCGGCTGGCGGTTCGAGATCCAGGAGCGCGACGAGGCGGTCTACGGCCAGGACACCGTCCTGGAGCAGCTGCCGGCCGCGGGCACGGATGTGGCCAAGGCGGACACCGAGTTCACGCTGATCGTCTCGACGGGAGACCCGCAGTAGGCGGCACCGCGCGGCGGTAGCCGGCCTGCCGGTTCGGCGTGCCGGTAGCCGTCGTGCCGGGGGCCGGGCGGGTGGCGGGGGCCACTCCTCCGCGCGGCCCGGGATGCCGCGTTTGTCCTGACATGTGAGCCTGAGCTCGTCGTAGCGTCGCCGCGGACGGGAGGGCTCCCCGTGACCCCACGCCTCCGCGCGCCGTCCCGCGCCGCCTGGGCCGCGCTGGCCGCCGCCGCGCTGCTGCTCTCCGCACCGGCGAGCGCGAGCCCCGCCCGCGCCCCGGCGCCGCCGCGCCCGCGAGCGCCGTCGCGGTGGCCGACGTACCCGAAGAGGCGTACGAGGAGCTGGCGGCAGTGCGGCGGGCGTCGGCCGGGAGCGCCCGGGCGACCCGCCGGCGAGCCGGCCGACCCCGAGATGGTCACCGCCTCCCGCCCGCGGCGCCCGGCCCGGCCGGTCCTGCCGCCGCGCCCGCACCAGGAGCCGCCCGCGCCGCTGACGCCGGCCACGCCGAGCACCGCGTCGAGCACCGCGCCGAGCCCGTCGGGGAACGTCACCGCGCTCGGCACCGAACCCAACGAACGCGCCGCCGACCTGGCCGCGCACATGCTGCCGTTGGGCACCGGCCTGGCCCTGATGGGCCTCGGCCTGGGCTACATGGGCATGCGCCTACGCCGCGGCGGTTAGGCCGCGTCTTGGCCGTCCAGTGGGGCTCAGTGCCGCTTCGCCGTGCGACGGGGTGTGCTTGCGCCGGTGAGCATACTCGGTATACATACTGAGTATGTCGATCCGTCACGGGCTTCTCGCCCTGCTGGAACGCGGCCCGCGCTACGGCTCCCGGCTGCGTACCGAATTCGAATCCCGCACCGGCTCCACCTGGCCGCTCAACGTCGGGCAGGTGTACACGACCCTCGCCCGGCTGGAGCGCGACGGCCTCGTCGAGCCCGACGGCGAGGACCCCGCCGGGCACACCCTCTACGCCATCACCGAGGCCGGACGCGCCGAGCTGCGCGCCTGGTACGAGCGCCCCGTCGACCGCACCAACCCGCCCCGCGACGAGCTGTCCATCAAGCTCGCCATGGCCGTCGGCGCCCCCGGCGTGGACATCCGCGCCGTCATCCAGTCCCAGCGGCACGCCACCCTCAAGGCGATGCAGGACTACACCCGCCTCAAGGCCCGGGCCCTCACCGCCATCGAGACGGGCCGCTCGCGCGAACGCGACGACCTGGCCTGGCTGCTGGTCCTGGAACAGCTGATCTTCCAGACCGAGGCGGAGGCCCGCTGGCTCGACCACTGCGAGTCCCGACTCGTCCGCATGGCCGGGGTCATCGCGGCGGACACCCCGCCGACCGACCCGACGCCGGCCGGCCCGGCTCAGAGCGACCCGACGCGAAGCGATCCGACGCCGTCCGACCGACCCCGCGGCATCCGCGCGCGACGGGGCTGAACCACCGTTCCAGGGGGAACCCTCATGCCCGACCAGCACCACAGCGCGCCGCCCGTCCTGCGCCTCGACCGGCTCACCCGCACCCACGGCAGCGGCGCCACCGAGGTACACGCCCTGCGCGGGATCGACCTCGACGTCCACGCCGGTGAACTCGTCGCCGTCATGGGCCCGTCCGGCTCCGGCAAATCCACGCTCCTCACCCTCGCGGGCGGCCTCGACATGCCCACCAGCGGGCGCGTGGTGGTGGAGGGCGTCGACCTCACCACCGCGAGCCGGCGCCGGCTCGCCGCGCTGCGCCGCCGCAGCATCGGCTACGTCTTCCAGGACTACAACCTGATACCGGCCCTCACCGCCGCCGAGAACATCGCCCTGCCCCGGGAACTCGACGGCGTCTCCGCCCGCAAGGCCCGCGCATCCGCCCTCGCCGCACTGGAGGAGATGGGCCTGGGCGCCCTCGCCCACCGCTTCCCCGACGAGATGTCCGGCGGCCAGCAGCAGCGCGTCGCCATCGCCCGCGCCCTGGTCGGCGACCGCCGCCTGGTCCTGGCCGACGAACCCACCGGCGCCCTCGACTCCGAGACCGGCGAGTCCGTCCTCGCCCTGCTCCGCGCGCGCTGCGACGCGGGCGCCGCCGGGGTCCTCGTCACGCACGAGCCCCGCTTCGCCGCCTGGGCCGACCGGGTGGTGTTCCTGCGGGACGGCAGCGTCATCGACGAAACCGCGCGCAGCGGGGCCGACTCGCTGCTCTCGGGACGGGCGGGCGGCCTGTGACCACCCCCCTCGGTTCCTGGTACCACTCCTGGATCGCCGCGCTGCGCATCGCACGACGCGACGCCTGGCGGGCCAAGGGCCGCAGCTCCCTGGTCCTCGCCATGATCGCCCTGCCGGTCATCGGGGTGAGCGCCGCCGACCTGACCCTGCGCAGCGCGCAGCTGACGCCCGAACAGCGGCTCAGCCGCGAGATGGGCGCCGCCGACGCCCGGATCGGCCCGAGCCACCTGGACGGCCCCGTCTACCAGAACCCCACCGGCAAGGTCGTCGTACCGGTCGGTGGTTTCGGCTCGTACCGCCCTTCCGAGCGGGACGAGAGACCGCCGCTGAAGGACGCGCTGCCGGCCGGGGCCAAGGCGGTCGAGGACGTCCTCGGCCACACCCGCGTGCACACCACGCACGGGCTGCTCGACACCGATCTGCGCGAACTGGACGTGCACCACCCGCTCACCGAGGGGCTGATCACCCTCGACCGCGGCCGGCTGCCCCAGGGGCCGGGCGAGGTCATCGCCACCACCGCCTTCCTGGAGGCCTCCGGGCTGTACGTCGGCTCCGCGGTCACCCCGCGCGGCGGGCCGACCTCGAAGATCGTGGGGGCGTACGAACTGCCCTCGAAGCTCGGGAACCCCGAGCTGCTCGCGCTGCCCGGGAACCTGTTCGCGCCGCTCGACAAGGCACTCAAGGCCGCCGGAGCCCCCGGGGTCCGCACCGTGAACGCGTACCTGGTCACGGTCGGCGGCGGTGATGGTTTCACGTGGAACATGGTCAAGGAGGCGAACACCAAGGGCGCGCTCGTGCTCTCGCGCGCCGTGACCCTGCGCCCGCCGGCCGACTCCGAGGTGCCGCTGTACCGGCAGCAGCCGAAGGCGGTCGACATGTCCGGCGCCGTGGGCGGCGCGATCAGCGACAAGGCCGCCGTGCTCGCCGTCGTCGGACTGGCGATGCTGGAGATCTGCCTGCTCGCGGGTCCCGCCTTCGCGGTCGGCGCCCGGCGCTCGCGCCGCCAACTGGGTCTCGTCGGCGCGAACGGCGGCGACCGGCGGCACATCCGGGCCATCGTCCTGTCCGGCGGCCTCGTCATCGGCGCGGTGGCCGCCGTCGTCGGCATCGCGCTCGGCCTGGTCCTCACGCTCGGGCTGCGGCCGTGGCTGGAGCGGCAGGTCGGGGTGCGTTTCGCCGGGCTGGACGTCCGCCCGCTGGAGCTCCTCGGCATCGCCGCGATCGCCGTGCTGACGGGCCTGCTGGCCGCCGTCGTGCCTGCCGTCACCGCCTCCCGGCAGAGCGTCCTCGCCTCGCTCACCGGCCGCCGGGGCGTGCGCCGCGCCAACCGGGTGCTGCCCGTCGTCGGCCTGTTCGCCGTGGCCGGTGGCGTCGCCCTCGCCGTCTACGGCACCAGCGTCCGGATGAACCCCGGCTTCGTCACCGGCGGCAGCGCGCTCGCCGAGCTGGGGCTCGTCGCCCTCACCCCGACGCTGGTGGGCCTGTTCGGGCGGCTCGGGCGGTGGCTGCCGCTGTCGCCCCGGCTCGCGCTGCGCGACGCCGTGCGCAACCGGGGGCGTACGGCCCCGGCCGTGGCCGCCGTCCTCGCCGCCGTCAGCGGAACGGTCGCGGTGTCCACGTACCAGTACAGCCAGGACGTACAGGCACGGCACGAGTACACGGCCGAACTCCCGGCCGGTACCGGCTTCCTGACCTCCCGGGACAACCTCGGCCACCGCGAGGTGCCGGCGCTGCGCGACACCCTTTCGAAGAACCTGCCGGTGGCGGTACGGGCCGACGTGGACCGGCTGGTGGTCGGCAACCCGAGCTGCGAGACGGGGTCGACCGATCCCGGCTGCGGACGGGTCGAGTTGATCACCCCGAAGGAACAGCGCTGCCCTATCTCGCAGGCCGAGCACGGCGCCGCCTCCTTCACCCCGGACCGGCTACGGGAACTGCACGGCGACCCGCGCTGCGAGGAGCGCAGGTTCGGCGAGGTGGGCCCGGTCGTCGCCGACGAGAGGCTCCTCGACGTGCTGGCGGTCCACGACCCCGGCTCGGTGGCGGCCCTGAAGGCGGGTCAGGCCGTCTCGCTCGACCCGCTGAAGGTGAAGGACGGGCAGGTCACCCTGCGGGTCGTCACCGATCCGGCGGCGGCTCGGGGGGCCGAGGCGAGGCGTGCCGAAACGCCGGGCCAGGACAAGGTGTTCGCCGTGCACCAGGCACCCGCGGGAACCGAGAACTGGGGCGTCCCGCTGGTCCTGCCGCCGTCCGCCGTCCGCTCCGCGGGCATCGCCACGGCGCCGCTGGGCGCGTACTTCAGCCTCGACGGGAAGGCCACGACCCAGCAGCGGCAACGGCTCGACGGGGAGATCGACCGCATGGGCACCGATGCCCGGGTCACCATCGAGGACGGCTACCAGGGCCAGAGCACCATCGGCCTCCTCGCGCTCGGCCTGTTCGCGGGCCTGGTCACCATCGGCGCGGCCGGCATCGCGACCGGGCTCGCCCAGGCCGACTCCGAGGCCGACCTGAAGACCCTGGCGGCGGTCGGCGCGGCCCCCCGGGTGCGGCGCACGCTGAGCGGGTTCCAGTGCGGGGTGGTGGCCTTGATGGGCGTGGTCCTCGGCACGGCCGCCGGGATCCTGCCGGTGGTCGGACTGCGGCTCACGCAGGAGCGGGAGCAGCGGCGGCTGGTCGCCCACGGCATCGAGATGGGCTACACCTCGCTGAAGGACACCGAGGTGTACGTGCCGATCGCGGTGCCCTGGGAGACGTTGGCCGGGCTGCTGGTCATCGTCCCGCTGGGCGCGGCGCTGCTCGCGGCGCTGGTGACCCGGTCGAACGGGGTCCTGGCGCGGCGGGCCGGCGGCTGAGGTTCCGGCAGCGGGCGGCTGAGGTTCCGGCGGCCGTTCACTGAGGTTGGCGCCCCCGTACAGGGTGGATCACGCCCGTGCGGGGGCACACCGTGTGAGGACGAAGGTGTGCGAGAGAATGTCGGCATGGAGATGCCGAGGAGTGAACGGTCGCAGGACAGTCCCCCGCACGTCCTGATCGTGGGACAGGACGGGACGGCGGTCGGCGGCGCCGATGACGAGTCGCGCGAGGTTCCGGTGACGGACATGGTCGAACAGCCTGCCAAGGTCATGCGGATCGGCAGCATGATCAAGCAACTTCTGGAAGAGGTGCGCGCCGCACCTCTGGACGAGGCCAGCCGGGTCCGTCTGAAGGACATCCACAAGGCGTCGGTGAAGGAACTCGAAGACGGCCTCGCGCCGGAGCTGGTGGAGGAACTGGAGCGCCTCTCCCTGCCGTTCACCGAGGAGGCCATTCCGTCCGAGGCGGAACTGCGCATCGCGCAGGCCCAGTTGGTGGGCTGGCTGGAGGGTCTGTTCCACGGCATCCAGACCGCCCTGTTCGCGCAGCAGATGGCGGCGCGGGCGCAGCTGGAACAGATGCGCCGCGCCCTGCCGGCGGGCGCCTCGCACGAGGACGACGAGGAAGGCCCCCACGGCGCCATCCGCTCGGGCCCGTACCTCTAGGGGGTTTCCGGCGGATCAGGGTCGGATACGCCGCGGGCCCGGCCCTGATCCGCCGGACACCCCCTAGGACCCCGCCGTACGCCCCCGAACCCTCCGCCGACCGCTCCGCCGGGCCCTACCGGGCCCGGCGGAGGTCTGCCGGATGGTCAGCGCGGTGCTCGGATGCCGTCGATGATGCGAGTCCAGTTGTCGCCGCCGTGTCCGTCCTTGATCGCGCGCAGGTAGTGGGCCTGCACGGCCAGGGGGAGCGCGAGGTCGAGGCCGAGTGACGTGCTCGTCTCGACGATGTGGTCGGCCGTGGCACCCATCATGGTGACCGTGCTGAGGTCGCCGGGATGCTCTCCGGCATCGAGCGCGGCGCCGGGGTTGTCTTCACCGGCCCTCAGGATGTCGCCGATCGAGTCGGCGGAGGAGAGCAACTCCGGCAGCGCTTCCTCGGCCTTCATTCCCGCGGTGCCCAGCATCGCGGTGGCGTGCATCAGTGCGGACAGGGTGGTGAGGAACACCGCGAGTTGGGCTTGATACATCATCTGGGCGAGGCCCGGGTCCTCCCCCAGGTGCTTCGGTGTTCCGAGCAGCGCCAACGTCGCCAGGTGCCTGTGCAGGACCTCGCCAGGGCCGCTGTAGTAGACATGGGCCGCCTCCGTGCCGACCATCGGCGCGGGAACCATGACACCTCCGGTGAGGAAGGCGGCGTCGTGGCCCGCTGCCCAGGTCGCCGCCTCGCGTGTGCGGTCGGGAGTGTCCGAGCTCAGGTTGACCAGCGTCCGGCCGGCGAGAGATCCGGTGGCGCCGTCGAGGACGTCGTACATCGCCTGGTAGTCGGTGAGGCTGAGGATCACGAGGTCACTCGCTTCGACCGCCTCTGCGGGTGTCGCCGCGAGCGTCGCTCCTTCGGCCACGACGCCGTCGGCCCGACCGGCGCTGCGGTTCCAGACGGTGACCGAGTGGCCGGCGGTGAGGAGGGTACGCGTCATCGCCTGGCCCATCGGGCCGAGCCCGATCACGGTGACAGCGCTGTTCTTCCTGGTGGTGCGCTTCTGTTCGTTCACCCCTCCATGCTCGGAGAGCGCCACTACTCTCGGAAGTACGCACTATTTTCTGCGGTACTTACCTTTTCGTAAGCGGTACTCACCTTTTCGTAAGGGGATCAGTGATGGCCAAGGCGCCGAGACGCGGGCCTTACATCTGCGGTATCGACGCCGCGCTCGACGTGGTGAGCGGCAAGTGGAAGGGGCTGATTCTCTGGGAACTCGACACCCATCGCGTACGCCGCTTCGCCGAGCTCCGTCGCGCTCTGCCGGGAGTGAGCGAGAAGATGCTCACGCAGCACCTGCGCGAAATGGAGGAGGACGGTCTCGTGTACCGGGACGTCCATGCCGAGGTGCCGCCGCGGGTGGAGTACTCCCTGACCGAGCACGGACGCACGCTCAATCAGGCACTGGGGGCCCTCGGCGCCTGGGGAGCCGAGCGCATGCGTCGCGAAGGCTCCGAAGCGGTCGATGTGGCCGAGACTCCACCGCCGCTCGCGGGCGGTTCCGTGGCCGGTAACGGCCGGGTAAGAGCCGGGTAAGGGCCTGGGAAGCGGCGCCCCCCGACGGGGTCCGGCGGGCCGCATACTCGGGGGATGAGTTACGACGCGATCGTGCTGGCCGGTGGGGCGGCCCGGCGACTCGGCGGGGCCGACAAGCCCGCCCTCCCGGTCGGCGGCCGGGCCCTGCTCGACCGGGTCCTGGATGCCTGCGCGGACGCCCGCACCACCGTGGTGGTCGGCACCCGGAGGGCCACGGCACGGCCGGTCGGCTGGGCGCTGGAGGACCCGCCCGGCGGCGGCCCGGTGGCCGCGCTGGACGCCGGGGTCCGTCGCTGTTCCGCCGAGTTGGTCCTCGTACTCTCCGCCGACCTGCCCTTCCTCGACGGGGACACCGTCCACGCCCTGCTGTCGACGGCGGCCGGCGGCGCGGACGGCGCCCTGCTGCGCGACCCCGAGGGGCGCGACCAACCCCTCGTGGCCGCCTACCGCGCCGAACCCCTGCGCCGCGAACTCGCCCTGCTGGCCACCGAGCACGGGCACCTGCGCGGTCTGCCCCTGCGCGCCCTCACCGCCGAGCTCGACCTCACCCCCGTCACCACCGCCGCCCCGCTCGCCTCCTTCGACTGCGACACCTGGGAAGACCTGGCGGCGGCCCGTGCCCGGATCAGGGAGCATGGGAGCGTGCTGGAGCAATGGATCACCGCCGCCAAGAACGAGCTGGGGATCGACGTCGACGTCGACACGAAAACCCTGCTCGACCTCGCCCGTGACGCCGCCCACGGCGTCGCCCGACCCGCCGCTCCGCTGACGACCTTCCTCGTCGGCTACGCGGCCGCCCGCGCCGAGGCCACCGGCGCCGACCCCGCCCGGGCCGTCGCCGATGCCTCCCGCAAGGTCGCCGACCTGGCCCTGCGCTGGGCCGCCGAGACCGGCCCCGCCCACCCCGAGGAGACCGGCTCCGGATGACCCGTACCGACGCCGACGGCGCCCTGGACGAGGCCCTCGCCCTGGTCAGCCGCAGCTCCCCGCAGACCCCTGACGACAACGCCGGCGGCGACGGTGGCGGCGGCCGGCGAGCCACCCCGTGGCTGCGCGCCCGCGAGAGCGCCGTACGCGCCGGCTCGGGCGTCCGGGGCCGTACCCACCGGATCCCGCTCGCCGACGCGCTCGGGGAAGTCCTCGCCGCCCCCCTCGACGCCCTCGGGGACCTGCCGTCCTTCGACACCTCCGCCATGGACGGCTGGGCCGTCGCCGGCCCCGGCCCCTGGACCGTCCGCCCCGGCGGCGGCGTCCTCGCCGGCTCCGAGCCCTCCGCCCCCCTCGCGGACGGCGAGGCCGTACGGATCGCCACCGGCGCCCGGATCCCCGCCGACACCACCGCCGTGATCCGCAGCGAGCACGCCCGCGAGTCCGGCCGGCAGCTCCACGCCCGGCGGCCCGTCACCACCGGCCAGGACATCCGCCCGCGCGGCCAGGAATGCCGCTCCGGCGACCTGCTGCTGCCCGTCGGCTCCCTCGTCACCCCCGCCGTCCTCGGCCTCGCGGCCGCCGCCGGCTACGACGAACTCGTCACCCGGCCCCGCCCCCGCGTGGAGATCCTCGTCCTCGGCGACGAACTGCTCACCGAGGGGCTCCCGCACGACGGCCTGATCCGCGACGCCCTCAGCCCCATGCTCGGCCCGTGGCTGGCCCGCGCCGGCGCCGAGGTCATCGGCACGCGCCGGCTCGGCGACGACCCGGCGGGCGCCGAAGCCCTCTTCGAGGCGGTCACCACCTCCACCGCCGAGGTGATCGTCACCACCGGCGGCACCGCCTCCGGTCCCGTCGACCACGTCCACCCCGTCCTGGCCCGCGCCGGAGCCGAACTCCTCGTCGACGGGGTCGCCGTCCGCCCCGGGCACCCGATGCTGCTGGCCCGCATCGGCGAACAGGCCGAGGGCCGTCACCTCGTCGGCCTGCCCGGCAACCCCCTGGCCGCCGTGTCCGGACTGCTCACCCTCGGCGAACCGCTGCTGCGCGCCCTCGCCGGCCGCCGCCAGCGCCCCCGCTACGCGGTGCCGATCGAGGGCGACGTCCCCGGACACCCGCACGACACCCGTCTCGTGCCGGTGCGGCTCACCGACGAGCACGCCGTGGCGCTGCGCTACAACGGCCCGGCGATGCTGCGCGGGGTCGCGGCGGCCGACGCGCTGGCCGTCGTACCGGCGCACGGCGCGCGGGCCGGTGAGGAGTTGGAGATCCTGGACCTGCCCTGGGCCTCGGGGGGATGTTTCACGTGAAACTTCACGGCCAGGACGCCATGGCGCGGGACGCCGATGAGAAACTCGTCTCGCGCCGCGTCAAGCTCCCCAAGCGCGTCGTGGAGAAGCCGCTGCGGCAGGTCACCCGCCGGGTACTGATGGCCTTGCTCGTGCTGTGCCTGACGGTCCTGATCGTCTGGCTGGACCGCGAGGGCTACCACGACAACGCCAACGAGCAGGTCGACTTCCTCGACTGCGTCTACTACGCGACCGTGACCCTGTCCACGACGGGCTACGGCGACATCGTCCCGTACAGCGACAGCGCGCGGCTGGTCAACGTCCTGTTGATCACTCCACTGCGCGTGCTTTTCCTGATCATCCTGGTCGGCACCACCCTGGAGGTGCTCACGGAGCGCACCCGGGAGGAGTGGCGGCTGAACCGCTGGAGGAAGAACTTGCGTGACCACACGGTCGTCGTCGGCTTCGGCACGAAGGGCCGCTCCGCCCTTCTGACGCTGCTGGCGACCGGCCTTCGCAAGGACCAGGTCGTCATCGTCGACCCGAGCTCCAAGGTGATCGACACGGCCACCTCGGAAGGCTTCACCGGCGTCGTCGGTGACGCCACCCGTTCCGATGTCCTGCTGCGGGCCGAGCTCCAGAAGGCCCGTCAGATCATCATCGCCACCCAGCGGGACGACACGGCCGTCCTGGTGGCCCTGACGGCCCGCCAGCTCAACCGGGGCGCGAAGATCGTGGCCGCCGTCCGCGAGGAGGAGAACGCGCCGCTGCTGAAGCAGTCCGGCGCGGACGCGGTCATCACGAGCGCGAGCGCGGCGGGACGGCTCCTGGGCCTGTCCGTCCTGAGCCCGAGCGCCGGCACCGTGATGGAGGACCTGATCCAGCAGGGCAGCGGCCTGGAGCTCATCGAACGGCCCGTGCGCAAGGCGGAGGTCGGCCGCAGCGTGCGCGAGACGGAGGACCTGGTCATCAGCGTCCTGCGCGGGCACCGGCTGCTCGCCTACGACGACCCGCACGCGAGTCCGCTCCAGGCGATGGACCGGGTGATCACCATCGTGCGCGCGGCGTACCCGACGGGTCCTCAGGTCACCCTCGGCCCGGCGGAGTAGATTCCGCCCCATGCATGCGATCACCATCGAGCGGCCCGGCGGTCCCGAGGCCCTCGTCTGGGCCGAGGTACCCGATCCGGTGGCGGGCGAGGGGGAGGTGCTCGTCGAGGTCGCGGCGAGCGCCGTGAACCGCGCCGACGTCCTTCAGCGCCAGGGGTTCTACGACCCCCCGCCCGGCGCCTCGCGCTACCCCGGCCTGGAGTGTTCCGGGCGGATCGTCGCCGTCGGGCCGGGCGTGTCCGGCTGGGCGGTGGGCGACGAGGTGTGCGCGCTGCTGGCCGGCGGCGGGTACGCGGAGCGGGTCGCCGTACCGGCGGGACAGGTGCTGCCGGTGCCGGCCGGGGTGGACCTGGTGGCCGCGGCCGCGCTGCCGGAGGTGGTGGCGACCGTCTGGTCGAACGTCTTCATGGTCGCGGGCCTGCGCCCCGGCGAGACGCTCCTCGTCCACGGCGGGGCGAGCGGGATCGGCACGATGGCGATCCAGCTCGGCAAGGCGGTGGGCGCGCGGGTCGCCGTCACGGCGGGCGGCAGGGAAAAACTGGCCCGGTGCGCGGAACTGGGCGCGGACATCCTGATCGACTACCGCGAGCAGGACTTCGTGGAGGAGCTGCGGGCCGCGACGGACGGGGCCGGGGCGGACGTGATCCTGGACATCATGGGCGCGAAGTACCTGACCCGGAACGTGGACGCGCTGGCCGTCAACGGCCGCCTCGCGATCATCGGCCTCCAGGGCGGCGTGAAGGCCGAACTGAACCTGGCCGCCCTCCTGGCGAAGCGCGCGGCGATCACCGCGACCTCGCTGCGCGCCCGCCCCCCGGAGGAAAAGGCCGCCATCGTGGCGGCGGTACGCGAACACGTCTGGCCCCTGATCACCACGGGCCGCATCCACCCGGTCATCCACGCCACGCACCCCCTCCGGGACGCCGCGGCAGCCCACCGAGTCCTGGAGTCCGGCACCCACGTGGGCAAACTCCTCCTCACGACCTGAGCTTCGGGGGACGGAGGAAGGGTGGGGCGGGGAGTCGGCGCCGCGCCCCGGGCGACCCGTAGGGACGCGGCTCCCGGGGCCCAACCCCGCAGGGTCCCGGGGCCACGCCCCACCGGGCGGCTACAGGCCGCGCAACAGCACCGCCGGGTTCTCGACGCAGTCGGCGACGTACCGCAGGAACCCGCCCGCCGTCCCCCCGTCGCACACCCGGTGGTCGAACGTCAGCGACAACTGCACGACCTGCCGCACCGCCAACTCACCGCGGTACACCCACGGCTTCGGGATGATCCGCCCGACGCCCAGCATCGCCGCCTCGGGGTGGTTGATGATCGGCGTCGAGCCGTCCACCCCGAACACCCCGTAGTTGTTCAGCGTGAACGTCCCACCCGTGAGGTCGGACGGCGCCAACTTCCCCGCCCGCGCCAGCTCCGTCAGCCGTGCGAACTCCGCCGACAGCGACTCCGGGCTGCGCGTCTGCGCGTCCCGCACGACCGGCACCATCAGCCCCCGCTCGGTCTGCGCGGCGAAGCCGAGGTGCACGGCCGGCAGCCGGACGATCTCCTTGGCCGCCAGATCGACGGTGGAGTTGAGCTCCGGGTACCGCGCGAGCGCGGCCGTGCAGATCCGGGCCAGCAGCGCCAGCACCGAGATCTTCGGCCCGTCGACGGCGTTCATCGCCGCCCGCGCCGCCATCAACTCGGTGGCGTCCGCGTCCACCCAGCAGGTGGCCTCGGGGATCTCGCGGCGGCTGCGCGACAGCTTCTCCGCGACGGCCCCCCGCAGCCCCTTGAGCGGAATCCGCTCACCCTGAGCCGCGACCACCGGGGCAGGAGCCGGCTCCGCCGGCCGACGCAACGCCGCCTCGACATCGGCCCGCAGGATCAGGCCCTCGGGCCCCGACCCGCGCAGGGCCCGCAGGTCGACCCCGTTGTCCTTGGCCAGCTTCCGCACCAGCGGCGAAATGACCGCCACCGGGCCGGCGGGAGCAACCGGAGCAACTGGAGCCACAGGAGCAACCGGAGCCGCCGGAGCCACCGCGACGGGAGCCGACACCGCGGCGGTGACGGGTCGCACCCGTCGCCGACGCGCCGGACGCGCGTGGTCCGAGCCGTAACCGATCAAGGGCCGCGGCACGTTGCCCGAGCCCTCCGCCTCACCGGAGCCCGCCTCGGACCCACCGGCGGACGCCGCGGCCGAGCCGCCGACCGCGACGGTGATCAGCGGAGCCCCGACCGGCAGCTCCGTACCCTCCTCGCCGAAGCGGGCGGTCACCACGCCCCCGTACGGGCACGGCACCTCGACCATCGCCTTGGCCGTCTCCACCTCGACCACCGGCTGGTCGACCTCGACGACGTCGCCGACGGCCACCAGCCACCGCACGATCTCCGCCTCGGTCAGCCCCTCCCCGAGGTCGGGCAGCTTGAACTCCAGTACCTGCGGCATCAGTTCTCCCACTGCAAGCGGGCCACGGCGTCCAGGATCCGGTCCACTCCCGGCAGGTGGTGCTTCTCCAACATCGGCGGCGGGTACGGGATGTCGAAGCCCGTCACGCGCAGCACGGGCGCCTCCAGGTGGTGGAAGCAGCGCTCCGTCACCCGGGCGGCGATCTCCGCGCCCGGTCCGCCGAAGCCGCCCGCCTCGTGGACCACCACCGCGCGCCCGGTACGGCGTACGGAGGCGACGACGGTCTCCTCGTCGAACGGCACCAGCGAGCGCAGGTCCACGACCTCCAGGTCCCAGCCCTCCTCGCGGGCCGCCTCGGCCGCCTCCAGGCAGAGCGGGAGCGAGGGCCCGTAGGTGATCAGCGTCGCGCTCGTGCCCGTCCGGCGGACCAGCGCCTTCCCGATGCCCGGGACGGCCGCGGGGGACTGCGGCGACCAGTCGGCCTTCGACCAGTAGAGCCGCTTCGGCTCCAGGAAGACCACCGGGTCGTCGCTGGCGATCGAGGCGCGCAGCAGCCCGTACGCGTCCTCGACCGTCGCCGGGGTCACGACGGTGAGGCCGGGCGTGGCCACGTAGTACGCCTCGGAGGAGTCACAGTGGTGCTCGACGCCGCCGATGCCGCCGCCGTACGGGATGCGGATGGTGATCGGCAGCGGCATGGCGCCGCGCGTGCGGTTGCGCATCTTCGCCACGTGCGAGATCAGCTGCTCGAAGGCGGGGTACGCGAACGCGTCGAACTGCATCTCCACGACCGGCCGCAGCCCGTACATGGCCATGCCGACCGCCGTGCCGAGGATGCCGGCCTCCGCGAGCGGGGTGTCCGTCACGCGGTCCTCGCCGAACTCCTTCGCGAGCCCGTCCGTGATGCGGAAGACGCCGCCCAGGGTGCCGACGTCCTCGCCCATGACATGGACGGTCGGGTCCTCGGCCATCGCGTCGCGCATGGCCCGGGTGAGGGCCTGCGCCATCGTCGCCGGCTTCACCGCCCGCTCGGCCCGCTCGGCCACCGTGCTCATGCCTCTCCCTCGGCTTCCAGTTCGGCGCGCAGCAGCTCCGCCTGCTCGCGCAGGGCGCCGGTCTGCTCGGCGTAGACGTGTGCGAAGAGGTCCATCGGGTTCAGGACGGGGTCGGCGTTCATCCGCTCGCGCAGGGTCGCCGCCATGGCCTCGGCGGCGTCGCGCGCCTCGCGTATGCCCGCGTCGTCGAGGATCCCGCGCGCGGTCAGCTCGCGCTCCAGCAGCAGCACCGGGTCGTGCGCCTTCCAGGCCTCCACCTCGGCGTCCGAGCGGTAGCGCGTGGCGTCGTCGGCGTTCGTGTGGGCCTCCATCCGGTAGGTGACGGCCTCGATGAGGGTCGGGCCGCCGCCCGAGCGGGCACGCTGGACGGCCTCGGTGAGGACCTCGTGCATGGCGGCCACGTCGTTGCCGTCGACCAGCCGGCCCGGCATGCCGTAGCCGACGGCCTTGTGGGCCAGCGTCGGCGCGGCGGTCTGCTTGGCGAGCGGGACGGAGATCGCGAAGCCGTTGTTCTGGACCAGGAAGACGACGGGCGCCTTCCAGACGGCGGCGAAGTTGAGCGCCTCGTGGAAGTCGCCCTCGCTGGTGCCGCCGTCGCCGACCATGGCGAGCGCGACGACCTCGTCGCCGCGCAGGCGTGCCGCGTGCGCCAGGCCCACCGCGTGCGGGAGCTGGGTGGCGAGCGGGGTGGACAGCGGGGCGATCCGGTGCTCGCGGGGGTCGTAGCCGGTGTGCCAGTCGCCGCGCAGCAGCGTCAGGGCCTGTACGGGGTCCAGTCCGCGGGCCACGGCCGCGAGGGTGTCGCGGTAGCTCGGGAAGAGCCAGTCCTGCTCCTCCAGGACGAGCGCGGCGGCGATCTCCGCCGCCTCCTGCCCGACGGTGGAGGGGTACACGGCGAGACGGCCCTGCCGGGTGAGCGCGGTGGCCTGGGCGTTGTAGCGGCGGCCGCGCACGAGCTCGGCGTAGTACCGGCGCATCAGCTCCGGGTCGAGGCGGTCGGCCGCCTCTGTGCCGAGGACCCGGTACGGCTCGGGGTCCGGCAGCAGCGGGGCGGCCTCCGTACGGGGCCTCCAGGCGGGCGGCGGGGTGACACGGTGCGACGCACCGGCACCGGGCAGCTCTTGGACCGTCATGGCGGCGTACACCTCCTCGTGGGAAGCGGGCAGGGACGCCTCGGGTGTGAGGCGCCTCACCTACCGATTGTTCGGTCGTTGGCGCAATTTGGCTACAGGCGGCTCCAGGCTGTGGACAAAGTGGCGGCGGGGCCGTGGGATGGGTGCAGGACGTCCAGGAGAGGGAGGCAGTGGGCAATGCCGGATGAACAAATGGCCCCAGCGGGTTCCGCGCCGGTGCCGCCGGGGAAAGCCTCGGGAACCCCACCGGTACCGACCGTCACGCCCCGCCCCCTGGACCCGATCGACCGGTCGATCATGCGATTGCTCCAGGCGGACGGCCGTGCGTCCATACGGTCGGTGGCCGAGCAGGTCCACGTCTCGCGGGCGAACGCGTACGCCCGGATCAACCGGCTGATCGACGACGGGGTCATCCGGGGGTTCACGGCCCGGGTGAACCACGAACGCGCAGGTCAGGGCGCGTCCGCGTACATCACCCTGAAGATCGTCCAGAACTCGTGGCGGACCGTCCGCGAGAAGCTGCGCGAGCTGCCCGGCGCCGCGCACATCGCCCTGGTCAGCGGTGATTTCGATGTCCTGCTGCTGGTCCACACCCCGGACAACCGCACCCTGCGCGAACTGGTCCTCACCCGCCTCCAGGCCATCCCGGAGGTCCTCTCCACCCGCACGCTCCTGGTGTTCGAGGAAACGGACCTCCTCGCTCCCGGCGCCCCCCAGGACGGCCCGTCCGGCGCGACGCTCTCGGACGACGCCCCCTGAGCCACCGGGACCTACCGGATGGCGCGGAGGCCGTCCAGAGCCATGCTGACCACCGCGTCCGCGAGTTGGTCGGGGGTGGTGGCGGGGTGCGGGCGGTACCACTCGACCAGCGAGTTCACCATGCCGAACAGCAGCCGCGTGGCGAGGCGGATGTCCACGTCCGCCCGCAGGTCGCCGTCGGCGGCGGCCGCGCCCAGCAGGTCGGCGACCCGGTGGTCGAACTCGCGGCGGCGCTCCAGCGCCCAGCGCTCGGTGCGGGTGTTGCCGCGTACCCGCAGCAGCAGGGTCACGTAGGGGAGCTCCGCGACCAGGACCTCCACCGTGCGCCGGGTGACGTACTCGACGCGGTCGACCGCCCGGCCGCGTACGGCGCCGGGCTCCTCCAGGACCGCGAAGAGGCCGTCGAGCGCGCGGCTGACGGCGCGCATCAGCAGCTCTTCCTTGCCCGCCACGTGGTGGTAGATCGAGGACTTGGAGATGCCGGCGGCCTTGGAGAGGTGCTCCATCGAGGTGCCGTCGTAGCCGCGCTCGTTGAAGACCTGGACGGCCACGGAGAGCAGCGTCTCGGGGGTGTAGGTGTCGCGCCTGACGGTGGTCACTCCGTGTCCTCCCCGCCCTCGAAGGCGCCGTCCGCGTCATCGACGTCGTCCCCCGCGTAGCCCAGCTTGAACAGCGCGAGCGAGGGCGCGTACCGGCCTCCCGGGCAGCGTTCGTCCAGGTGGTGCAGCAGGTCGTACGCCCAGTCGCGGCCGAGCCGGCCGTGCCATTCGGTCGGGCCCAGCGGGTAGTTGACGCCGAGCCGCATCGCGGTGTCGATGTCCTCGGCGGAGGCCACGCCGCGCGCGACGGCGTCGGCCGTGAGGTCGATCAGCATCGCGACCGTCCGGGCGACGATCATGCCGGGGACGTCACCGATGACGGAGACCTTCTTGCCGAGCCGCTGGAAGAGCCCGATCGCCTCGGCGAGCGTGCGCTCGCTGGTGTCCTCGCCCGCGGAGAGCGCGATCCGGCCGGCCTCGCGGTAGTCGAGCGCGAGGTCGAAGTAGACGACGTCCGTGAACTCCACCGAGGTCTTGCCGTCCGCCAGGACGAGCTGCCCCTCGCCGGGCAGCTGGATGTACGGGCCCCCGTGCTCGACGGCGGTGACGGCGATCCCGGCGTCCTCGATGAGGTCCGCCAGCGCCGCCGCCGGCCCCAGGTCGCCCACGACGGTGACCTTGCCGGGAGCCTCCTCGGGGGCCGCCGTGTGCGGCTCGGGCCGCGGCGCGTCGTCCCCGTACGGGAACCATCCGTGCCCGGTCTTGCGGCCGAGCCGGCCCGACTGGACCAGGCGGCGCTGGGCGAGGGAGGGGGTGAACTTGGGGCTGCGGAAGAAGGAGTCCCACACGGAGCGGGTGACGGCCTCGTTGACGTCCTGGCCGATCAGGTCGGTCAGCTCGAACGGGCCCATCCGGAAGCCGCCGCTCTCGCGCAGCACGGCGTCGATCGTCGCCGGGTCGGCGCCCCGCTCCTCGTACACCGCGAAGGCCTCGGCGTAGAAGGGGCGGGCGATGCGGTTGACGATGAAACCGGGGCTGTCGACGCAGCGGACCGGGCTCTTGCCCCAGCCGAGGACGGTGGCGTACGCGCGGTCGGCGGCGGCCGGGTCGGTCGCGAAACCGCTGACCACCTCGACGAGGGGGAGCAGCGGGGCCGGGTTGAAGAAGTGCAGGCCGAGGAACCGGCCGGGGTGGCGCAGGCCCGCGGCGAGCTCGGTGACGGACAGGGAGGAGGTGTTCGTGGCCAGCAGGCAGTCCGCCGGAACCACACCTTCGAGTGATTCGAAGAGACGCCGCTTGACGCCGGTGTCCTCGACGACCGCCTCGACCACGAGCGCGGCGTCGGCCAGCTCGGTCAGCGCCCCCGCCGCGTCGATCCGGCCGATCGCCTCGTCGGCCTCGGCCCGGCCCAGGCGGCCCTTGGCGGCCATCCGTTCGACGCGGTCGCGGACGGCGGCGACGCCCGCGCCGGCCGCCGCGGCGTCGACGTCATGGATCAGCACCCGGTGACCTGCGAGAAGAGCGACCTGGGCGATGCCCTGACCCATGGTGCCCGCCCCGACGACCGCCACAGTGCGGGACCGCTCGATTGCTGTCATGTCCTGATCCTCCCGCACCGGGTTATCCACAGGCCTGCCGGGCCCTCTTGTCCCGACCGATCGTTCGGTTACTCTAACTCCAGTCTGCTCTTCTTCACCCGCCCCCGCCTGATCCCAGTCTGCGAACCAGCCTGATCTTGCCCGGCTCAACGAGGAGTTGGTCCCTGATGGCCGCCGAGCTCACCCTCAACCAGCTGACCGAGAAGCACCGGTCCACCCTGGACCAGGCGCTGACTGCCATCCGCAGCCGCGCCTACTGGTCCCCGCATCCCGAGCACCCCAAGGCCTACGGCGAGAGCGCCCCGGCCGACGGCCTGGCCGCCTTCGAGGCCCTGCGCGGCACCCGCCTCGACCTCGGCCAGCCCGGCACCGACGGCTGGACGGGCGGCGAGGTGTCCCCGTACGGCCCGGAGCTGGGCGTGGAGTACCCGCATGTCGACCCGGACGTGCTGCTGCCCGCGATGCGGGCCGGCATGGGCGCCTGGCGGGACGCCGGGCCCGAGACGCGGGCCCTGGTCTGCGTCGAGATCCTGGCGCGGATCAGCGCGCGGACGCACGAGTTCGCGCACGCGGTCATGCACACCAGCGGCCAGGCCTTCATGATGGCCTTCCAGGCGGGCGGCCCCCACGCCCAGGACCGCGGCCTGGAGGCCGTGGCCTACGCGTACGAGGAGCAGACCCGCGTCCCCGGTCAGGCCGACTGGTCGAAGCCGCAGGGCAAGCGGGACCCGTTGGAGCTGGGCAAGACCTTCACGGCCGTGCCGCGCGGCATCGCGCTGATGATCGGCTGCAACACCTTCCCCACCTGGAACGGCTACCCGGGTCTGTTCGCCTCCCTCGCCACCGGCAACGCGGTGCTGGTCAAGCCGCACCCGCGCGCCGTGCTGCCGCTCGCGCTGACCGTCCAGGTCGCGCGCGAGGTCCTCACCGAGGCCGGCTTCGACCCGAACCTCGTGGCGCTGGCCGTCGAGCGTCCCGGCGAGGGCATCGCCAAGTCCCTCGCCGTCCGCCCCGAGATCAAGCTGATCGACTACACCGGGTCGACGGAGTTCGGCGACTGGCTGGAGGCCAACGCCCGCCAGGCGCAGGTCTACACCGAGAAGGCGGGCGTCAACACCGTCGTCATCGACTCGACCTCCGACTACAAGGGGATGCTGTCCAACCTGGCCTTCTCGTTGTCCCTGTACAGCGGCCAGATGTGCACCACCCCGCAGAACCTGCTGATCCCCCGCGACGGCATCGAGACGGACGCCGGCCACAAGTCCTACGACGAGGTCGTCGCCGACCTCGCGGCCTCCATCGGCGGCCTGCTGGGCGACGACGCCCGCGCCAACGCCCTGCTGGGCGCCCTGGTCAACCCGGACGTGAAGGCGCGTCTGGAGGAGGCCGCCGGGCTCGGCGAGGTCGCGCTGGCCTCCCGCGAGGTCGTCAACCCCGAGTTCCCGGAGGCGGTCGTGCGCACGCCGGTGATGGTGAAGCTGGACGCCGGCAAGCCGGACCCGGAGGCGGCGTACTTCTCGGAGTGCTTCGGCCCGGTCTCCTTCGCGGTGGCCGTCGACTCCACGGCGGACGCGCTGGAGCTGCTGCGCCGCACGGTGCGGGAGAAGGGCGCGATGACGGTCGGCGCGTACACCACCTCGGCGGACACCGAGCGGGCCGTCGAGGAGGTCTGCCTGGAGGAGTCGGCGCAGCTGTCGCTGAACCTCACCGGCGGGGTCTACGTCAACCAGACCGCGGCCTTCTCCGACTTCCACGGCTCCGGCGGCAACCCGGCGGCGAACGCCGCGCTGTGCGACGGCGCGTTCGTCGCGAACCGCTTCCGCGTGGTGGAGGTCCGCCGCCAGGCCTGATCCCGACCCTCAGGCTTCCCGGGGTCCGCCCCAGTGGAAGAGGGTCATGGCCACGCTGGTGGCCAGGTTGTAGCTGGAGACCTGCGGGCGCATCGGCAGGGACACCAGGTGGTCGGCACGGGCGCGCAGCTCGGGCGAGATCCCGTGGCGTTCCGAGCCGAACGCCAGCAGGGCGTCGTCCGGGAGGGTGAGGGTACGGATGTCCTCGCCCTCCGGGTCGAGGGCGTACACCGGTCCCGCCGGAAGCTCGTCCAGCTCCAGCCGGGCCACGGTGGTGGCGTAGTGCAGCCCCGCCCCCGCGCGGACGACGTTCTGGTGCCAGGGGTCGAGCTCGCCCCGGGTCACCACGCCCGTGGCCCCGAAGCCGGCGGCGAGGCGGACGACGGCCCCGACGTTGCCGAGGTTGCGGGGATTGTCGAGCAGCACGATCGGCGCGGTGCGGGGCGTCTTCGCCAGCGCGGCCCGGCCCGCCGCCCGGTCGGGGCGTACGGCGAGCGCGGCGACCCCGGTGGGGTGCACGCGGGGCAGCAGTTCCTTGAGCGCGCCCGGCCCCACCAGCCGCTCCACGGCCGGGGCCACGTCGGGCGCCAACCCGGCGGCGAGCGCCAGTACGGCCGCGGGGTCGTCGGCGACGGCCACCAGCACCTCGGCGCCGAATCGCAGGGCGTGCTTGAGCGCGTGGAACCCGTCGAGGACGACCACGTCCCCCCGCCCGACAGCCTCCCCCCACTGCCGCGCCACCGTATCGGCCCTCCCGTGCAACTCAGTCATACCGCCGAGCGTAAGGCCCGAGCCAAACCCGGCCCCAACCCCCGCACATCCAGCCCCGCCGGCGCCTCGCCAAACCCAGCCCCGCCGGCGCTTGTGGCACAGGGCGTACGCCCCCCGCCAAACCCAGCCCCACCCCAGCCCCGCCGGCGCTTGTGACACGGGGCGTACGTCCCCCGCCAAACCCGGCCCCACCCCCGCACATCCAGCCCCGCCGGCGTTTGAGGCGCGGGGGCTCGGGGGCAGCGCCCCGCAACGGCGCCGCACCCGAGTGGGGTCCGGGGCCACGCCCCGGTGAACGGGAGAAGGGCGGGGCGGGGAGAAAGCCCCGCGCAGCGGCCCCCAGCCAGGTCCGGCTACCGCAGGCTCGGCTCCACCACCGCGCCGGCCACCCCGGCATCCGCCGGCCCCGGCGCGACCCCCACCCTCCGCACCCCAGCGGCCACCCTGGCGCCAAGCCAGACCAACACCCCCGTCGGCAGAAACACCGCATCGGCGGCGATCATCGCCAGCGAAAAGAACGGCAGCCCCAGCAGCACCGCGATCCCCAGGTGCTCCAGCATCATCACGGCCAACAGCACGTTCTTGACCCGCCGATTGAACAGCGTGAACGGGAACGCCACCTGCACGGCGACCGTTCCATACGTCAGCAGCATCACCAGCGTCCCGCTGCCCGCCAGCGCCCCCGACAGCCCCGGCCACGGGCTGAAGTAGTCGAGCCCGAGCGGATAGTAGAGCGCGGTGCCGTCCTGCCACCGCGAGCCCTGGATCTTGTACCAACCGGCGGTGGCGTAGATCAGGCACACCTCGGCCATGATCACCAGCATTCCCGCGTTGTGCAGCACGTTCGCCAGCACGTCGAGGGTCGCCCGCCGCTGCCCCCCACCCGCCGCGCCCCCGCCGGCCCCGGCCCCGCCTTCGCCGTCATACCGCTCGACCAGCCACCACAACCCCGCGCCCACCCACAGCGCGACGAACACCGCCGTCCAGCCCGCGCCGAACCGCCCGCCGAGCACCCCGTACGCGAGGAACACCCCGAGCACCGACCACAGCACCGGCCCCGCCGCCCCCGCCGAGGCCGAGCCGCGCAGCCGCGCCCGCCGCGCGTCCAGCGACCACACCTGCGCGCAGCGCGTCAGCACCAGGTAGATCGCCATGAGGTGGATGACGTTGTCCCCGCCGTCCCCCATGAAAACGCTGCGGTTCTGCAGCGAGAGCACTCCGACCATGAAGACGACCGAAGCCGCCCGCGTCCGCCACCCGAGCAGGAGCAGCACGCTCGCCAGCACGGAGACGGCGTAGACCGTCTCGAACCACAGCGTGGAGTCCGACCACAGCAGCACCGTGAAGGCGTGGTTCGTCTCGACCAGCCGCTCCGCCAGCTCCCAGCTCCACGGCCCGTCCGGCCCGTACAGCTCGCGGCGGTGGGGGAACTCCCACAGCAGGAAGAACAGCCAGGTCCCGGCGAAGCCGATCCGGACCACGGCGCTCTGGTACGGGCCCAGCGCCCGCCCGGTGACCTGCGCGAGCGCCGCCCTCAGACGTTCCACCACGGCAACTCCCGGTAGTAGGTCTGGGTGTCGGTCTTCTCCTCGCTCCAGGCCGGCGCCGGCACGGCCCGCGTCGCCGAGCGCAGCTGGATCCGTACGATCCGCTCGCCGTCCCGGTACGACGGGGTCAGCCGGTCCAGCGCGATCCGTCGCAGGTACTGCTCGGACAGCTCGCCGCGCTCGCCGTTCGGCCGGTTCTCCTCGTCGTGGGAACCGGTGAAGAAGTCCCAGGCGCGGCGGAGTTCGTTCTGCTCCGTGTGGCTCGGCAGCGGGTTGTGCCGGATGGCGGCGCCGTCCTCGGCGGACAGGTCGCGCCAGTCGGCGGTGACCAGTTTTCCGTCGGCGCCGCGGACCTGGGCGCGGACCTCGACGGCGATGTTCTGCTGGAGCGGGTTGGGTGCGAAGAGCTTCCAGTTCTGTTCGAACTCGGGATATATCCAGCCGTCGATCAGGGACGCGTTGCGCTTGCTCACCGTGTTGGGCGGGGCCACGTGC
Source organism: Streptomyces sp. RerS4 (assembly GCF_023515955.1). GTDB lineage: Bacteria > Actinomycetota > Actinomycetes > Streptomycetales > Streptomycetaceae > Streptomyces. Next base: position 3,624,526 of record NZ_CP097322.1, read on the forward strand.
AGGAAGACCAGCGCCAGGTGCGCGCACGCGGCGACGGCCACGACGGCCAGCACGAGCGCCGCGAGCACCCGGTACGGGGCCGACAGACCGGCGATCCCGGCCGTCGGACCGGCGATCCCCGGCGTCGGACCGGGCGGACCGGGCGGTGGAGCAGGCGGCGAACCGGGCGGTGAACCGGGCGACGGAAGGACTCCTTCCACGGGCTCGTGCTCGTTCGAATCCATCCCGCCCCGATCATCCGGCGTCCACAGGGTTGCCCACAGAGGTTGACACCCTACGGGCCGCCGTCTCACCATTGAAGCGGATGAACCGAACGATCGGTCGGTCGGGCGGACGGCAGACTCTGACAGGGGGCCGGGATGGTCGCAGTGACCCCGGAAACGGGCGCGGGCAAGAACACGGCGCCGGCGCCGGGCACCGGCGTGGGCACGGCCGCGAGTGCCGACATGAGCGCCGGCATGAGCGCCGACCTGAGCGCACAGCTCCTGGCCGCCTTCGACGCCGCCGTCGCGGCGGACGAGCGCGTGGAGCCGCGCGACTGGATGCCCGACGAGTACCGCGCGACCCTGGTCCGCCAGATGGCCCAGCACGCCCATTCCGAGATCATCGGCATGCAGCCCGAGGCCAACTGGATCACCCGCGCGCCGTCCCTGCGCCGCAAGGCGATCCTGATGGCCAAGGTGCAGGACGAGGCGGGCCACGGCCTGTACCTCTACAGCGCCGCCGAAACCCTCGGCACCAGCCGCGACGAGCTGCTCGACAAGCTCCACTCGGGCCGGCAGAAGTACTCGTCGATCTTCAACTACCCCACCCTGACCTGGGCCGACGTCGGCGCGATCGGCTGGCTCGTGGACGGCGCGGCCATCACCAACCAGGTCCCGATCTGCCGCTGCTCCTACGGCCCCTACGCCCGCGCGATGGTCCGGATCTGCAAGGAGGAGTCGTTCCACCAGCGCCAGGGGTACGAGCTGCTGCTCGCGCTCTCGCGCGGCACCGAGGCCCAGCACGCGATGGCCCAGGACGCCGTGAACCGCTGGTGGTGGCCCTCGCTGATGATGTTCGGCCCCCCGGACGACGAATCGGCGCACTCGGCGCAGTCCATGGCCTGGCGGATCAAGCGGCACTCGAACGACGAGCTGCGCCAGCGCTTCGTCGACATCGCCGTCCCCCAGGCCGAGTCCCTCGGCCTGACGCTGCCCGACCCGGACATCCGGTGGAACGAGGAGCGCGGCCACCACGACTTCGGCGCCATCGACTGGGCCGAGTTCTGGGACGTCCTCAAGGGCAACGGCCCTTGCAACGAAGAGCGCATCAACCAGCGGCGCCGGGCCCACGAGGAAGGGGCCTGGGTCCGCGAAGCGGCCGCGGCGTACGCGGAGAAGCACACCGGCACAGGACGAGAGGTACAGGCATGACGCGGAACTGGCCCCTGTGGGAGGTGTTCGTGCGCTCGCGCCGCGGCCTCTCGCACACGCACGCGGGCAGCCTCCACGCCCCGGACGCGGAAATGGCCCTGCGCAACGCCCGCGACCTCTACACGCGGCGCGGTGAGGGCATCTCCATCTGGGTCGTGCCCAGCACCGAGATCGTCGCCTCCTCGCCGGACGAGCGGGACCCGTTCTTCGAGCCGTCCGCCGACAAGCCGTACCGGCACCCCACCTTCTACGAGATCCCCGAGGGGGTGCGCCACCTGTGAACAGCCCCGACACCGGCATCGCGACGACCACCACCACCCCCGGGACCGACGCCTCCACCGCGGCCGCGGCGCTCGCCCTGGGCGACGACGCGCTGATCCTCTCCCACCGCCTCGGCGAGTGGGCCGGGCACGCCCCCGTCCTGGAGGAGGAGGTCGCCCTCGCCAACATCGCGCTCGACCTCCTCGGCCAGGCCCGTGTCCTGCTGTCCATGGCCGGCGACGAGGACGAGCTGGCGTACCTGCGCGAGGAGCGCTCCTTCCGCAACCTCCAGCTGGTCGAGCAGCCCAACGGCGACTTCGCCCACACCATCGCCCGACAGCTCTACTTCTCCCTCCACCAGCACGAGCTGTACGGGGAACTGGCCGCCGGAGACGGCCCGTTCGCACCGCTCGCCGCCAAGGCCGTGAAGGAGACCGCCTACCACCGCGACCACGCCGAGCAGTGGACGCTGCGCCTCGGCGACGGCACCGAGGAGAGCCGGCGGCGGATGCGGACCGCGCTGGACGGGCTGTGGAAGTACACGGGCGAGCTGTTCCGGCCCGTCGAGGGCCTCGGGCTCGACCAGGAGACCATGACCGCCCTGGAGACCCGCTGGCTGGCCGCGCTGGGCGGCGTGCTGGAGCGGGCCGGCCTGACCCTGCCCGAGGGGTCGCGTACGGGCGCCTGGGCCGCCGGCGCGGGCCGCGAGGGCCTGCACACCGAATCGTTCGGGCGGCTGCTCGCCGAGATGCAGCACCTGCACCGCAGCCACCCGGGAGCGTCGTGGTGAGCGCCACCGGCACCCCGGCGACGGCGGGCACCCGACTGGAGGCGGAGCTCGCGGCCCTGGCCGGCTCTGTCCCCGACCCGGAGCTGCCCGTACTCACCCTGGGCGAGCTGGGCGTCGTACGCGGCGTGCGGATGCACGAGGACGGTCACGCCGAGGTCATCCTCACGCCCACCTACACCGGCTGCCCCGCCATCGAGGCCATGTCCGCCGACATCGAGCAGGTTCTGACCGGCCACGGCATCCCCGAAGTACGGGTCACGACCGTGCTGGCGCCCGCCTGGTCCACCGACGACATCAGCGCCGAAGGCCGCTGCAAGCTCGCCGAGTTCGGCATCGCCCCGCCCCGTCCGCACTCCGCCGGAGGGCCCGTCCCGCTCGCCCTGTCGGTCCGCTGCCCCCAATGCGGATCCACCGACACCGAGCTGCTGAGCCGGTTCTCCTCCACCGCGTGCAAGGCGCTGCGCCGCTGCGTGGCCTGCCGCGAACCGTTCGACCACTTCAAGGAGCTGTAGATGGCCGTCCCCGTGCCCCAGGCGCCCCCGGGCAGCTCGCGCCCCGCGCGTCACGGCGCGTTCCACCGGCTGACGGTGGCGGCGGTCGACCGGCTCACCGAGGACTCGGTGGCGTTGACCCTGGCCGTCCCCGAGGAGCTGCGCGCCGAGTACCTGCACGCCCCCGGCCAGCACCTGACCCTGCGCCGCAGCGGCCCCGAGGGCACCGAGGTCCGCCGCTCCTACTCGATCTGCTCCCCCGCCCCGGCCGCCGACGGCCCGGGGCCCGCGAGCCTGCGGGTCGGGGTGCGGCTGGTGGAGGGCGGCGAGTTCTCCACGTTCGCCCACAAGGAGATCGCCGCCGGAGACGAGCTGGACGTCATGGTCCCGGCCGGCCGGTTCGTCCTGGACCCGGTCGCGGCGCCGCCCGCCGCGCACTACGCGGCGATCGTCGGCGGCAGCGGCATCACGCCGGTGCTGTCGATCGCCGCCTCACTGCTGGCGGCCCGTCCAGACGCCCGGTTCTGCCTGGTGCGCGGTGACCGCAGCGCGGCGTCGACGATGTTCCTGGAGGAGGTCGCCGACCTCAAGGACCGCTACCCGGACCGGTTCCAGCTGGTCACCGTGCTTTCTCGCGAGGAGCAGGAGGCCGGTCTGCCGTCCGGTCGGCTCACCGAGGAGCGGCTGACGACCCTGCTGCCCGCCCTGCTGCCGGTCACCGAGGTGACGGGCTGGTTCCTGTGCGGGCCCTTCGGGCTGGTGGAGGGCGCGGAGCGGGCCCTGCGCGCGCTGGGCGTCGCACGGACCCGGGTGCACCAGGAGATCTTCCACGTCGACGGCACACCCGCGCCGACCCCCGCCCGCGCCGACGCGCCGACGCACGGCCGGGTCACGGCGCGGCTCGACGGCCGCTCCGGGACCTGGCCCGTGCGGGACGGGGAATCGCTGCTCGACGCCGTGCTGCGCAACCGTGCGGACGCCCCGTACGCCTGCAAGGGCGGCGTCTGCGGCACCTGCCGGGCGTTCGTGGTCAGCGGTGAGGTGCGGATGGACCGCAACTTCGCGCTGGAGGCGGACGAGACGGAGGCCGGTTTCGTGCTGGCCTGCCAGTCGCACGCGGTGACGGAGGACGTGGAGATCGACTTCGACCGCTGAGGCACGGCGTCGTGGGGCGCCCGCGCCCCTGTCCGTCCCCCTGGGCATTTACGAGAACCTGTTCTATCTTGACGCACCGTCAGACCAGATCGATCCGGTGCGCGCGGGAGGACAGGCAGTGGACTTCACCTTCACCGAGGAACAGCGGGCGGCCGTGGAGGCGGCGAAGGCCGTGTTCGCGGACGTCGCTCCCGACCGCGTCCCCAGCCCGGCCCTCACGCCGGGAGCCGTCGCGGAGGACTTCGACCGACCGCTGTGGGCCAAACTCGCCGGATCCGACCTGCTGAGCCTGGTCCTCGCCGAGGAACACGGCGGGGCGGGCCTCGACACCATCGCCCTGTGCCTGGTGCTGCGCGAGGCGGCGAAGGTGCTGGCCCGGGTACCGCTGCTGGAGCACTGCGCGACCGCCATGGCCGTCCAGGCCCACGGGGGCCCCGAACTCACCGCCGCCCTGCTGCCCGGCGCCGGCCGCGGCTCCCTCGTCCTCACCGTCGCCGCGCACGGCCGCACCGGCCACGACCCGGCCGAACGCTCCGTCACCGCCCGCCCCCAGGAAGCCGGCGAGGACGCCGGATGGATCCTGGACGGGGCGCAGACCTCCGTCGCCTGGGCGCACAACGCCGACTGGATCGCCGTCCCGGCCCACACCGCGCGGGGCGAGGCCGTCCTCGCACTCGTCCCCCGGGTCACCGACGGGCTGACCCTCGCCGAACAGTTCTCCACCACCGGCGAGCGCCTCGCCGAACTCGCCCTGGACGGCGTCCGCGTACCGCCGACGCACCTGATCGCCGTCCCCGGCGCATGGGACCGGCTCCGCCAGGTCCTGGCCACCGGCACCTGCGCCCTCGCGCTCGGCCTGGGCGAGAACGTTCTCACCATGACCAGCCAATACACCGGCAAGCGCGAGCAGTTCGGCTTCCCGGTGGCCACCTTCCAGGCCGTCGCCGTCCAGGCCGCCGACCGGTACATCGACCTGCGCGCCATGGAGGCCACCCTCTGGCAGGCCGCCTGGCGGCTCGACGCCGCCACCGCCGGCGCCGGCGGGCCGCTGCCCAGCGCCGGTGACGTCGCGGTGGCCAAGATCTGGGCCTCGGAGGGCGTACGCCGCGTCGTGCAGACCGCCCAGCACCTGCACGGCGGCTTCGGGGCCGACACCGACTACCCGCTCCACCGCTACCACGCCTGGGCCAAGCAACTGGAGCTCCAGCTCGGCCCGGCCGCGGCCCACGAGGAGGCCTTGGGCGACCTCCTGGCCGCCCATCCCCTCGCCTGATCAGGAAGAGCGGCCCTACAGGACGAAGGCCGGGCTTCCGTTGTCCGTCACCATCGGGCGCCCGGCGCCTTCCCAGGCCTGCATGCCGCCGTCGACGTTCACGGCGTCGATCTCCTGGCGCATCAGGTACTGCGTGACCTGCGCCGACCGACCGCCGACGCGGCACATCACGTACACCTTGCCGTCACCGTCCCCCTCCGCGATGGCCTCGGTGAGCTCGCCGAAGCGGGTCACGAAGTCACTCATCGGGATGTGCAAAGCGCCCTCGACGTGCCCGGCCGCCCATTCGTCGTCCTCCCGGACGTCCAGGACAAAGCCTTCGGCGGGCACCGCCGCGGCGGCCACCGAGGGAAGCGGTCCGAGGTTCATAGCTGTCGCCTTCTCTCAAAACGGATACGGCTGCCAACCTATCCGACCCGCTACGCCGCGCCGCCGGTCAGCGCCGCCAGCTCCGACTCCCGCTCGGAGACCTGGGCGAGCAGCTGCTCCGCGATCTCCTCCAGCAGCCTGTCCGGGTCGTCCGGCGCCATGCGCAGCATCGAGCCGATCGCGCTGTCCTCCAGCTCCTTGGCCACCAACGCGAGCAGTTCCTTGCGCTGCGCCAGCCACTCCAGCCGGGCGTACAGCTCCTCGCTCTCGCTCGGCCGCGGCGCCTCCGGTACCGGACCGGCCTCCCACTCCTCGGCCAGCTCGCGCAGCAGCTGCTCCTCGCCCCGCCCGTACGCGGCGTTGACCCGGGCGATGAACGCGTCGCGCCGCGCCCGCTCGGCCTCGTCCTGCGCCAGGTCGGGGTGCGCCCGGCGGACCAGCTCCCGGTACAGGCGGCGGACCTCCTCCGTGGGCCGCACCCGCTGCGGCGGCTTCACGGAGCGGTCGGTGAGCATCGCGGCGGCATCGTCGGAAACCCCGTCCGCGTCCATCCAGTCGTGGAACAGCTCGTCCACACCGGGCATCGGCATGACCAGGGCGCGTGCCTCGCGCGCACGCCGCAGGTCATCGGGGTCGCCGCTGTTCGCCGCCTTCGCCTCCGCGATCAGCGCGTCCAGCTCGTCGAGCCGCGAGTACATCGGGCCCAGCTTCTGGTGGTGCAGCCGGGAGAAGTTCTCGACCTCCACGCGGAAGGTCTCCACGGCGATCTCGAACTCGATCAGCGCCTGCTCGGCGGCCCGCACGGCACGGTCGAGCCGCGCCTCGGGGCGCTCGTCACCGGAGGCGGCGGGCTCATCGGGGACTGTCTGTTCGGTCTGCTCGCTCACCCGGCCAGCCTACGGGCAGCCCGGCGCGGGTTGTTTCACGTGAAACAGCGAGCGCCGTTTCACGTGAAACATCGAGCACGCCGGCCACCGGGCGTCAGACGCCCTCCTCCGCCGCGATCCGGCCGCCCCGGATCGCCGCCACCAGGTCCGCGTGATCGGCCTCACTGCGGTCGGCATAGGCCACCGCGAAGGCCGCGATGGCCTCGTCCAGCTCCTCGCTCTTCCCGCAGTATCCGGCGAGCAGCCGCGGGTCCGCGCTGTGCGCGTGCGCCCGCGCCAGCAGGGCCCCCGTCATCCGGCCGTAGTCGTCGATCTGCTCGACGGCGAGCGCCGCCGGGTCGACGCTGCCCTTGCGGTTGCGGAACTGGCGCACCTGGAAGGGCCGCCCCTCGACCGTGCTCCACCCCAGCAGAATGTCCGAGACGACCTGCATCCGCTTCTGCCCGGCCACCACCCGGCGCCCCTCGTGCTCCTCGACGGGCCCGTGGAAGCCCAGTGCGGGCAGGTACGGCAGCAGCACGGAGGGCCGGGCCTCCTTCACCTGGAGGACCAGCGGCTCTCCCCGGTGGTCCAGCAGGAGCACCACGTACGAGCGGGTGCCGACGCTTCCGGTGCCGACCACCCGGAAGGCCACGTCGTGGATGGCGTACCGGGCCAGCAGCGGCAGCCGGTCCCCCGGCAGGGTCTTCAGGTACGGACCCAGCGAGGCCGCCACGGCCGCCGCCTCCCCGTCCCCGACCCGGCGCAGCACCGGCAGGGCGTCCACGAAGCGGCGACCGCCGTCCTCGCCCATCACCGTGGACTTCGCCGCGAACCGGGCGGAGGTGTTGTTGCGGGCCTTCGCGGAGACCCGTTCCAGGGTGCCCAGCAGATCGCGTGCGTCGGTGTGGGAGACCAGCTCCTCGTCGGCGATGGCGTTCCACGCGTCCAGCGCCGGCAGCTTCGCCAGCAGCCGCATGGTCCGCCGGTAGGCGCCCGCCGCGTCCCGGGCAGCCGCCCGGCAGGTGTCCTCGTCGGCGCCCGCCACCCGGCCCGCCAGGACCAGCGAGGTCGCCAGCCGCTTGAGGTCCCACTCCCAGGGGCCGAACACGGTCTCGTCGAAGTCGTTCAGGTCGATGACGAGGCGCCCGCGGGCGTCCCCGTACAGGCCGAAGTTGGCCGCGTGGGCGTCACCGCAGATCTGCGCGCCCACCCCGGTCACCGGCCCGCCGGACAGGTCGTGCGCCATCAGCCCGGCCGCTCCGCGCAGGAACGCGAAGGGATTCGCGGCCATCCGGCCCACCCGGATCGGGGTCAGCTCGGCGACCCGTCCGACGTTCGACTCCTCCACCGCACGCACCGCGTCCGGGCGCCCGGCGGGAGCCTCGAACCAGGCGTGCGCGGCGCGCGGTACGCGCATCCGCAGCGCCTTGCCGGCCTCCTTGGCCGAACCGGGCACGGCCCGGGGCGCGAAACCCTCGACGCCCGGTATTCGGCCCCCGTCGAACCCCGCCACGGCGCCCGGCACGCCGCCGCGCAACCCGCCCGACGCCTCGCCCGACGCCCCGGCGCTCTCCGCCGCTGCCGCCACCATGCCCGCCACCGCGTCCGCGAGGATCCGCCGCGCCGTGCCCGCCGGCCGGTTCGCGCCCCCGTCCGCCGCGTCCTGCCTCGGTACCGTCACCATCTGCGCCGCCCCCGCACGTATCGCGCCACGACCGGCCGTCTCACCGGTCAACCGCCCGACCGTATCCAGCCGGTCTCCAGCGGATCAAGGCCGGCCCCGACCCACCCGGCACCGCCCAACCCCGCCGGCCCCGCCCGGCACCGCACAGCCGCCCTGACCCGGCGGGCGCCCCTAAAGCCCGGCGTCCCTGGCCAGCAGGGCCGCCTGCACCCGGTTCTCGCAATCCAGCTTCGCGAGGATCCGGCTCACGTACGTCTTCACCGTCGCCTCGCTCATGTGCAGCCGCCGGCCCGCGTCCGCGTTGGACAGGCCCTCGCCCAGCAGGGCCAGGACCCCCCGCTCCCGCTCGCTCAGCTCCGCCACCCGCCGCCGGGCCGCCTCGCCCCGGCCGACGGCCTGCCCGGCCGCGAGCTGGTCAACCACGTGCCGGGTCGCGGCCGGCGACAGGTAGGCGTCCCCGGCGGCGGCCGCCCGGACCGCCCCGATCAGCTCGCCCGGCGCCGAGTCCTTCAGCAGGAACCCGGCGCCGCCCTCGCTCAGGGCCCGCAGCACGTTCTCCTTCTCCCCGAAGGTGGTCAGGATCAGCGCCCGCGCCTCCGGCGCCACCCGCCGCAACTCGCCCAGCGCCGTCAGCCCGTCCATCACCGGCATCTGGATGTCCAACAGGACCACGTCCGGGGCGTGCGCGCGGACCAGCTCCACCCCCTCCCGACCGTTCGCCCCCTCCGCGACGACCTCGATGTCCGGCGCCGAGGTCAGGATCATCCTGATCCCGGCCCGGATCAGCGGCTCGTCGTCAGCGATCACCACTCTGATCACCTTGGCTGTCACCCGCGCTCCTACTGCTTGACCTCATACGCCTGCTTCTCGACGAGCTTGCCGTCCTTGAAGCAGAACCGGTAAACCGCGTCGGTGGTCAACTCGTCCGTCTCCTCGGTCGACAGCAACACCAGGCACTCCGTGCCCTCGGGGCGCGGCGGGCCCTTCCGGTCCAGGCCCGCGGTCAGGATGCTGTCACCGTTCGGCAGCTCGTCCCGGACCGACTGCTCCGACTGCCCCACCCGGATCTGGTCGTACGCCTCCGGGCTGACGATGGCCTCGTTCGCCGAGCTCACTATCAGGGCCACGCCGGCCCCCATGACGATGACCAGCAGCACCAGCGCGGCGACCGCGATCCCGCACCCCATCGCCACACCGCCGGCCCTGCCGCGCCCCGGAACCGTCAGCTCCCGGTTCACCGCCGCCCAGTCCGTCGCCGCCGTCGCGCGGGCGTGCGGCCACTGCCCGAAGTCGTCGGCGACCTCCTCGACGACCCCGGCCGGTTCCGTCCCGTACGGCAGCACGCCCGCCACCCGGAACCCGCCGCCCTCGACGTCGCCCGCGTGCACCATGCCGCCGACCAACCGGGCCCGTTCCCGCAGTCCGGTCAGGCCCTGACCGCCGGAGACCACCTCGCCCGCGCCGGATCCGGCCGCCGGTCCGTTGGCGATCTCGACCACCAGCGCGTCGTCCTCGTAGCGCAGCTCCACGGTGATCGCCGCGCCCGGCGCGTGCTTGTAGGCGTTGGTCAGCGCCTCCTGCGCGATCCGGAACGCCGCGTGGTCACAGGCCGCCACCAGCGGCCGGGGCCGCCCCGTCGTGGTGAACCGTACGTCGGTCCCCGCGGCCCGCGCCGCCTCCACGATGCCGGTGATCCCGGCCACACCCCGGGCCGCCTGCTGCGCCTCCTCGACGGGCGCGGGCGCGGCGGCCTCCACCCCGTCGCGCAGGATCCCGACCACCTCGCGCAGCTCGTGCATGGCCTCCACGGACGCCTGCCGCAACACCCCCACCACCTCGCGCTGACGAGAGGTCAGCTGCGGGTCCACCTCCAGCGCCCCGGTGTGCACCGAGATCAGCGCCAGCCGGTGGCCCAGGCTGTCGTGCATGTCCTGCGCGATCCGCTGCCGCTCCCGCAGCCGGGCCTGACCTGCCACCATGCTCCGCTCGCGCAGCAGTTGCTCGTTGCGCTCGCCCATCGCGCTCAGCAGGGTCCGGCGCTGGTACCAGTACCGACTGGCCAGACCGGGCATGGCGGTCGCCGCCAGGAACATCAGCGTGGAGAAGACGACCACCAGGACGGGCCGCATCTGCGCCCACTGGTCGACCAGCATCAGCCCGACTTCCACGACGCAGGCCAGCGCGAAGACGCCGAGCGCCCGGCCGACCCCGACGATCCGCCTGCCCGCCGACCAGCCCAGGACGACCGTCACGAGGAACACCCCGGGCAGGAAGGCGCTCGCCGCCGCGCCCGCCACCAACGTGGTGGCCGGCAGCCGTCGCCGCAGCAGGACCAACACCACCACGGACAGGGCCCCGAGGGTCATCGTCGCGCCGGAGGAGTTGCTCAGTTCATCGACGCCGACGCCCAGCAGCACCAACACGGTGATGATCGTCAGGTCCCCGACCAGGGCTCCACGGGTCCAGACCTCGGGTCCCGTCAACCACTCCCGGCCCGCGCGCATCCTCGACTTGGCATCCACCCGACCGACCCTAGACATCCGCACCGGCCGCCGGCCGCCCACTTTCGTCGCGCCCCGCACGACGAAAGTCGCACCGCCGACACTCCACCGGGCCGCCAACACCCCACGGGGAAAACCAAGAAGCCCCGATCCGTTTCCGGATCGAGGCTTCTTCGATGTGGGCGAGGGGGGATTTGAACCCCCACGTCCCGAAGGACACTGGCACCTGAAGCCAGCGCGTCTGCCGTTCCGCCACTCGCCCGAGTAGCTCTCCAGCGGTTCTTCCCTTGCGGGCCGTTCCCCTGGCGACATCGGAACATTAGCACGTCGGACGGGGTGGATTCACATCCGTTTTCCCGGCCCCCTCCACCCGACCTCGGGGCGGCCCCTCCCGCACTCCCTCCCGGGTGCGGGACACTGTGACGGGAGCACCCCTACGATCCCTTGTGAGGACCAACACTCCTGTGCGCGGGACCGAAGGGGAACCAGCCGAATCCGCCACGCGTGGATACGATCAGTAAGCAGTACAGGGCGACAACGACGGAGGAGGTGCCCCATGGGAGTTCTGAAGCGGTTCGAGCAGCGACTCGAAGGTCTGGTGAACGGCACCTTCGCCAAGGTCTTCAAGTCCGAGGTCCAGCCGGTGGAGATCGCCGGAGCCCTCCAGCGGGAGTGCGACAACAACGCCACCATCTGGAACCGCGAGCGGACCGTCGTACCCAACGACTTCATCGTGGAGCTCAGCAGCGGTGACTACGAGCGTCTGAGTCCCTACTCCGGCCAGCTCGGCGACGAGCTCGCGGGCCTCGTCCGCGACTACGCCAAGCAGCAGCGCTACAGCTTCATGGGCCCCATCAAGGTCCACCTGGAGAAGGCCGACGACCTCGACACCGGTCTGTACCGGGTCCGCAGCCGCACGCTGGCCTCCAGCACCTCCCAGTCGGCGCCGCAGTCCCCCCAGGGTCAGCAGCAGGGCGGCGGCTACGGCTACCCGCCCGTCGGCGCCCCGCCCATGCCGCCCGGACCGCCCCCGGGGGCACCCGGCGCCGGCGCCCCGGCGGCTCCCGGCGGCTCCGGCACCACCCGCCGCTGGATCGAGATCAACGGCACCCGCCACCAGATCTCGCGCCCCACCCTCGTACTCGGCCGGAGCACCGAGGCCGACGTGCGGATCGACGACCCCGGCGTATCGCGCCGGCACTGTGAGATCCGGACCGGAACACCCCCGACGATCCAGGATCTCGGGTCCACCAACGGCATCGTGGTGGACGGACAGCACACCACCCGCGCTACGCTCCGCGACGGCTCGCGGATCGTCGTGGGCAGCACCACCATCATTTACCGGCAAGCCGAAGGGTGAAGCGGGGGCAATGTCAGAGCTGACCCTGACGGTCATGCGGTTGGGTTTCCTGGCCGTTCTGTGGCTGTTCGTCATCGTGGCCGTTCAGGTCATCCGCAGCGACCTCTTCGGTACGCGCGTCACACAGCGCGGCTCGCGCCGCGGCGGCGCGACCGGAGCTCCGCAGCAAAGCGGCCGCCAGGCCGCTCCACCCCAGCAGCGCCAGCGCCGCGGTGCGCCGACCAAGCTCGTGGTCTCCGAGGGCACCCTCACGGGCACCACCGTCGCCCTCGCGGGGCAGACGATCACGCTCGGCCGCGCACACGATTCGACGATCGTGCTGGACGACGACTACGCCTCCAGCCGGCATGCCAGGATCTACCCCGACCGTGACGGCCAGTGGATCGTCGAGGATCTCGGGTCCACCAACGGCACGTATCTCGACCGGACCCGGCTGACCACCCCGACGCCCATTCCGCCGGGCGCCCCGATCCGCATCGGCAAGACCGTCATCGAGCTGCGGAAGTAGTACGAGAATGAGCGAGCGGAGCGAGCGCGCGGCGGCGATCCGTCCCACCGAGGACACGGACACCCGCACGCTCCCGACCGGAGGGTGGGCAGTGTGGCTCGAGACCGGTTGTACCCGGAGCCGACCGGCGAGGTGCGCATGAGTCTGTCCCTGCGATTCGCCGCCGGATCTCACAAGGGCATGATCCGCGAGGGGAACGAGGACTCCGGCTACGCCGGCCCCCGCCTCCTCGCCATCGCCGACGGCATGGGCGGCCAGGCCGCCGGTGAAGTCGCCAGCTCCGAGGTGATCTCCACCCTCGTGCAGCTCGACGACGACGTCCCGGGCTCCGACATCCTCACCTCGCTCGCCACCGCCGTGCAGCGCGCCAACGACCAGCTGCGCGTCATGGTCGAGGAGGACCCCCAGCTCGAAGGCATGGGCACGACCCTGACCGCCCTGCTGTGGACCGGTCAGCGCCTCGGTCTCGTCCACGTCGGCGACTCGCGCGCCTACCTGCTCCGCGACGGCGTCCTCACTCAGATCACCCAGGACCACACGTGGGTGCAGCGCCTCGTCGACGAGGGCCGCATCACCGAAGAGGAAGCCACCACCCACCCGCAGCGCTCCCTGCTGATGCGCGCGCTGGGCAGCGGGGACATCGTCGAGCCCGACCTCTCCATCCGCGAGGTCCGCGCCGGCGACCGCTACCTGATCTGCTCCGACGGGCTCTCCGGCGTCGTCTCCCACCAGACCCTGGAGGAGACCCTCGCCGACTACCACGGCCCCCGGGCGACCGTGCAGTCCCTCATCCAGCTCGCGCTGCGCGGCGGCGGCCCCGACAACATCACCTGCATCGTCGCGGACGTCCTCGACACCGACAGCGGCGACACCCTCGCCGCCCAGGTCAGCGACACCCCGGTGGTCGTGGGCGCGGTCGCCGAGAACCAGCACCAGCTCTTCGACGGCGGCAACGCCATGCAGACCCCGGCCGGCCGCGCCTCCGGGCTCGGCCGCCAGACCCCGCCGCCGCCCGGCGCCTTCGGGCCCCCCGGCAGCGGCGAGGCCCCCGGCTACGGATACCCCGACCAGCAGGGCCAGGGCACGTACGGCAGCTTCGGCGAGGCCGACGGCTACAACGGCTACGAGGCCGACGCCGAGTACGACGACACGTACGACCACCCGCGCAAGCGCCGCGGCAAAGGGCGCAAGTGGACCACCCGGACGCTGATCCTGCTGCTCGTCGCCGGTGTCGTCGGCGGCGGGCTCTACGCGGCACACCGCTGGACGCAGACCCAGTACTACCTCGGCGTCAAGGGTGACCACGTCGCGCTGTACCGCGGCATCAGCCAGAACCTGGCCTGGATCCACCTCTCCCAGGTCCAGACGGACCACCCGGACATCGAACTGAAGTACCTGCCGTCCTTCAAGCGCAAGCAGGTCGAGGCCACCATCAGCGAAAGCAGCCTCGACGGAGCCCGCAAGAAGATCGACGAGCTCGGCACCCAGGTCTCCGCCTGCAAGAAGGACGAGGCCCGCCGCGCCGCCGAAGCGCAGAACAACCAGATGCCCGGCCCCGTCCTGACTCCGGCGGAACAAGCCGTCGTCGGCCAGTGCGAGAAGCAGTAGACATACGCGGGCACAGGGGGCCTGCCACACCATGAGCGTTGTCACCAACACGACCACCATCGGCGCCATCGAGGCGCCGAGCCGGCGGAACACCGAGCTCCTGCTGCTCGCCTTCGCCGTGGTCATCCCGATCTTCGCCTACGCCAACGTGGGCCTGTCGATCCACGGCGAGCTGCCCCCGGGCATGCTGACCTACGGACTCGGCCTCGGCGTCCTCGCCGGCATCGCCCACTTCGTCGTACGCCGCTACGCCAAGTACGCCGACCCGCTGCTGCTGCCGATCGCCACCCTGCTCAACGGTCTGGGTCTCGTCCTCATCTGGCGCCTGGACCAGTCCGAGCGCCTCCAGAAGCTCGCCAAGCGCAGCTTCGGCGCCTTCTCGGAGTCCGCGCCGCGCCAGATGATGTACACGGCGCTCGCGATCGCGCTGTTCGCGGTCGTGCTGCTGGTCCTCAAGGACCACCGCGTGCTCCAGCGGTTCACGTACATCTCGATGGCCGGCGCCCTGATCCTGCTGATCCTGCCCGTGATCCCGGGTCTGGGCGCGGACGTCTTCGGCGCCAAGATCTGGATCAGCGTCGGTGGGTTCTCCATCCAGCCCGGCGAGTTCGCGAAGATCGTCATCGCGGTCTTCTTCGCGGGCTACCTGATGGTCAAACGCGACGCCCTGGCCCTGGCCAGCCGCCGCTTCATGGGCCTCTACCTGCCGCGCGGCCGCGACCTCGGCCCGATCCTGATGATCTGGGCGATGAGCCTGCTCGTCCTCGTCTTCGAGAACGACCTCGGCACCTCGCTGCTCTTCTTCGGCATGTTCGTGATCATGCTGTACGTGGCCACCGAGCGGACCAGCTGGATCGTCATCGGCCTGCTCATGTCGGTCGGCGGCGCCGTGGTCGTCGGCACCTTCGCCAGCCACGTCAAGGCCCGTGTCACCGCCTGGCTCGACCCCTTCGCCTGCTACGCCACGTCCGGTGCCTGCGAGCAGGTCGGCCAGTCGATCATGAGCTTCGGCTCGGGCGGCGTCCTCGGCACCGGCTGGGGCCAGGGCAACTCCGACCTCATCGGCTTCGCCGCCAACTCCGACTTCATCTTCTCCACCGTCGGCGAGGAACTCGGCCTCACCGGCGTCATGGCCTTCCTCCTGCTCTACGGCCTGATCATCGAGCGCGGCGTCCGTACCGCCCTCGCCGCCCGCGACCCCTTCGGCAAGCTCTTCGCCATCGGGCTGTCCGGCGCCTTCGCCCTGCAGATCTTCGTGGTCGCCGGCGGCGTCATGGGCCTCATCCCCCTCACCGGCATGACCATGCCCTTCCTCGCGTCGGGCGGTTCCTCCGTCCTGGCGAACTGGGTGCTCATCGCCATCCTCATCCGGATCAGCGACACCGCACGCCGTCCCGCCCCGGCCCCCGCCCCGTCCCCCGACTCCGAGATGACCCAGGTGGTCCGCCCGTCATGAACAAGCCCCTGCGCCGCATCTCGCTGTTCTGCGGGCTGCTCGTCCTCGCGCTGCTGATCCGGACCAACTGGCTGCAGTACGTCCAGGCCGAGGAACTCAGCACCCGCAAGGAGAACCGCCGGGTCCTGATCGCCCAGTACGCGTCCGAGCGCGGCAACATCATCGTTCAGGGCCAGCCCATCACCGGGTCGGCCGAGACCGACGGCAGCGACTTCAAGTTCAAGCGGACCTACACCGACGGCCCCCTGTGGGCGCCCGTCACCGGCTACGCCTCCCAGGTCTTCGGCTCCACCCAGCTGGAGAACATCGACGACGGCATCCTCACCGGCAACGACGACCGGCTGTTCTTCGACCGCACCATCGGCATGTTCACCGGCGAGAAGAAGCAGGGCGGCAACGTCGTCACCACCCTGAACGCCGCCGCCCAGAAGGCCGCCTTCAACGGGCTCGGCAACCGCAAGGGCGCCGTCGCCGCCATCGACCCGCGCACCGGCGCCATCCTGGCCCTGGCGAGCACCCCGTCCTACGACCCGTCCAGCTTCGCCGGCTTCTCCGAGGCCGACGGCAAGGCCTGGGCCGACCTGAACGCCAGCCCGGACAAGAACCTGGTCAACCGCGCCCTGCGCGAGACCTACCCGCCGGGCTCCACCTTCAAGGTGGTCACCGCCGCCGCCGCGCTCGAAAACGGCGTCGTCACGGACATCAACGCGCCGACCGACACCCCCGAGCCGTACATCCTGCCCGGCACCCGCACGCCGATGGTCAACCACGCGAGCGGCTGCGAGAAGGCCACCCTCAACTTCGCGCTCCAGGTGTCCTGCAACTCCGTCTTCGCGAACCTGGGCGACAAGGTCACCCGCGACAAGATGGTGCAGACCTCCGAGAAGTTCGGCTTCAACAACACCGTCGACACCCCGGTGCGCGCCTTCGCCAGCGTCTACGACAAGACGATGAGCCGGGACGGCAACGCCCAGAGCTCCATCGGCCAGTTCAACACCGCCGCCACCCCGCTCCAGATGGCCATGGTCTCCGCCGCCATCGCCAACGACGGCAAGCTGATGAAGCCGTACATGGTCGACCAGCTGCAGGCGCCCAACCTCGACGTGATCGAGAAGCACGAGCCGCAGGAGATGAGCCGCCCGCTCTCCGCCGCGAACGCGCAGAAGCTCCAGCAGATGATGGTCAACGTCGTCGAGAAGGGCACCGGCACCAACGCCAAGATCAAGGACTTCGTGGTCGGCGGCAAGACCGGTACCGCCCAGCACGGCGAGAAGAACGCCAAGCGCCCCTACGCCTGGTTCATCTCCTACGCCGAGACCCCGGACGGAACCTCCCCGGTCGCCGTCGCCGTCGTCATCGAGGACAGCGCCGCGGACCGTGAGGACATCAGCGGCGGCGGCCTGGCCGCGCCCGTGGCGAAGGCGGTCATGGAAGCCGTGCTGAAGAACAAGGGATGAGAAGCGGAGACAGGATCCGAGCGCTCGGTACCGGTCCGATATCAGCCTGTGGTCACGAACGGATCACCGTCGATCGGCCGGTAGCCTTGCCGCGAACAGCACACCGCCGGACCACACACGGGTGCGGTCGGGACTGACGGAGAGGGCTGCAACGTTATGGAAGAGCCGCGTCGCCTCGGCGGCCGGTACGAGCTGAGCCACGTGCTCGGCCGTGGTGGCATGGCCGAGGTCTACCTCGGTCACGACACCCGGCTCGGCCGTACCGTAGCCGTCAAGACCCTGCGCGCCGACCTCGCCCGCGACCCGTCCTTCCAGGCCCGGTTCCGCCGCGAGGCCCAGTCGGCCGCGTCGCTCAACCACCCGGCGATCGTCGCCGTGTACGACACCGGCGAGGACTACGTCGACAACATCTCCATCCCGTACATCGTGATGGAGTACGTCGACGGCTCGACCCTGCGTGAGCTGCTGCACTCGGGCCGCAAGCTGCTGCCCGAGCGCACCCTGGAGATGTGCATCGGCATCCTCCAGGCCCTGGAGTACTCGCACCGCGCCGGCATCGTCCACCGTGACATCAAGCCCGCCAACGTGATGCTCACGCGCACCGGCCAGGTCAAGGTCATGGACTTCGGCATCGCCCGCGCCATGGGCGACTCCGGCATGACGATGACGCAGACGGCCGCCGTCATCGGCACCGCCCAGTACCTCTCCCCGGAGCAGGCCAAGGGCGAGCAGGTCGACGCGCGCTCCGACCTGTACTCCGCCGGCTGCCTGCTCTACGAGCTGCTCTGCGTGCGCCCGCCGTTCGTCGGGGACTCCCCGGTGGCCGTGGCGTACCAGCACGTGCGCGAAGAGCCCCAGCCGCCGTCGAACTTCGACCCCGAGATCACGCCCACGATGGACGCCATCGTCCTCAAGGCGCTGGTCAAGGACCCCGACTACCGCTACCAGTCCGCCGACGAGATGCGGGCCGACATCGAGGCCTGCCTCGACGGCCAGCCCGTCGCGGCGGCCGCCACCATGGGCGCCGCCGGCTACGGCTACCCCGACCAGGGCGGCTACGGACACCAGGGCTACGACCAGCCCACCACCGCCCTGCGTTCCCCCGACGCCGGCCAGACCTCCATGCTCCCGCCGATGCCGCCGGGCGGCGACGGTGGTTACGGCTACGGGGACCAGGGCCACGGCGGCTACGACCAGGGCCACGGCCGTCGCCAGCCGAAGAAGAGCCGCGCCTCGACGGTGCTTCTGGTCATCGCGGGCGTCCTCGTCCTCGTCGGGGCGATCCTGATCGGGCGCACCATCTTCGAGCAGACCGCCGACAACCGGCCCAACGTGCCCAAGCTCATCGGGCAGACGTTGGAATCGGCGACGCAGAGCGCCGTGAACATGAACCTGAAGGTGGAGAAGGAAGCGGACGAGCCCTGCGCGGACCAGCCCAAGGGCCGGATCTGCTCGCAGAACCCCGCCCCGGACACCAAGGTCGACGAGGGTTCCACGATCAAGGTCAAGGTCTCCTCGGGCGCCCCCAGGGTCGCGGTCCCCGACGTCATGAAGCTGAAGTTCGAGTCCGCCGAGGCCGAGCTGAAGAACAAGAAGTTCCAGGTCGAGAAGAAGCTCGTGGAGTCCGCCGACGCGACTCCCGGCACGGTCATCGACCAGAACCCGAGGAGCGGTGCCGAGGCCGAACAGGGCTCCACCGTCGTCGTCAGCGTGGCCAAGGAGCCGTCCAAGAGCGTCGTGCCGGACCTCACCGGCAAGACCAAGGAGCAGGCGGTCAAGGCCCTCCAGGACGTCAGGCTGAAGCTGGGCAGCACGACCGAGGTCGACTCCCCCGGGGCGCCGCCGAAGACGATCGTCCAGCAGCAGTACGCGCCCGGCACGGAGCTCGCCAAGGACACCGTGGTCAACGTCAGCATCGCCAAGGCGGCCACCGCGCCGACCGCGGTACCGCTGCTGACCGGGCGGACCGTCGCCCAGGCCAAGGACGACCTCAAGCGGGCGAACCTGAACTTCGGCGCGGTCCTGTCGGGGCCGACCGACGACAACGCCGTCGTGATGAGCTCCGACCCCGCAGCGGGTACTCCGCAGCCGGCGGGCACGGTCGTCAACGTCACCACCATGGCGGGCGGCGGCGGCCAGCAGAACGGCGGCAACAACGGTGGCGGCTTCTTCGGAGGCCTCACCGGCGGCCGCTGACCCGACAGCCCGCACGTTTCACGTGAAACAGGCCCGACCCCTGGAAACACCGAGCAGGGGTCGGGCCTGATTTTCGTGTGGGGCCTGTTTCACGTGAAACAGGCCTCGCGTCAGCGCAGCTCCGCCGGCAGGGTGCGCTTGTCGTCCACCTTCTCCGTCCGCACCAGCTCGCCCCACACCACGTAGCGGAACTTCGAGGTGTAGACCGGCGTGCAGGTCGTCAGGGTGATGTAGCGCCCCGGAGCGGTCTTGCCCGATTCCTTCGGGACGGGGTTGATGACGTCCACGTTGTACTTCGAGGTCTGCTTCAGCTCGGCGAAGACCTTGTAGACGTACCAGGTGTCGCGCGTCTCGAAGACGATCGCGTCCCCGTTCTTCACCTTGTCGATGTTGTGGAACTTCGCGCCGTGCCCGTCACGGTGGGCGGCGAGGGCGAAGTTGCCCTTGGCGTCCCAAGGCAGCGCCGACTTCACCGGCTCCGTGTAGTACCCGGCCACGCCGTCGTCGAGGACGTCCGGCGCGGTGCTCTCCTTGACCAGTACCTCGCCGTTCTTCATGGCCGGTACGTGCAGGAAGCCGATGCCGTCCTTGGTGTCGAGGGCGCCGGGCTGCGCGGGCGTGCTCGCGGCGGGGGAGGGGCTCTGCCACCGCTGGCGGACCTCGTCGCCCCGGGCGGAGGCCTGTCGGTCGGCGAGGACGTTCGTCCACCACAGGGAGTAGGCCACGAACAGGCCGAGGACCAGGCCCACCGTGATCAGCAACTCCCCCAGCAGGCTCAGGAAACCGGCGATCAGGCTGCGATCGGCGGGCGGGGGTGCCTTGCGGCGGCGGGCACGGGACACTGCGGATTCGTCCTTACGGGCTGTTCAACGCGGGCGGGGCGCCCTGACTGCGGGGGCGTTCCTCGATCATCCTGCCCCATACGATCATCCGGTAGGTGCTCGTGAACTCGGGGGTGCAGGTCGTGAGCGTGATGTAGCGGCCTGGCCCGGTGAATCCCGAACCCTCCGGCACCGGCTTGATCACGGAGACGTTCGCCGGCGAGGTCTGCGGCAGCACCGAGGTCATCTCGTACGTGTAGTACGCGTCCCGCGTCTCCACGACGATCGGATCGCCCGGCACCAGCCTGTTGATGTAGCGGAACGGCTCCCCGTGGGTGTTGCGGTGTCCGGCCACCGCGAAGTTGCCCTGCTTGTCGGCCGGCATGGCCGTCTTGAGCGCCCCCTCGCCGTAGTGGCCGACCATCCCCCGGTCGAGCACCTTGGGCTTGCTGATGCCCTCCGCCACGGGCACCTTCACGTCCAGCTTCGGGATGTACAGGATGGCGAAGCCCTGCCCCGGCTCGAAGGCCGTCACCGGTGGTGCGGCGGCCGCGTCCGGCGGTCTCTCCCAGGTCTGTCGGAGCGAGCCCGCCGCCCCGTCCGCGGTCCGCTCGGCGAGCAGGTTCGTGTACCAGAGCTGGTAGGTGACGAACAGCAGCATCACCACTCCGACGGTGATGAACAGTTCCCCGAGCGCCCGGCTCAGCACCACCACCGGGCCGCCCGAGCGCGGACGGCCGCGCCGGCGGCCCCCGCCGCCGCGCCTGCGCGTCCGCGCGTGGGAGCGCTTCGCGGCGGCCTGCGCCGCCTTGCGCCGCGCGGCCCGCCCCTCGCTGGGCGCGGACGGCGCGACCGTCGTCACGCGACGGCCTTGCCCACCACCGGGGCCAGCCCCACCGACCGCTCGACGGCTCCGGTGTCACCGCAGCGCACGAGCCAGTTCGCGAGCATCCGGTGACCCCACTCGGTCAGCACCGACTCGGGGTGGAACTGCACGCCCTCGACGTCGTACTCCCGGTGGCGCAGGCCCATGATGATCCCGTCCTCCGTGCGCGCGGTGACCTCCAGCACGTCCGGGAGGGTCTGCGGCTCGGCGGCGAGGGAGTGGTAGCGGGTCGCGGTGAAGGGAGAGGGCAGACCGGTGAAGACACCGAGGCCCTCGTGGACCACCGGCGAGGTCTTCCCGTGCAGCAGCTCGGGGGCCCGGTCCACGACGCCTCCGTAGGCCACCGCCATGGACTGCATGCCGAGGCAGACGCCGAAGACGGGGACGCCGGTGCTCGCGCAGTGGCGGACCATGTCGACGCAGACGCCCGCCTGCTCCGGGGTACCCGGGCCCGGCGACAGCAGGACGCCGTCGAAGCCGTCCTGGGCGTGCGCGAGCTCGACCTCGTCGTTGCGCAGCACCTCGCATTCGGCGCCGAGCTGGTAGAGGTACTGGACCAGATTGAAGACAAAGCTGTCGTAGTTGTCGACAACCAGAATGCGCGCGCTCACGGAGTGGCTCCCGATCCCTCGTCCACCGTCACGTCGTTGAAGGGGAGCAGCGGCTCGGCCCACGGGAAGACGTACTGGAACAGCACGAACACCACCGCCAGGACCAGTACGAGAGAGATCAGCGCGCGTACCCACGCGTTTCCCGGCAGGTGCCGCCAGATCCAGCCGTACATTGCGTCCGCTTTCCTCTTCGTCCACGATCGTCCCTCGCACCGCGGAGGCGGTACCGCAACAGCCTAAAGGCAGCGGCCGCGCCGGGTGGGTCACCTGGGGAATCCCTCGGTCCGGCCCGGTGCGGCGGGGCGGGTTCCGGTCAGTTCCGCCCAGACGACCAGGCGGTGGCTGTGGCCCCACTCGGGGTCGCAGGTGGTCAGCGTCAGGTATTTGCCGGCGGTGGTGAAGGGGGACCTGCGGGGCACCGCCTCGACCACGCCGACCTCGGTGGGCAGGGTGCGCAGCGGCTCGGCCCGGACGGTGTACGTGTACCAGTCGGTCGCGTCGCGGACGATCACGGTGTCCCCGGGGCGCAGCTCGGGGAGGTCCTTGAACGGGTCCCCGTACGTGCGCCGGTGCCCGGCCACGGCGAAGTTCCCGTTGCCCCCGGGGCCGGCGGTGCCCGCGTAGTGGCCGAGGCCCTTCTTCAGCAGCTCGGGGTCGGTGCCCTCCAGGACGGGCTTTCTCCAGTCCGGGCCGAAGCGGGGGACGTACATCTCGGCGAAGGCCTGCCCGGCCGGCCGGGGAGCGGGCGCAGGACCGGGGGCGGGGGCGGGCGCCGCAGCCCCGGCCCCGGCCACAGCCCCAGCCCCGGCCCCAGCCGCCCAGCGGTCGCGCAGCCGGTCGCGCTCGCCGTCCATGGCCCGGTCGGCCTTGACCCCGGTCCACAGCAGCACGTAGGCCACGAACAGCACGATCAGCGTCCCGGCCGTCAGGCACACCTCGCTGAACGTCCGTACCACCAGGCGCAGTACGACGTCAGGGCGCGGCGGACTCCAGCGGCTTCGCATAGTGGAGGTCCACTGTGCCGGAGTAGCCCGGCAGTGTCAGCCGCTTGTCCTCGTCGACTTTCCAGCCGAGCCCGTAGGCGTTGACGTACAGCTGGTAGTTCTGCAGGGCGGGGGAGGCGGCGAGGGCCCTGCGCAACGCGCCCGGGTCACCGACGGCGGACACCTTGTACGGGGGCGAGTAGACGCGGCCCTGGAGGATCAGGGTGTTGCCCACGCAGCGCACGGCGCTCGTGGAGATCAGCCGCTGTCCCATGACCTCGATGCCGGCGGCTCCCCCTTGCCACAGGGCGTTCACGACGGCCTGGAGGTCCTGCTGGTGGATCACGAGGTCGTTGGGCTGCGGCTCGGGGACGCCGGGGACACGCGCGGTGGCGTTCGGCGGCGCGTCGTTGAGGGTGACCGTCAGGCCCTTGCCGGAGAGCTCCTCGGTTCCCGAGGCTGTACGCAAGGCGGCCAGCCGGGCGTCCTCGGCCTTGGTGCTGCGGTCGTCGCGGTCGGCGAGGGCGTCCACCTGCCGGCGCAGGAGCGCGGCGCTCTTCTCCAGCTCGGCGTTGTCGGCGCTGCGCTCGTGGATGAGGTCGGAGAGCTTCAGGAGTGAGGCATCCGTGCGGATGTTCGTACCCTTGGAAGTGTTGAAGCTGGTGACGAAGATCAGGCCGGCGAGGGCGAAGACGGCGGCCGTCAGCAACCGGACCGGTCTGGCCCGGCGACGGGTACCCGCGGAGGAGTCGTCGGAATTGCTCAACGTACCCTTCTCCTTCAACGCCACAGGTCCACTACGCTAACGGACGCCCGGGGCAGGCAAGGTCCCCCAGCGCATCGACAGGAGAGCCCCTCGTGCCGAAGTCACGTATCCGCAAGAAGGACGACTACACGCCGCCGCCGGCGAAGCAGCCGCAGTCGATCAGGCTGACGAACCGCAGCTGGGTCGCCCCGGTCATGCTGGCCTTCTTTCTGATCGGTCTGGCGTGGATCGTCGTCTTCTATGTGACCGACACCCAGCTGCCCGTGGAGGCGCTGGGCAACTGGAACATCGTCGTCGGTTTCGGGTTCATCGCCGCCGGCTTCGGTGTGTCCACCCAGTGGAAGTGACCGCGGAAGCGGAGCGCCGATAGGGCCCGACAAGGCCGGAGCGCAAGCTCTCCCCAGGAGTTATCCACAGCGTCATCCACACCTGAGGAAAAGACAGAAGATCTGTGGATAACTCTGTGGAGAGTTGACGCCGATGTGATCAGGTGAGTGCGGCCGTACGCACCAGGATCAGGGCCGCTGCCAGCAGGAACACCACCACACAGGTACCCACGTGGACCAGTGTCCGCTTCCTGCCGGCAGCCTGCGCGAAGAAGCCCAGCGCGATCAGGGCGCCCGTCACCAGACCGCCGATGTGGGCCTGCCAGGACACCGACCAGCCGCCCCCGAAGGGCACGAAGGTGATCACCAGCATGAGGCCGAGCGTGATCAGGACGGGCCGCATCTCCCAGCGCATCCGACGGGCCAGGACCACGGTGGCGCCCAGCAGCCCGCAGATGGCACCGGAGGCACCGAGCGTCGGCGTGTTCGGCGCGGTCAGCAGGTAGACGAGGGCGCTGCCGCCCAGCCCCGACAACAGGTAGAGGGCGAGGTAGCGGGCGCGGCCGAGGGCCGCCTCCAGCGGACCGCCGATCACCCACAGGGCCAGCATGTTGCCGAAGATGTGCCACCACTCGACATGCAGGAAAACCGAGGTCAGCAGCCGGTGGTACTGGCCGGTGGACACCCCCGCGACGGGCGCCCCGTAGTACTCCACATAGCGGCCGAGCAGCTCCAGCTGCACCGCGAGCCCCGGCATCACGTACGCCGCGAGGAACACCGCGACGTTCAGCCCGATCAGGATCTTGGTGACGAACTGGGGATCGACCGCGACGAGCCCGCCCGCGAGCGTGCGCGGCGCGTTGGCGGTCGCGCCGTGCCCCGTCCCGGAGCCCTCCCGCACGCACTCGGGGCACTGGAAGCCCACCGAGGCGCTGATCATGCACTCCGGGCAGATGGGACGCTCACAGCGGGTGCAGCTGATTCCCGTGTCGCGGTCCGGGTGGCGGTAGCAGCCCGGCAGACGGTCGGTGTCCATCGGTCCCCTCGATCGGCGGCGAGGCAGGGCGTACGCCCCGCCGGTCCGGTACGTAACCAGGACGGACGGGCGGGGCACAAAGGTTCCCGAAAGGTCCCGCGGCGGCCCGGAAGGCCCCCTGCGGGGGGGGTCAGCGCCGCTCGATGGAGACCGACTGGATGATCACGTCGTCCAGCGGCCGCTCGGTGCGCGGGTTGGTCGGCGCGGAGGCGATCTCGTCGACGACCTTCCGGCTCGCGGCCGAGGTGACCTCGCCGAAGATGGTGTGCTTGCGGGTCAGCCACGCGGTGGGGGCGACCGTGATGAAGAACTGGCAACCGTTGGTACCCGGGCCGGCGTTGGCCATGGCGAGCAGGTACGGCTTGTTGAAGGCCAGGTCGGGGTGGAACTCGTCGGCGAACGCGTAGCCCGGACCGCCCGTACCGTTGCCCAGCGGGTCGCCGCCCTGGATCATGAAGCCGCTGATGACGCGGTGGAAGACGGTGCCGTCGTAGAGCGGAGCGGTGGTCTTCTGGCCGTCCGTGGGACGCGTCCACTCGCGGGCACCGGTGGCCAGCTCCACGAAGTTGCGGACGGTCTTCGGAGCGAAGTTCTCCAGCAGCTCGATCTCGATGTCGCCGTGGCTGGTCTTCAGGGTGGCGTAGAGCTTCTCGGCCACGGGTCTGCCTTCCATAGTCATCACTGTCGGTCCCGATCCTCCCACGCAGGGCGGTACGGCACGGAAATCGTCCACCCTTATGCCCTGTCACGCATGCCGGGCGGCGCTGTGGCAGGCATGATCCGACAAAGGGTGGAAAGGTGAACTGTGTCCGCCACCGACGAGGAGGATCCTGTGACCCGCAAGGACAGCGTGCGCCTGGCCGCCGAGAGCGCCAGGGACACCGTGAAGCACGCGGCGGAAGTGGTGGCGCCGTACGCGGAGAACGCGAAGGACGCCGCCGCGCACTACGCGCACGAGGCGAACGAACTGCTGGCGCCGAAGATCTCGCACATGGCCTGCGAGGCGTCCCGACAGGCGCGTACGGCCTACGACGCACATCTCCATCCCCGCATGAGGACGGCCCGCACGCACGTACCCCCCCATGTGGACCGCGCCGCGACCCAGGCGGTGCGCAAGACGCGCGCGGCGGCCCGGCACGCCGCCGACTACACGCAGCCGCGCATCGAGAGCGCGCTCGCGGCGGCGACCCCGATGGCCGAAGAGGCCGCGTCCCGCTCGGCGGCGGCCGTGGCGGCGCTGCGCGGGCAGATCTCGGCGAAGGAAGTACGGCGCCTCGTACGCCGCCACGAGCGGCGGGCGCGCGCGGGCCGCGTGCTCAAGGGCGTGGCCCTCGTCGGCCTCCTGGCCGGCGGCGCCTTCGCGGCGTGGAAGTGGTGGGACCAGCAGTCGAACCCGGACTGGCTCGTCGAGCCGCCGGCCGCGACCGAAGTGTCGCGCGAAACGGAGCCGGCGAGCTTCGACGACGAGCTGGCGGAGAAGGAGAACGAGGCGCTGAACCCGCAGTCCGAGGAGAACAAGAAGCACTGACACCCGGCGCACAGAGCAGGGGCCCGGATCCAATACCGGATCCGGGCCCCTTCTCGTTCCCACCGTCTCGTTCCCACCGGGGCCCGTTCCTACTGGGGCAGGGTCAAGACCATCCCCGGCCGGAGCAGGTCCGGGTTGGAGCCGATGACGCCCCGGTTCATGGCGTAGAGCTCCCGCCAGCGGCCCTCGTTGCCCAGCTCCTGACGGGCGATCATGGACAGCGAGTCGCCGGCCTTGACCGTGTACGTACGCTTCTTCGCGGCCGGCGCCGGCTTGGTCGTCGGCGGTACCGGCACGGCCTTGTGCGCGGCCGACCCGGGCGTCGGCTGGGCGGGCCCCGGCGCCCGCCCAGCCATCGGCTGCCCCGCCGGCCCGGTCGGCGTCCGGGCGATCTTGGGCGCGGCGCTCGGCGCGGCCATCCGCTCGCCGGCCGCCTTCGTGGCCGACGCGGCGTCGGTGTACTTCCCGCCCAGGTCACCGGGCGTCCCCGGCGCGGCGGGCGCCGCCTGCGCCTGCTGCTCCACCTGCTCCTTGGCCTTCTCGGCGGCCTCGTGTTCCTTCTTCTTCTCGGACTTCAGAAAATCGAAGAGTCCCATGTCCGTACGCCTCCGACGTGATGTGGCCCCCGCGCTCGATATACCTCCCTCTCCACTGTCGTCCACCCACGCCCCCGCGTCCCCACGACAGGTCCGAATGAGGAACCTGCACCGGACACCCGCACCGTCCGCATCGGGACCTCCAAGCAAGTACGGGGAGGACAAACCACCTCTTACCCGCCCCCGCAGTTCGCTATGCTCGGCAGGCGCACGGCCTCGGACGCCCCGGGGCCGCTCAGAACGACGGGGGCAGCAGTGGACCAGCAGACGCCGCAGTACGTGACCGAACTGGATCCGGGTCTCGGAGACCCGATCCGCATCCTCCGGCTCAGCCCGACCCGCCTGATGACGACGATGCCGTGGGGCCAGCTGTCCCGCGTCGTGCCCGATCCCCGCAGGGCCGAGCAGCCCCAGGCCATGAAGTACCTCTCGACGGCAGAGCGGGAGCAGGCGGAGGCGCGGAACGAGGTCCAGCGCACCATCAAGTCCACGAAGAAGGCGCAGAACGCGAAGGACTACGCCAAGTACCTGGCCGCCGTCATCCGCGACGAGCGGGGCGAACGCTGGGCGACGCCGCCCTTCGCGCTCTGGATCCAGCGCCCCCTGGAGACCGTTCAGGCCCGGAGTGTCTTCGGGCCCGACACCATCGCCTACCTGCCGTTCGACGCCAGTGGTGTGCTGATGGACGCGGAGACCCAGCACCTCGCCCACTTCCTCCTGCGGGACGATCCGGCCGCTTACGGCCTGACGGCCCAGCAGATCAACGCCCGACCCGTCGGGGTCGAGATCTACCACGGCATCGATCTCGTAGCCGCGCGGCAGATCTTCCACGACCGCAACCTGCTCGGTGTCATCCCGAACAAGACCGTTGCCCTCAGCTCGGATTCCTCGAACGTGGCGACCAGCATCACACTGGACCTGCTCAAGAGCGTCCAGGTGCCCGCCCCGGCCGGAACGGGCGAGCTGGTACCGCTGGGCGACGTGGTGTCCGTACGGCAGCGACAGTTGAAGGCCGCCGACACCGAGTGGATGACCCTGTCGACCCTCCGGTCCTTCGTCATCACGGCGATCTTCGGCAGGGCCGGCTTCGAGAAGACGAGCGGCTCCATCTCCGAACTGCCCGAAGCCTGCACCCGCGAGGCGGCCACGAAGGAGATCCAGGACGTATTGGGCCGCATCCTCTCGGCCTTCGCCTCCGCCTTCATCGACCGTCACAACACGGTGATCGCCTCCCCTGCGGTCTTCGCCGCACTCGGCGCCGTCGCCCATCGCGCCATGTCCTGGAGCAAGGCCGAGGCCGACGCGCTGACACCGGACGAGTACATGAGGCTGCTGGCGGATGTGAAGTGGCAGAAGGAGCCCCGTTACTGGGAGGGCACCGCCGGCAAGGAGACCGCGACGGGCACCTTCTCCCTCGCCGGTGGCGTCAAGGACAACGGCAGCAAGACGGCAGCCGCCCTGGGAGACCCCAGTTCGGAACGCTTCCAGTGGGTCCGCCACGGCCGCAGCATCTTCTGAGCAGTACCGATCCCCGCAGCTCAGCGGAACAGCACCCGCAGTTCGCTCTGGAACTGCGGGGAGCCAGAACTGAAGGAAAGTCCATCCTCTAGCGCGAGTTAAGGCGATAAACGCACCAATCCCCGCAGTCCTCCGTTACGATCACCATCACAGATCTCAGGGTCGCTGTTGGCCACTGGGATGCCATTTTCCGATGGGGGAACCCTGTCATGGTGATCGAGTCTGCCGGGAGAGCCGGCACCCACGGGGGAACAGAGTGAGTACATGGTGGGCCGCCTTCGGTGCCCTCGCCGCCTTCCTCGCGGCATACGTGCCCTTCTCGGTGCACAGGCGCAAGAACGACCGTGAGTACGCGGCCCAGATCGAGCCCTTCACCCGCGAGATCGACGACGTCATCAAGGCGCGCAGCGCCGGATCCACGAGCGCGCTCAGCAACCTCGCGGATCGCCTCGACGTGTTCCTGGTGCGCCCGCCCAGGCGCCTCAAGGCACTGCTCGAACTGGAGAAGGAGCACCTCACCGACTACCGGTTCGCGCTGACCGGCCTCCCGGTCCCGCACCAGTCCGAGATCGACGCGGCCATCTCCCTCTCCGACGCCGCCACGCCGCTCCGAGAGATCAACGAGCGTCTCCGCAACGCGGCCGTGGCTTTCCGTCGGACTCGATGATCGGCGGGCAGAACGCGAAAAAGACCCCCTTGGCCCGCGTTTTCGCAGGTCAAGGGGGTCTTGCGGTGTGGAGCCTAGGAGATTCGAACTCCTGACATCTGCCTTGCAAAGGCAGCGCTCTACCAACTGAGCTAAGGCCCCGAGCAACCGGACATGGCCACTCCCCGTGGGGGAGCGACCGTTCCGCAGGACAGCGTACCCGGTGTACCCCCTCATCCCGCAAAATGATAGGGACTCCCGCCCCGCGACCACGCTCCGTAAGATGCTCGCGAGGTTCGCACCAGCGAAGGGGAGTAGTGAGAGTGGACGCAGTACAGCAGGAGGCCACGGCCAGAGCCCGTGAGCTTCAGCGCAGTTGGTACGGGGAGCCGCTGGGCGCGCTGTTCCGACGGCTCATAGATGACCTCGGGCTGAACCAGGCCCGCCTCGCTGCCGTCCTCGGGCTCTCGGCGCCGATGCTGTCCCAGCTGATGAGCGGCCAGCGCGCCAAGATCGGCAACCCGGCCGTGGTGCAGCGGGTGCAGGCCCTCCAGGACCTCGCCGGACAGGTCGCGGCGGGCAGCGTCAGCGCCGCCGAGGCCACCGACCGGATGGACGAGATCAAGCACACGCAGGGAGGCTCCGTCCTCAGCAACAGCGGCCAGAGCGGCGCCGGTTCCGGCGCCCCCACGGTCAAGCGGGTCGTCCGCGAGATCCAGTCGCTGCTGCGCTCCGTCGCCGCGGCCGGGGACATCATCGACGCGGCGGACACCCTCGCCCCCACCCACCCGGAACTGGCAGAGTTCCTCCGGGTGTACGGTGCGGGCCGCACCGCCGAGGCGGTGGCCCACTACGAGGCCCACCAGAACTGACGGGCGAGACGGGGGACGGGCACAGCGATGGGTGAGGTCTTCGCCGGCCGGTACGAGCTGATCGATCCGATCGGACGGGGTGGCGCGGGCGCCGTGTGGCGGGCCTGGGACCACCGCCGTCGCCGTTACGTCGCCGCGAAGGTCCTCCTGCAGAGCGACGCCCACACCCTGCTCCGGTTCGTGCGCGAGCAGGCGCTGCGCATCGACCATCCGCACGTGCTGGCCCCGGCCAGCTGGGCGGCGGACGACGACAAGGTCCTCTTCACCATGGACCTCGTCGCCGGCGGCTCCCTCGCCCATGTGATCGGGGACTACGGCCCGTTGCCGCCCCGCTTCGTGTGCGTCCTGCTCGACCAGCTCCTGTCGGGGCTCTCGGCGGTGCACGCGGAGGGCGTCGTCCACCGCGACATCAAACCGGCCAACATCCTGATGGAGGCCACGGGAACCGGGCGGCCGCACCTGCGGCTGTCCGACTTCGGCATCTCGATGCGCAAGGGGGAGCCCCGGCTGACCGAGACCGACTACGTCGTCGGTACGCCGGGTTACTTCGCCCCCGAGCAACTGCGGGGCGCCGAGCCGGACTTCCCCGCCGATCTGTACGCCGTCGGCTTGGTCGCCCTGTACCTGTTGCACGGGCGCAAGCCCGACTCCGAGGCCCTGGTGGAGCAGTTCCGGACGCACGGCACGCCCGTGGCCCCCGAGGGCGTCCCCGCGCCGCTGTGGGACGTCGTGGCGAACCTCCTGCGGCCCGACCCCCAGAGCCGGTTCAGGACCGCCACGGGGGCGCGCAAGGCCCTCGCGGAGGCGGCCGAGCTGCTGGCGCCTCCCGCACCCGACGAGGACCCCGTCGAGGTGTTCGACCAACTCGGGCCGCTCCCCGCCGGCTTCGGCCCGGAAGGCCCCCTCGCGGCGACCGCCCCGGCCGCGAGCCCGAACCC
The DNA here is from genome assembly GCF_023515955.1 of Streptomyces sp. RerS4. Taxonomy (GTDB): domain Bacteria; phylum Actinomycetota; class Actinomycetes; order Streptomycetales; family Streptomycetaceae; genus Streptomyces. The sequence continues at coordinate 3,655,446 of NZ_CP097322.1, forward strand.
GACCCCGCCGACCACCCCGACCACCCCGGCCGGCTACGGCCCGCCGCCCGCGTACGGCTCCTCCGAGACGGGCAGCTTCCACCTGCCGCCCCCGGCCCCCACGACGGCGGTCACGCCCCCGACGGCGACGGCGCCCGCCCGCCGCGTCGCCCCGCCCCCGCCGAAGGTCACCGTCGGCATCCTCACCGCCGCCGTGCTCTGCTTCGCGGTCGGCACCTGGGCCATGACGCAGCTCTGAGGCGGCCCTCACGCGGCCCTAGACCGCCCGCCCCCGCCGTCCCAGCAGGATCCACACCCCGAGCACGAGCAGCAGCACCGTCCCCGTCCCGAAGCCGGCGCCCGCCACGATCCGCATCGCCGAGCGGTCGTCCTCGGCGGCGACGGCCTCCGGGGCGGTGAGCCCCTCCCGCGCGGCGGTCCGGTCGGCGGCGCCGACCCCGAACCCGGCCGCGCTCAGGCTCTCGCGGTACACGGGCCCCTTGCCGGCGCTGCCGAGCACGTCGACCCGTAGCGTCAGCGGGACCGGCGTCGCGTCCTCGGTGAACTCCGCGACCTTAGCGCCCAGCGTGACGGCGACGTAGTACCACCCGGCCAGCCCCATCATCCGCTGCGCCGCCTGGTGGGAGAAACGATTCTCGTACGCCACGGGCGCGACCCTCGGCAGCGTCACGGCCGCCTGCTTGCCGTCGTACGAGGTGTCCTCGGACGCCGCGAGCGAGCGGAACGGCGTGTACAGCGAGACCGTCAGCCCGTTGGAGGCGGACGCGTACTGCTTCGTGATCCGGGCCGCCGCGATCTCCGCGCCGAGCACCGGCTGCTGTCCCCAGTCCACCGGGACCCGGTAGAAGCGGGTCTGCCCCGGCCTCAGCTCGTCGCGCCACACACCCGGACCCAGGGCCCGCGCGTCGTTGAAGCCGGTGCCGCCGACGCGGGCCACCGCATCCTTGGCGGGCAGGGTCGGGGAGGCGGAGGGCCACACACTGGCGGCCGGCGCGGGCGCGGTGCCGGCGGCGGGCGCCGGTTCGCGCTGGAGGCGCAGCTCCACGGGCCAGGGGGCCCGGTCGGACTCCTTGGCCGCCTCCCGGGTGACCTTCGCGTAGTACGTCCCCCCGGCCTGACACTCGGCGTCCTCCTGGAGTCGACGCGTACCGGCCGCGGCGACGGGGACGGCCTCGTAGCCGAAGGAGGCCTTGACGGGGTTGGACGGGCAGGCCCGCCCGGCGCTGGTCATGATCTCGACCTCAAGGCCGTCGGAGTACCCGACCTTGGCTCCGGCGGGGGGCCGCAGCACGGCCGAGACGTACACGCTGGAGCTGTCGTCCAGGGTGAGCCGGTAGAAGCGCTCACCCGGCGCCAGGGTGTCCTCGTACACCGCGCCGACCTCCAGCAGCGGGGCGTCCGCCGTGGAGGGCTTCCCCTGGATCGGACGCGCGCCGTCGGCCACGCGGTACTCCGGCAGCGGCGGCGAGGCCGGCCCGGACGCGTACGCCACCACCGGCGACCATGCCACCAACGCCAGCGCGGCCGCCCCCGCGACCCCCGCCTTCAGCCCCCGAAGCCCCGAAACCCCCTGAGGCCCCCAAAGCCCCCGAACCATCGCGCCCACCCCACCCGAATTTGCTAGCGCAAGCCAAATCTTCGCATACCGGAATTTTTCGTCACAGAGCAGCACGAAGCCCCGGCGGCAGCGGCAGCCGGGGCTCCATGAGATCAATCGTGGGTCTCACACACCGGAACCAGAGGGCACGGAGTCGGTTGCCTCCGTCCACAGGTCCTGCTCGGCGCGATCCGCCTGGATCTGGCGGTACACGAGGAGCCCGCCGATGGCGGCCAGTGCGACCAGGAGCAGCTTCTTCACCGCGCGACCTCGTCTTTCGTTGACGTTGGGGACTTCTGGCCGCCAACAATACACACCGACCGATACCGATCGGTTACCTGGGAACCCGTCAACTGGCCCTACGACGAAGACCCCCAGGCCGGTGGGCCTGGGGGTCTTCGACTCTGTGGGGCTAACAGGATTTGAACCTGTGGCCTCATCCTTATCAGGGATGCGCTCTAACCAACTGAGCTATAGCCCCATCCGCGCTGCGCGCTGACTCCTGAAGATTAGCGCACAGACGCGGTCGAGCCAAAATCGCTTCCCGCGGGGCGTCCCCGCAGGTCACTCGTCCTCGGCGAGCGTGAGCTCGACACCGCCCACGAATCCCGCCGACAGGTTGTAGATGAACGAGCCCAGCGTCGCGAGCGCGGTCATCAACACCACGTCGATGACCGCGATCACCGACGTGAAGACCAGGACGCGCGGCAGCGACAGGAACGACTGGAGGTCGAAGCCGTTGCTCTCGTTCGAGCCGGTCGCCTCACTGATCGTGCCGCCGACCGTCGAGAAGATGCCCATGGCGTCCATGACCATCCACAGCACCGCCGCCGCGACGACGGTGCACAGGCCCAGCGCGATCGACAGCAGGAAGCTGACCTTCATGACCGACCACGGGTCGGCCTTGGCCACCCGCAGCCGCGCCTTGCGCGTCCTGGGGGTCGTACGGATGCCCGTACCGCCCTTGCGCTGCGCACCCGGCCCCTTGGGGGCCACGTAGGCCTGCGGGGGCTGGTAGGGCTGTGCGGGCCGGTCCTGGCCGGCGCCAGGGCCGGTGCCGGCGGCGCCGGCGGCCGGGGCCGCCGGCTTCTTCGACTGCGCCGTCGCCTGCGACTGCGACGGCGCGGCTGCCTGGGCCTCCGCCGGTGCCTGCTGCTTCGACTTCGGCTTCGGTCCTCGGCTGTCCGTCACGGTTCCCCCCTGGGAGTCCGCGGCGGGGCCACGGGCACCGTTCGCTCCAGTCTCGGCCGGTCCGGCGCCCGTGGCTCCACTCACGCTTACTCCTCGTGCTCCCCTGCCGAAGGCTCTGTGCCCTCGGCGGCCTCGGCGGCCTGTCCCTCGGCTGCCCCGGCCTCGATCCCTGACTCGATCTCGTCGGCCTCGTCAGCTTCCTGACCGGCCTCGGCGTTACGAGCGATGCCTACCACGGCATCGCGCTTGCCCAGGTTGATCAGCTGGACGCCCATGGTGTCACGGCCGGTCTCCCTGACTTCGTTGACGCGCGTACGGATCACACCACCGCTGAGCGTGATGGCGAGGATCTCGTCCGTCTCGTCGACCACCAGCGCGCCGACGAGCGACCCGCGGTCCTCCACGATCTTGGCCGCCTTGATGCCCAGACCACCACGGCCCTGGACGCGGTACTCGTCCACGGGCGTCCGCTTGGCGTAACCACCGTCCGTCGCGGTGAAGACGAAGGTACCCGGCCGAACGACGCTCATCGAGAGAAGTTCGTCGCCTTCGCGGAAACTCATCCCCTTCACACCCGAAGTGGCACGGCCCATCGGGCGCAGCGCGTCGTCGGTCGCCGTGAAGCGGATCGACTGCGCCTTCTTGCTGATCAGCAGCAGGTCGTCCTCGGCGGACACCAGCTCGGCGCCGATCAGCTCGTCGTCGCCGCCGGCCTCCGTCTCCCGGAGGTTGATCGCGATGACACCACCCGAACGGGGCGAGTCGTAGTCCTTGAGCGCCGTCTTCTTCACCAGGCCGCCCTTGGTGGCCAGGATCAGGTAGGGCGCCGCGTCGTAGTCGCGGATCGCGAGGATCTGGGCGATCTTCTCGTCCGGCTGGAAGGCCAGCAGGTTCGCCACGTGCTGCCCGCGCGCGTCCCGACCCGCGTCCGGCAGCTCGTAGGCCTTGGAGCGGTAGACGCGGCCCTTGTTCGTGAAGAACAGCAGCCAGTGGTGCGTCGTGGACACGAAGAAGTGGTCGACGAGGTCGTCCTGCTTCAGCTTCGTGCCGCGCACGCCCTTGCCGCCGCGCTTCTGCGAGCGGTAGTCCTCGGTCTTGGTGCGCTTGACGTAGCCGCCGTGCGTGATCGTGACGACGATGTCCTCTTCGGCGATCAGGTCCTCCATGGACATGTCGCCGTCGAAGGGCACCAGCTTGGAACGCCGGTCGTCGCCGTACTTCTCGACGAGCGCGGCCAGTTCCTCGCTGACGATCGAGCGCTGCTTCTCCGGAGAGGCCAGGATCGCGTTGTACTCGTTGATCTTGGCCTGGAGCTCGTCGTGCTCGGCGACGATCTTCTGCCGCTCCAGGGCCGCCAGGCGGCGCAGCTGCATCTCCAGGATCGCGTTCGCCTGGATCTCGTCGATCTCCAGGAGGCCCATGAGGCCCTCGCGCGCGATCTCGACGGTGTTGCTGCGCCGGATGAGGGCGATGACCTCGTCGATGGCGTCCAGGGCCTTGAGGAGGCCGCGCAGGATGTGCGCGCGCTCCTCGGCCTTGCGCAGCCGGAAGCGCGTACGCCGGACGATGACCTCGATCTGGTGCTGCACCCAGTGGCGGATGAACGCGTCGATCGACAGGGTGCGCGGCACCCCGTCCACCAGCGCCAGCATGTTCGCGCCGAAGTTCGTCTGGAGGTCGGTGTGCTTGTACAGGTTGTTCAGCACGACCTTCGCGACCGCGTCGCGCTTCAGCACGATCACCAGACGCTGACCCGTGCGCGACGAGGTCTCGTCCCGCACGTCGGCGATGCCGCCGATCTTGCCGTCCTTGACCAGGTCGGCGATCTTCTGCGCGAGGTTGTCCGGGTTAGTCTGGTACGGGAGCTCCGTGACCACCAGGCACTGGCGGTTCTGGATCTCCTCGACCTCGACCACGGCGCGCATCGTGATGGAGCCGCGACCGGTGCGGTACGCCTCCTCGATGCCCTTGCGGCCCACGACGAGGGCGCCGGTCGGGAAGTCCGGGCCCTTGATGCGCTCCAGCAGCGCGTCCAGCAGCTCCTCGTGCGAGGCCTCCGGGTGCTCCAGCGCCCACTGGGCGCCGGCCGCGACCTCGCGCAGGTTGTGCGGCGGGATGTTGGTGGCCATGCCGACCGCGATGCCGGCGGAGCCGTTGATCAGCAGGTTCGGGAAGCGCGCCGGCAGGACCGTCGGCTCCTGGTTGCGGCCGTCGTAGTTGTCCGTGAAGTCGACGGTCTCCTCGTCGATGTCCCGGAGCATCTCCATGGCCAGCGGCATCAGCTTGCACTCGGTGTAGCGCATCGCGGCCGCCGGGTCGTTGCCCGGGGAGCCGAAGTTGCCGTTCGAGTCCACCAGCGGCATGCGCATCGACCACGGCTGGGCCAGGCGGACCAGGGCGTCGTAGATCGAGGAGTCGCCGTGCGGGTGGTACGTACCCATGACGTCGCCGACGACGCGGGCGCACTTGTAGAAGCCCTTCTCGGGCCGGTAGCCGCCGTCGTACATCGCGTACAGCACACGACGGTGGACGGGCTTGAGGCCGTCCCGTACGTCGGGCAGCGCGCGGGAGACGATGACGGACATCGCGTAGTCGAGGTAGGAGCGCTGCATCTCCGTTTCGAGCCCGACGGGCTCGATGCGCAGCACGGGCTGCTCCTCCGCGGGATTCTCAGCGGTGGGGGTGGTTTCGTCGGCCATGGCCGGTCAGAAGTCCTTTCGGGCGGTCAGCGTCGGGCCGACTCAGATGTCGAGGAAGCGGACGTCCTTGGCGTTGCGCTGGATGAAGGAGCGTCGAGCCTCGACGTCCTCACCCATCAGCACCGAGAACAGGTCGTCGGCCTGCGCCGCGTCGTCGAGGGTGACCTGGCCGAGCACACGGTGGTCCTGGTCCATCGTGGTGACGCGCAGCTCCTCGGCGTTCATCTCGCCCAGACCCTTGAAGCGCTGGATCGAGTCTTCCTTGATCCGCTTGCCGTTCTGCTTGCCCAGCTCGACCAGGGCGTCGCGCTCGCGGTCCGAGTACGCGTACTCGAAGTCGTCGCGACCCCACTTGATCTTGTAGAGCGGGGGGCGGGACAGGTACACGTGGCCGGCCTCGACCAGCGGACGCATGAAGCGGAAGAGGAAGGTCAGCAGCAGCGTGTTGATGTGCTGACCGTCGACGTCGGCGTCCGCCATCAGGATGATCTTGTGATAGCGGAGCTTCTCGATGTCGAAGTCCTCGTGCACGCCCGTGCCGAAGGCGCTGATGAGCGCCTGGACCTCGGTGTTCTGGAGGATCTTGTCGATGCGCGCCTTCTCGACGTTCAGGATCTTGCCGCGGATGGGCAGGATGGCCTGGTACATCGGGTTGCGGCCGGACTTCGCCGAGCCGCCGGCGGAGTCACCCTCGACGATGAAGATCTCGCACTTGGTCGGGTCGTTCGACTGGCAGTCGGACAGCTTGCCCGGCAGCGAGGCGCTCTCCAGCAGACCCTTGCGGCGCGTCAGGTCACGGGCCTTGCGGGCCGCGACGCGGGCCGTGGCCGCCTGGATCGACTTGCGGACGATGTCCGCGGCCTCGTTGGGGTTGCGGTCGAACCAGTCGTTGAGGTGCTCGTGGACGACCTTCTGCACGAAGGTCTTCGCCTCCGTGTTGCCCAGCTTCGTCTTCGTCTGGCCCTCGAACTGGGGCTCGCCCAGCTTGACCGAGATGATCGCCGTCAGACCCTCGCGGATGTCCTCGCCGGCGAGGTTGTCGTCCTTCTCGCGGAGCAGCTTCTTGTCGCGCGCGTAGCGGTTCACCAGACCGGTCAGCGCCGCGCGGAAGCCCTCCTCGTGCGTGCCGCCCTCGTGCGTGTGGATCGTGTTCGCGAAGGAGTAGACACCCTCCGTGTACTGCGAGTTCCACTGCATCGCGATCTCGACCGAGAGCATGCGCTCCTTGTCCTCGGCCTCGACGTCGATGACGGTCGGGTGGATCAGCTCGCCCTTGCGCGAGTTGAGGTACTTCACGAAGTCGACGATGCCGCCCTCGTAGTGGTACTTCACCGTGCGCGCCACGGGCTCGGCCGCCTCGGCGTCCGGGTCGTCCGCGCCGACCGTGGCCTTCGCCGACTCGCGCTCGTCGGTCAGCGTCAGGGTCAGGCCCTTGTTGAGGAAGGCCATCTCCTGGAAGCGCCGCGACAGCGTCTCGAAGGAGTAGTCGGTCGTCTCGAAGATGTCCGGGTCGGCCCAGAACGTCACCGACGTGCCGTGCTCGTCGGTCTCCTCGTTCTTGGCCAGCGGAGCCGTCGGCACGCCCAGCTTGTAGTCCTGGGTCCAGCGGTGGCCGTCCGTCTTGACCTCGACCGCGACCTTGGTCGAAAGGGCGTTCACGACGGAGACGCCGACGCCGTGCAGACCACCGGAGACGGCGTAGCCGCCGCCGCCGAACTTGCCGCCCGCGTGCAGGACCGTCAGGACGACCTCGACCGCCGGCTTGCCCTCGGACGGCACGATGCCGACCGGGATGCCTCGGCCGTTGTCGACCACGCGCACGCCGCCGTCGGCCAGGATCGTGACGTCGATCGTGTCCGCGTGCCCGGCCATGGCCTCGTCGACGGAGTTGTCCACGACCTCCTGCACGAGGTGGTGCAGGCCGCGCTCACCGGTCGAGCCGATGTACATACCCGGCCGCTTGCGAACCGCATCCAGGCCTTCGAGGACCTGGATGGCACTGGCGTCGTAATTCTTCTCGTTGGAGTCGCCGGAATCGGCCACGAAGCGCCCTTTCTGGCACAGCGCAGCCCGTACTCCGGACCAGCGTGTGCGCCGGAGGAGCGGCCGCGTCGATCTGCGTTGTCTGCGTTTCTCGGGTGTCCCGCGCAATCGAACGGGATTGGCTCCAGTCTACCGGTACCACTGACATGAATGGGGGTTTGCCGGTACCTGAGTCCGCATGTGCCGCCCTGAACCTCCACTCTCCGACTCCCCATATCCGGGGAGGGGCTCAAAGTGGCTCACGCGGGCCTCCAGCGCTTCGGGCTGTCAACCCGTCGCTACCGTGAGGGACACCACCCGCGAACACCCCGGTCCGGAATGCGGCGAGCGGCCCCACGACCCGCTACGAGAACCCCCGCGACCCCGGCGCCGGCCCGCCCCACACCAGGCTCCACGCTCATCCGGACGCTCTGGTTCCACCCCGGCGCCACCCGGGGCGCCCACAACCGGAAGCCCCCCGGCCGGGCGGCGACGCGACAACGGACGGCGACGCCGGCCCGGTCAGCCGTACGTGTCCCCCGGGCCCGTGCTGCCCGGCGCGCGCCACGGCCCGTACCGCTTCGGCCGGCCCCCCGGCCCCTGCACCTTGATCAGCCGGACCGTGCCCTGTCCCAGCTCCGCGTTCAGCCGGGCCACCAGCTGCGGCGCCAGCAGCTTCAGCTGCGCCGCCCACGCCGAGGAATCGCACCGCACCAGGAGCTCCCGCTCCTCGTACTTCTCCGGCACGCAGTGCGCGGCGATCTCCGGGCCGACGATCTCCGGCCAGCGCTCCATCACCCCGGCCACCGCGATCGGCATCTCCCAGCCCCGCTCGGTGCGCAGCCGGTCCAGCGCCGCCATCAGCGGCATCGGATCGCGGCCGTCCGCCCGCGCGCCCGAGCGCAGACCCGGCTGCCGGCTCCGCTTCCCGCCGCCCGCCGCGTTCCCGCGCGCCCGCGCCTGCTCCCGCGCGGCGGCCAGCGCCTGCCGCGCCAGATCCACCCCGGAGGGCTCCGGGGCCCTGCGCCGCTCCTCGTTCGCCTCGCCGTCGTTCACAGCCGGGTCACCTCACCGCCGGACACTCCGAACCGCGTCCCCGTCAGCACGTCCGGAACGTCATCGTCCACCGCCGCCGTCACCAACACCTGCTCGCCCCGCGCCACCAGCTCCGCCAGCCGCTCCCGGCGGCGCGCGTCCAGTTCGGCGAAGACGTCGTCCAGGATCAGCACCGGCTCCGTCCCCTCCGAGCGCAGCAGCTCGTACGAGGCCAGCCGCAGCGCCAGCGCGAACGACCAGGACTCGCCGTGGCTCGCGTACCCCTTCGCGGGCAGCTCGCCCAGGCGCAGCAGGACGTCGTCACGGTGCGGGCCCACGAGGGTCACCCCGCGCTCGATCTCCTGCTTGCGGACCCCGGAGAGCGCCGTCAGCAGCACCTCGTACAGCGCCTCACGGGTACGCGCCTCCCCGCTGTCCACGGCCTCGCCGGCCGAGGAACGGTACGCGAGGCCGAGCGGACCGCCGCCGGGCGCGAGCTCCTCGTAGGCCTTGTCCGCGAGCGGCAGCAACGTCGCGATCAGGTCGAGGCGCTGCGCGAGGAGCTCGGCGCCCGCCCGCGCGAGGTGCTGGTCCCACACGTCGAGCGTGGACATGTCCATGGAGCGACCGCCGTGCCGGCGGGCCATCGCCGCGGACTTCAGCAGCGTGTTGCGCTGCTTGAGCACCCGCTCGTAGTCGGAGCGGACGGCCGCCATCCGCGGGGAGCGCGCCGTCACCAGCTCGTCCAGGAAGCGCCGCCGCTCACCCGGATCGCCCTTGACCAGGGCCAGGTCCTCGGGCGCGAACAGCACGGTCCGTACGATCCCCAACACGTCCCGGGGCCTGACCTGCGAGGACCGGTTGATCCGCGCCCGGTTCGCGCGCCCCGGGTTCAGCTCCAGCTCCACCAGCTGCTGCCGCTCGCCCTGGGTGACGGCCGCGCGGATCACCGCCCGCTCCGTCCCCATCCGGACGAGGGGGGCGTCCGAGGAGACCCGGTGGCTGCCGAGCGTCGCCAGGTAGCCGATGGCCTCGACGAGGTTCGTCTTGCCCTGGCCGTTGGGGCCCACGAAAGCCGTCACGCCCGGGGCGAGGGGAACCTCGGCCCGAGCGTACGAGCGGAAGTCGGCCAACGAGAGATGCGAAACATGCATACGGCGCCGACCTCCCCCGGCTTCCTGCTGTTCTGCTCTGTGGTGCGGTGGTGCCGCTCAGTGGCTTCCGGTTAGTGGTTTTCGGCCGGGCCGGCTAGGCCTTCTCGACCGCGTGGCCGCCGAACTGGTTGCGCAGCGCGGCGATCATCTTCATCTGCGGCGAGTCGTCCTGGCGCGACGCGAAGCGCGCGAAGAGCGAGGCCGTGATCGCCGGCAGCGGCACGGCGTTGTCGATCGCGGCCTCGACCGTCCAGCGGCCCTCGCCGGAGTCCTGCGCGTAGCCGCGCAGCCGCTCCAGGTGCTCGTCCTCGTCCAGCGCGTTGACGGCGAGGTCCAGCAGCCAGGAACGGATGACCGTTCCCTCCTGCCAGGACCGGAAGACCTCGCGGACGTCGGTGACCGAGTCCACCTTCTCCAGCAGCTCCCAGCCCTCGGCGTAGGCCTGCATCATGGCGTACTCGATGCCGTTGTGGACCATCTTCGCGAAGTGGCCCGCGCCGACCTTGCCGGCGTGCACGGCGCCGAAGTCGCCCTCGGGCTTGAGCGCGTCGAAGATCGGCTGGACGCGCGCGACGTGGTCCTTGGCGCCGCCGTACATGAGCGCGTAGCCGTTCTCCAGGCCCCAGACGCCGCCGGAGACGCCGCAGTCGACGAAGCCGATGCCCTTGGCCGCCAGCTCCTCGGCGTGCTTCTCGTCGTCGGTCCAGCGGGAGTTGCCGCCGTCGACCACGACGTCGCCGATCGAGAGCAGCTCCGCGAGCTCGTCGATGGTGGACTGCGTCGCCGGACCTGCCGGGACCATCACCCACACGACGCGGGGGCCCTGCAGGCTGTCCACAAGTTCCCGCAGGCTGTGGACATCGGCGAGGTCCGGGTTGCGGTCGTATCCGATGACGGTGTGGCCTGCGCGGCGGATGCGCTCGCGCATGTTGCCGCCCATCTTGCCGAGACCGACGAGACCAAGCTCCATCAGGTGGTTCCTTAAGCGTTGTGGCCGTCTGTGCCGGGTTCCCCGCCTTGCCCGGGGCTTACCCAGGCTCCGAGCCTACGCCGGGCTCGGTCGCCGGGCGCCACGGGCGCTCCCGGGACGGCCGTGGGGGACGGGGCCCGGCCGGCGGGGGCGCGGGGCTGGGGGCGCGGGGGCGAACGCGTCGGGCCCGGTCCCGCAGCCTGCGAGACCGGGCCCGACGTACCCGCGTCAGCCGGAGAGGCGCACCGGCATGATCAGGTACTTGTAGGCCTCGTCGGCCTCCGCGTCGACCGCCGGGCGGCCGCTGAGCAGCGCCGGCTTGGTGGACGTGGTGAAGGACAGCTGCGCGGCCGGCGAGTCGATCGCGCTCAGACCGTCCAGCAGGAAGGTCGGGTTGAAGGCGATCGAGATGTCGTCGCCCTCCAGGTGCGCGTCGACGCGCTCCACAGCCTGTGCGTCGTCGGAGGAGCCGGCCTCCAGGATCAGCACGCCCTGCTCGAAGCTCAGGCGGACCGGGGTGTTGCGCTCGGCGACGAGGGCCACGCGCTTGACGGCCTCGACGAACGGGGCGGTCTCGATCACCGCGATGGAGTTGAACTCCGTCGGGAAGAGCGTGCGGTACTTCGGCAGGTCGCCTTCGAGGAGGCGGGTGGTGGTGCGGCGGCCGGCGCCCTCGAAACCGATGAGGCCCTCGCCCTGGCCGGAGCCGGAGAGCGCTAGCGTGACGGTGTCGCCGCTGGTCAGGGACTTGGCGGTGTCCAGGAGCGTCTTGGCGGGCACCAGGGCCACGGCCGAGGCGTCCGGGTTCTCCGGCTTCCACAGGAACTCGCGGACCGCGAAGCGGTAGCGGTCGGTGGACGCGAGGGTGACGCGGTCGCCCTCGATCTCGATGCGGACACCGGTCAGCACGGGCAGCGTGTCGTCGCGACCGGCGGCGATGGCGACCTGCGCGGCGGCGGAGGCGAAGACCTCACCGGGCACGGTGCCGGTGGCCGTCGGCATCTGCGGGAGCGCCGGGTATTCCTCCACAGGCAGGGTGTGGAGCGTGAACCGCGAGGATCCACAGACCACGGTCGCCCGTACACCGTCTGTGGAAATCTCCACCGGGCGGTTGGGGAGGGCGCGGCAGATGTCGGCGAGGAGCCGGCCGGAGACGAGGACGGTGCCGTCCTCCTCCACGTCCGCCTCGACCGAGACGCGGGCCGAGACCTCGTAGTCGAAGCCGGAGAGGGACAGGGTGCCATCCTCGGCCTTCAGCAGCAGGCCCGCGAGTACGGGCACCGGCGGCCGGGCCGGGAGGCTGCGTGCAGCCCAGGCCACCGCCTCCGCGAGTACGTCGCGCTCCACCCGGATCTTCACCGGAACCGCCTCCTGCTGTTGCTCGCTCGTCTGCCGGCCTTCGTCGTCGGCTCGTCGATGCCTCGACCGATGCCGGGGACCAGTCTGACGTACGGGGCCGACACTCGTCGCGGCCGGCGGTCAAGTCGGGAGCGAGGCGTCGGGACGGCCGTCCGACGAGTTGTGCACAGGACCCGCTTGAAAACCGAAACCGGGCTCTCTCTCATTGGGGGTAGTAGTAGGGCCTGTGGAAACGGTGGATAAGCCCGTTTTTGCTGGTCAGCCCGCGTTTTTTATCCCCACACCCTGTGCATGGCACCGGTGGACAACCGAGGGTGTCTGTGGAGAACAGAAAGTTCTGCACAGGCCGTCCCCAGGTGACCCGGAGTAGTCCACAGCTGCGTCCCCAGCTTTTCCCCAGTGGTCCACAGACCAAACGTCGACGTTCGTGTGACGCCTTTCACTCGGGCCGGTGACAGGAGGTGCAGTGTTGCCGAACAGTGGACAACGGTGTGGAGAACCCTTCGGATCCTGTGCACAGGATGCGGGAACCTGTGGGTTGGCGGTGGACAGAGCCGTGGATGAGCCTGTGGACGAAATTTCTGTCCACAGGCTGTGGATGACGCTTGTTCACAATTCCCCAGGGCGATGACCAGGCCTGATGGGCCCTCACCCCGCATCCCTGTGGACAGATTGTGGGCGACGGGAACTGTCCTCAGGCTGTGGACGGAAGAAAGTTGCCGAATCTGTGGATGACGGCCTCCTCAGGGGGCGTATTCGAACAGGTCAGGGGCGCACGGACGAAGAAGGGCGCCCCCGGTTCGATCCGGAAGCGCCCTGTCTCGGGGTTTGGCCCGGCCCGTCCTCAGCCGTTCTTGATGCGGTTGGTGAGCTCGGTTACCTGGTTGTAGATGGAGCGCCGTTCCGCCATGAGGGCGCGGATCTTGCGGTCCGCGTGCATGACGGTGGTGTGGTCGCGGCCGCCGAACTGGGCCCCGATCTTCGGCAGGGACAGGTCCGTGAGCTCACGGCACAGGTACATGGCGATCTGTCGGGCGGTCACCAGGACCCGGCTGCGCGAGGAGCCGCACAGGTCGTCCACGGTCAGCCCGAAGTAGTCGGCGGTGGCCGCCATGATGTCGGAGGCCGTGATCTCCGGCGCGCTGTCCTCGCCGCCCGGGATGAGGTTCTTGAGGACGTCCTCGGTGAGACCGAGGTCCACCGGCTGCCGGTTGAGACTCGCGAAGGCGGTGACGCGGATCAGCGCGCCCTCCAGCTCGCGGATGTTGCGCGAGATCCGCGAGGCGATGAACTCCAGTACCTCCGGCGGGGCGTTGAGCTGCTCCTGCACGGCCTTCTTGCGCAGGATCGCGATGCGCGTCTCCAGCTCGGGCGGCTGGACGTCGGTGATCAGGCCCCACTCGAAGCGGTTGCGCAGCCGGTCCTCCAGCGTCACCAGCTGCTTGGGCGGCCGGTCGGAGGACAGCACGATCTGCTTGTTGGCGTTGTGGAGCGTGTTGAAGGTGTGGAAGAACTCCTCCTGCGTCGACTCCTTGCTCGCCAGGAACTGGATGTCGTCGACCAGCAGGATGTCCATCTCGCGGTAGCGCTTGCGGAAGGCGTCGCCCTTGCCGTCGCGGATGGAGTTGATGAACTCGTTGGTGAACTCCTCCGAGCTCACGTACCGCACGCGGGTGCCCGGGTAGAGGCTCCGCGCGTAGTGCCCGATGGCGTGCAGCAGGTGCGTCTTGCCGAGGCCCGACTCCCCATAGATGAAAAGGGGGTTGTACGCCTTCGCCGGCGCCTCGGCGACGGCCACCGCGGCGGCGTGCGCGAAGCGGTTGGAGGCGCCGATGACGAAGGTGTCGAAGAGGTACTTGGGGTTCAGCCGGGCGGTCGGCTCCAACGGGCCCGACGTGGAACCGCCGGACGGGGCCGGCGACGGTCCCGTCCGGCCGGGCGCCGGGCGCTGCGCGGGCTGCTCGTAGGACTGCTGCTCGTACGACTGCGAATCGTACGACTGGGATTCGTACTTCTGTGACTCGTACGGGGACTGCTCGTACTTGCCCGGCTCGTACGGCTGCTGCTCGTAGGAGCCCTGGTCGTAGCCTCCGGACTCGGGCTGCTGGAGGTAGCCGGGCTGCGGGGAGGCGTACGGGTCGCGCTCCGGGAAGCCGCCCAGACGCTGCTGCTGCCAGCCGTAGTCGCCCTGCTGGCCGCCGCGGGGCCAGGCGCCGGGCTCGGGGCGCTGCTGCTGGTAGTCCGGGTAGGCGGGGCGGGCGGTGGGCAGCTGGTCGTCGCCGGGGCCGTTGTGGCCGGTGTGACCGCCGGGGCGCTGGCCGCCGTAGGGCTCGTAGCCCTCACGGGGGGACGAGGTGGACGGCGAGGAGGGCGCGGGCTCGCCGGCGGAGTCGTCCACGGTGATGGCGATCCGGATGGGGCGTCCGCATTCCCGGCTGAGGGCGTCGCTGATGAGCGGGGCCAGTCGGCCTTCGAGAACCCGCTTCCCCCATTCATTGGGGACGGCGAGCAGCGCGGTGTCGGCGACCAGGGCAAGCGGCTGGCAGCGTTCCACCCATTGCTTGTCCTTGGACTCGATGCCTTGCTGACCTTCGCCGAGCAGCTTCTCGAGCACGCGTGGCCACACTGCGGCAAGATCGGCAGGTACGTCAGCCACAGAGCACGCTCTCTCACAGGTCCCGTCCCACGAAGGTGTGGTTCTTTGGGACGGTCGGGACAAAAAAATCAGGGATCAGGCAACGGTAGTCAGGCCGGTGGCTAGGGTTCAAGTCGTTGTCCACAGCCTGTGCACAGTGTGGGGCAGGGCGGGCTCGGTTTGACCGGATGGCGTAGCCGCGCGTACCGTAACGAGGTCGAGTTGTCGATGGCTGCTGCCGCCTGCCTACCGATGGGCGAAGATCACTATTAGTGATCGTTTAGCGGTGTCCACTCGGGCGAACACGCGAGTTCCTCGTGGGCGCACGGTGACAGCCAGGCGATGTACCGCCACAACGATTCATTCTCTGGAGCCCCCGAGTGAGCAAGCGCACCTTCCAGCCGAACAACCGCCGTCGTGCCAAGACCCACGGCTTCCGCCTGCGGATGCGTACCCGTGCCGGTCGCGCGATCCTCGCGAACCGTCGCAGCAAGGGCCGCGCCGCCCTCTCCGCGTAACCACGCGCAGGTCGTGACGTCGTGCTGTCTCCCGAAAATCGGCTGAGGCGGCGTGAGGACTTCGCGAGCGCGGTACGCCGAGGCAGGCGGGCCGGACGCCCGCTCCTCGTCGTCCACCTACGTACAAGCGGTGCAACGGACCCGCACGAGCCGGGGGAGACAGTTCCCTCGCCGCGTGCGGGTTTCGTCGTCAGCAAGGCTGTCGGCATAGCCGTCGTCCGTAACCGGGTGAAGCGCCGACTGCGCCATCTCCTGCGCGACCGGCTGGCCCTGCTGCCCGCCGGTAGCCTGGTGGTGGTGCGGGCCCTGCCCGGAGCGGGTGACGCCGGCGTCGACGAGCTGGCCCGCGACCTGGATGCCGCCTTGGCGCGGCTGCTGGGAGGCGTGGCCCGATGAAGTATCCGCTGCTCGCTTTGATCAAGCTGTACCAGTGGACGATCAGTCCGCTGCTCGGGCCGGTGTGCCGCTACTACCCGTCGTGTTCGCACTACGGGTACACGGCCATCGACCGGCATGGTGCGGTGAAGGGGACGGCTCTGACCGCCTGGCGGATCCTGCGGTGCAATCCGTGGTCCCCGGGTGGTGTGGATCATGTCCCACCCCGGAAACGCCCGCGTTGGCACGAGCAGCTGCGCAGTGCGTTGCGTAGATCTCGCAATGCTCAAGGAGCCTGATTAGTGGACACGATTGCCAGTCTGTTCAGCTTTATCACCACACCCGTGTCGTGGATCATCGTCCAGTTCCACAAGCTGTACGGGGCGATCTTCGGTGCGGACAGTGGATGGGCCTGGGGCCTGTCCATCGTGTCCTTGGTGATCCTGATCCGTATCTGCCTGATCCCGCTGTTCGTGAAGCAGATCAAGGCGACGCGGGGCATGCAGGCGCTCCAGCCGAAGATGAAGGCGATCCAGGAGCGCTACAAGAACGACAAGCAGCGTCAGTCCGAAGAGATGATGAAGCTGTACAAGGAGACGGGTACCAACCCGCTCTCCTCGTGCCTTCCCATCCTGGCGCAGTCCCCGTTCTTCTTCGCGCTCTACCACGTGCTCGCGAGCATCGCCAACGGCAAGAAGATCGGCGTCATCGACGGTCCGCTGCTGGAGAGCGCGCGTGAGGCGCACATCTTCGGTGCCCCGCTGGCGGCGAAGTTCATGGACAGCTCCGAGAAGGTCGCTGCCCTCGGTGCGTCGATCACCGACGTGCGCATCGTGACAGCGGTCATGATCATCCTGATGTCGCTGTCGCAGTTCTACACGCAGCGCCAGCTGATGCAGAAGAACGTCGACCTCTCGGTCAAGACGCCCTTCATGCAGCAGCAGAAGATGCTGATGTACATCTTCCCCGTGATCTTCGCCGTCATGGGCATCAACTTCCCCGTCGGTGTCCTCGTCTACTGGCTGACCACCAACGTGTGGACCATGGGCCAGCAGATGTACGTGATCAACCAGAACCCGACGCCGGGCAGCAAGGCGCAGGACCAGTACCTGACCCGTCTGCTCAAGCACGTCAGCGCTCACGGCAACGTCAAGGGCCGGGGCAAGAAGAAGGTCGTCGCGGCCATCGTCGCCAAGGGCCCGGACCGCAACGACAACGAGCGCAAGTTCATCACCGCTCTGACGAAGCAGGGCATGGCCGCGCAGGCGGACGGCTCCGTGATCAAGAGTTCCGAGGCCACCGCCGACGCGGACGCGGCGAGCGGCGGTGTCGCCACGAAGCGGCAGCAGCCGAAGCGGCAGCCGAAGTCGAAGCGTCAGACGCCCCCCAGCAAGCCCTCCAAGAAGTAAGAAGGAGTCCCTCCCGTGACGGAAGGCACCACCACCGCCGCCGCTGAGAGTGGCGACACCCTGACCCGCCTGGAGCAGGAGGGTGAGATCGCGGCCGACTACCTTGAGGGTCTGCTGGACATCGCCGACCTGGACGGCGACATCGACATGGACGTCGAGGCCGACCGCGCCGCGGTGTCGATCGTCAGCGACTCCTCCAGCCGCGACCTGCAGAAGCTCGTGGGCCGCGACGGCGAGGTCCTGGAGGCCCTGCAGGAGCTGACCCGCCTCGCGGTGCACCGCGAGACCGGCGACCGCAGCCGGCTGATGCTCGACATCGCCGGGTTCCGCGCGAAGAAGCGCGAGGAGCTGGCGGCTCTGGGCGCCCAGGCCGCCGCGGACGTGAAGGCCTCGGGCGAGCCCCTGAAGCTGGCCCCGATGACGCCGTTCGAGCGCAAGGTCGTTCACGACGCCGTGGCGGCCGCCGGTCTGAAGAGCGAGTCCGAGGGCGAGGAGCCGCAGCGCTTCGTCGTTGTGCTCCCGGCCTGACCGGAACCTTGATTGGTCGGCCCCGTCTGTATCGCAGGCGGGGCCGATGTTTGTAAGCCTGACAGTGGAACGACACGGTTTTAGCGGTTCTGTACGGAAGGACGGTCCCCGTGACGGAGGCAGCTGAGCTTCCCCCGGCGCCTGAAGAGGCGCGCGCGGTGTTCGGTGAGTTTTTCCCGGAAGCTGTGCGGTATGCGGAGCTGCTGGCGGACGCGGGGGTCGAGCGCGGTCTGATCGGCCCGCGCGAGGTTCCCCGCCTCTGGGAGCGGCACCTGCTGAACTGCGCGGTGCTCTCGGAGGTGGTGCCCCAGGGCGTCACCGTGTGCGACGTGGGCTCGGGCGCCGGCCTGCCCGGTATTCCGCTGGCCCTGGTGCGCCGTGATCTGAAGATCACGCTGCTGGAGCCGCTGCTGCGCCGTACGAACTTCCTCCAGGAGGCCGTGGAACTGCTGGGCCTGGACCACGTCACGGTGGTGCGCGGGCGGGCCGAGGAGATGCTCGGCAAGCTCCAGCCGGTGCACGTGGTGACGGCGCGGGCCGTGGCCCCGCTGGACCGGCTCGCGGGCTGGGGTGTGCCGCTGCTGCGCCCGTACGGCGAGATGCTGGCGCTGAAGGGCGACACCGCGGAGGAGGAGCTCGTCGCGGCGAAGGCCGCGCTGACGAAGCTCGGTGTGGTGAAGACCTCGGTGCTCCAGGTGGGCGAGGGCGTCGTGGACCCCCTGTCCACGGTGGTCCGCGTGGAGTGCGGCGAGAGCCCCGGCGGGGTGCGGTTCGCGGCCAAGCGCGCCAAGGCGGCGCGGGCGGGGCGGGTCCGTAAGCGGCGTTGATCTTCCGATTTCGGGGGAGTTGCGTCCCTATAGGTATGGATTTCGGAGTGTCGTAGCGGCCTGAAGAGTCCGTCCGGGCATCGTGTTTCACGTGAAACGTCGCTCTCTGCTGCACGGAATCATCAGCCGCGGCCGTACCGCTGCGGCGCCCCGCCACCGAGAGGACGCGGGGGTGACGGAGTTGTCCACAACGGTGGATTCATCCACAGGAGTACGGGCCCCGCTGGTTCACGAGCCAGGTGGCATGGCAGGCTCTGTTCATCGCGAGCCCGCTGCCGAGGAGAGTGACACCGTGCGGTCCGACGCCAACCTCGCGGGGCCGATGGCCGATCCGGTCCCCGGTCCCCGCTCTGAATCGCCGGGCGAGGATGTTTCACGTGAAACACCCTCGCCACTCGTGGACAACGACGACAACGAGGACACCCCCATCGGTCGTGCCGCCCAGCTGGCGGTAGAGGCGCTCGGGCGGGCCGGCTCCCGTCTCCCCCGGCCCGCGCAGACGCGGATCATGGTGGTCGCGAACCAGAAGGGCGGCGTGGGCAAGACCACGACGACCGTGAACCTGGCGGCCTCCCTTGCCCTGCACGGTGCGCGGGTCCTCGTGATCGACCTCGACCCGCAGGGCAACGCGTCAACGGCTCTGGGCATCGACCACCACGCGGAGGTGCCCTCCATCTACGACGTCCTCGTGGACAGCCGGCCTCTGCTGGAAGTCGTCCAGCCGGTCGTGGACGTGGAAGGGCTCTTCTGCGCCCCGGCCACGATCGACCTCGCGGGCGCGGAGATCGAGCTGGTGTCCCTGGTGGCCCGCGAGAGCCGGCTCCAGCGCGCGATCCAGGCGTACGAGCAGCCGCTCGACTACATCCTGATCGACTGCCCGCCCTCGCTGGGCCTGCTGACCGTGAACGCCATGGTCGCCGGCGCCGAGGTGCTGATCCCGATCCAGTGCGAGTACTACGCGCTGGAGGGACTGGGGCAGCTGCTGCGCAACGTCGACCTGGTCCGGGCCCACCTGAATCCGACCCTGCACGTCTCGACGATCCTGCTGACGATGTACGACGGCAGGACGCGGCTCGCCTCCCAGGTCGCGGAGGAGGTGCGCACCCACTTCGGTAACGAGGTGCTGCGTACGAGCATCCCGCGGTCGGTGCGCATCTCGGAGGCTCCGAGCTACGGACAGACGGTCCTCACGTACGATCCGGGCTCCAGTGGCGCCCTCTCCTACCTGGAGGCGGCGCGGGAGATCTCGCTGCGCGGGGCCGGAATTCATTACGACGCCCTGCACGCCCACTCGGGCGCGGGCATGAACAGCACACAAGGCATGGCGGAGGGGATCCAGTGAGTGAGCGACGTAGGGGTCTGGGGCGGGGGCTCGGCGCGCTGATTCCGGCCGCTCCGCAGGAGAAGGCGCCGCTGAGCGCCGACGGGTCGACGTCTGCGACGTCGGTGCCGGTACTGACGTTGGAGCGGGGCATCGCCGCGGCGAAGCTCGCTTCGCTGGCGCAGGCCGATGTTTCACGTGAAACATCGGTGTTCGAGCCGGCCGGCACGGGGGTGGTCACGACCACGGCCACGGCTACGGCTACGGGCACGGAGGAGAACGCGGCCGGCGCGACGTTCGCGGAGCTTCCGCTCGACGCGATCGTTCCGAACCCGCGTCAGCCGCGCGTGGTCTTCGATGACGACGCCTTGGCCGAGTTGGTCACCTCCATCCAGGAAGTGGGTCTGCTCCAGCCGGTCATCGTCCGACAGTCGTCGGTGGGCCGCTATGAGCTGATCATGGGTGAGCGCCGCTGGCGCGCTTGCCGCGAGGCGGGGTTGGAGCGCATTCCGGCGATCGTCCGCGCCACGGACGACGAGAAGCTGCTGCTCGACGCGCTCTTGGAGAACCTGCACCGGGCCCAGTTGAACCCCCTGGAAGAGGCGGCCGCGTACGACCAGCTGCTCCAGGACTTCAACTGCACGCACGACCAGCTGGCCGACCGGATCGGGCGTTCGCGTCCGCAGGTCTCCAACACCCTGCGGCTGCTGAAGCTCTCGCCGCCGGTGCAGCGACGGGTGGCCGCGGGAGTGCTGTCGGCGGGGCACGCACGTGCGCTGCTCTCGGTGGAGGACGCCGAGGAGCAGGACCGGCTCGCCCACCGCATCGTCGCCGAGGGCCTGTCGGTGCGTGCGGTCGAGGAGATCATCACGCTGATGGCCTCCGAGCCCTCGCGCGTGGTGAAGCCGAAGGGGCCGAGGGCGGGCGCCCGCGTGGCCCCGGCGCTCAGTGAGCTGGCGACCCGGCTGTCGGACCGCTTCGAGACCCGGGTGAAGGTGGACCTGGGCCAGAAGAAGGGCAAGATCACGGTCGAGTTCGCCTCCATGGAGGACCTCGAACGGATCCTGGGGACGCTCGCACCCGGCGAGGGCCGGGTCCTGGAACAGGGCCTCTCCGGGGAGTAATTGCCCTGCGACCGCCCCCTGCCACGCCGAGGTCCATCGACACTCGAAGATGGCGGGGGGCAGTGGTTACGATGCGGTCATGGGTCGTCGGCTGGTACCGCTCACGCTGGACAACCTCCAGGATCTTCCCAGGCGTTGCAGGAGTTGCGTCTTCTGGGAGCTCGATCCCGTCAGCGGTGAGGCCGCCGTCAAGGCGGGCACTCCCGAGCTGGAGAAGGAGGCCTGGATCTCCGCCGTCCTGTTGGACTGGGGTTCCTGCGGCCGGGTGGTCTACGTGGACGAGGTCCCGGTGGGCTTCGTGCTGTACGCCCCGCCCGCCTACGTACCGCGTGCCGCCTCGTTCCCGACGAGCCCGATCTCTCCGGACGCCGTGCAGCTGATCACGGCCTGGATCATGCCGGGCTATCAGGGCCAAGGGCTGGGCCGGGTGATGGTTCAGACCGTCGCGAAGGATCTGCTGCGCCGTGGGTTCAAGGCGATCGAGGCCTTCGGTGATGCCCGCTGGGAGCGGCCCGCCTGCCTGCTGCCCGCCGACCACCTGCTCTCGGTGGGCTTCAAGACGGTGCGGCCCCACCCCATCCATCCCCGGCTGCGGTTGGAGCTGCGCACCACGCTGTCGTGGAAGGAAGACGTGGAGCTGGCCCTGGACCGCCTGCTGGGCGGGGCGAGGGCGCGGAAGGAACCGGCGCTGCGTCCGCTGTGAGTACGCCGGCATGCGATCGGTGGATGTGCGAACGGGGCCGCCCCTTGGAGGGGCGGCCCCGTTTCACGTGGTTCTCACCTGCCGCGCGGAGCGGTGGGTCAGGCGGTGGCGCCGGGCTTGGTCTCGATGAAGACGTCCAGGTCGCGCAGGATCGCGGCCTTCGGCTTGGCACCGACGATGGTCTTGACGACCTCGCCACCCTGGTAGACGTTCAGGGTGGGGATGGACATGACGCCGTACTTGGCAGCCGTGGCCGGGTTCTGGTCGATGTTGAGCTTCACGATCTCGATGTCGTCGCCGTGCTCGGCCGCGATGGCCTCCAGGGACGGCGCGATCTGGCGGCACGGGCCGCACCACTCGGCCCAGAAGTCCACCAGGACGGGCTTGTCGCTGGCCAGGACCACGGTGTCGAAATCCGCGTCGGTCACGTTCTTCAGAGTGCCGGCCACAGCGGCCTCCTTCTTTTCCTGCAGGGGTGTGGGGTGTGGGGTGGGGTGAAAAAGGGTCAGACGGTCGCGTGCGCGTGCTCGGCGTCCGCGAGGGCGGCGAGGTAGCGCTCCGCGTCGAGGGCGGCGGAGCAGCCGGTGCCGGCGGCCGTGATCGCCTGACGGTAGGTGTGGTCCACGACGTCGCCGGCGCCGAAGACACCGGTGAGGTTGGTGCGCGTGGAGGGCGCGTCGACCTTGAGGTAGCCCTCGTCGTCCAGGTCCAGCTGACCGGTGAACAGCTCGGTGCGCGGGTCGTGGCCGACGGCGATGAACAGGCCCGTCACGGGAAGCTCGGAGGTCTCACCGGTCTTGGTGTTGCGCAGGGTGAGGCCGGAGAGCTTCTGGTCGCCGTGGATCTCGGCGACCTCGCTGTCCCAGGCGAAGCTGATCTTCGGGTCGGCGAAGGCACGGTCCTGCATGGCCTTGGAGGCCCGCAGGCTGTCGCGGCGGTGCACGATGGTCACGCTCTTGGCGAAGCGGGAGAGGAAGGTCGCCTCCTCCATCGCGGTGTCGCCGCCGCCGACCACGGCGATGTCCTGGTCCTTGAAGAAGAACCCGTCGCAGGTGGCGCACCAGGAGACGCCGCGGCCCGAGAGGGTGTCCTCGTTGGGCAGGCCGAGCTTGCGGTGCTGGGAGCCGGTCGTGACGATGACGGCCTTCGCGCGGTGGACGGTGCCGGCGGTGTCGGTGACGGTCTTGATCTCACCGGTGAGGTCCACGGCCACGACGTCGTCCGGGACGAGCTCGGCACCGAAGCGCTCCGCCTGACCGCGCATGTTGTCCATGAGGTCCGGGCCCATGATGCCGTCCTGGAAACCGGGGAAGTTCTCGACCTCGGTGGTGTTCATCAGGGCGCCACCTGCGGTGACTGCGCCCTCGAAGACCAGAGGGTTGAGCGAAGCACGTGCGGTGTACAGGGCGGCCGTGTAACCGGCCGGCCCGGAGCCGATGATGATCACGTTTCGGACGTCGCTCACGGGTTCTTTCCTCGTCTCTGCGGACTTCGTGGTGCCTACCGGGGGCCGGTGCGGACTCTCACCCCACCCAACGGATCCTACGGCGCGCGCATTCCCCATTGGTCCCAGACCGTTCTTGAACCTGTCAGGTCCTTTCCCGGCCATGTCACGTCCGGGGATACGTACCGGTCAACAGGGGCCCGCCCGGGGTCTTCGCCGGGTCGTCCGCGCAGGAGGCGTCGACCAGGTAGGCGTCCACCCGCGCCGGGTCGCCGGAATGGGGGAGGACGACGAGGTAGGCCGCGGTTCCCCGGTAGCTGCCGAGCTCCGCGGCGAGCGGGGCTTCCGAGCGGCCGGTGGCGAGCCGGACGCAGGGCGGCACGGCCACGGCTTCGGGTGATGCCAGTCGGTCGGAAGGGGCGATGCCGGGCGCGGCGGAGTCCAGTCCCATGGTCTTGTTCGTCTGGTTTCCCGTGGCCAGGAGCTGCCGGACGTTGTCCCGCAGCCCCTGAGCGGTGTAGTCGCCGGCCCCCGAGGCCTGGTCGGAGCTGTTCGTGGGGGCCTGGGAGGCGCTGGACCGGGCGGTCGTGTCCGAGGACGGGGTACCGCTGAGGCCGTTGAAGAGCAGGACGCCGAACGCGCAGGCGGCGGCCCCGGCGAGACCCGCGATCACCGCGATGCGGCGACGGGCGCGGCGGCGACCGGGTCCGCTTGGGCCGGACGAGTGACCGGCGGGCCGCAGCGGCGGCGCGGTACGGGAGACGGGCGCAGGCGATGTTTCACGTGAAACGTCGCCGCCGCCGGTGACGGGCTCGGAGTCGGCGGCGGCCCGGGAGGCGGAGGCGTCGACGCGGGAGGTGGTGGAGTCGAGGAGCGCCTCGGCGGCGAGGGCGGCGTCGATGCGTCCGGCGACGGAGGACGGCATCCGCGGCGGGCCCGGGAGCGTGCCGAGCAGGGAACGGATCTCCGCCAGGGAGTCGCGTACGTCGGCGCACAGGGCGCAGTCGCCGAGGTGGCGGCGGACTTCGGCGGTGCGGGCAGGGGTGAGCAGCCCCTCGGTGAGGTCGGAGATCTCCGAGACCTCCGGGTGCCGGATCGCGCCGGTCATGCCGGTCGTGGGGGTCACGGTCGTCCACCTCCGCCCTTCACGGCGTCTGGATCTGGGTCAGGATGCCTGGGTTCCGTCGTCGGTGGGACGGGCGCCGCCGGCGTCCGGTTCCTTCCCCGCTCGGTGGCGGTGTTATCCCCGGCATTCGTGCGCAGATGAGTGAGCAGCGGGAGGAGTTTCGCCCGGCCGCGCGCGCACCGGCTCTTCACGGTGCCGGTGGGGACGTCGAGGATCCGCGCGGCCTCGGCGACGGGGTACCCCTGCATGTCGACGAGGACGAGCGCGGCCCGCTGGTCGGCCGGGAGGGTGCCGAGGGCGGCCAGCAGCTGCCGGTGGAGGTCCTGGCGTTCCGCCGGCGCCTCGGCGGACTCGTGGGGCTCCAGGAGCCGCTCCAGGCGGTCCGTGTCGTCGAGCGGGGAGGTCCGTCGGGAGGCGGCCTTGCGGGCGCGGTCGAGGCAGGCGTTCACGGTGATGCGGTGCAGCCAGGTGGTGACGGCGGAATCACCGCGGAAGGTGTGGGCGGCCCGGTACGCGGAGACCAGGGCGTCCTGGACCGCGTCGGCCGCTTCCTCCCGGTCGCCGAGGGTGCGCAGCGCGACGGCCCAAAGCCGGTCGCGGTGGCGGCGTACGAGCTCACCGAAGGCGTCGGGATCGCCGGCCACGTGCAGCGCCAACAGTTCCCGGTCGCCGCGGTCGCCGGTGGCGGCTTGGTCCAACGGTGAGCCCCTCCCCTGTGTGCGTCAGCCCTTGAACTTCACATCCGTGATGCCCTGCTTGTAACCGGCCTTGCTGAAGTCGTCGTAGCCCGCGTAGGGGACGTCGGTGATCCACAGCAGGACGTAGCGCGTCTTGACCGGTGTTTCGGCGGTCAAGTTCACCGCGGAGTCCTTGGTCGTCGCCCCCGCGATCTTCTTCATGCGGTCGACCGAGGTCTTCGGGTCCATGGAGTCGGCCGCGTACAGCGCCAGCGTGGTGTGGTCGCCCCGGTGTTTCAACGCTATCGACGCGGTGCTGACCTCGTGCTCGCCGCCGAGGTCGTAGATGATCCCGACGCCGGGCTTGATCTCGATCCTGGGGCCGTCGTTGAAGCTCTTGGTGCGCCAGTAGCTGGAGCTGTCGCCGTCGTAGGTCTTGGAGACCCCGTCGGTGTTCTGCGGGTTGCCGTCCGGGTAGTACTCGGCGGCTCCCTTGACGGCGAGGGGAACGGGGTCCTTCTTGTCCGCCGTGTCCTGGGGGCCCTGCTGGGTGGAGTGGTTGGTGTCGCCGCTGTTCTTCTTGCTGCGGTCGAGCAGGGCGTCGGCGAGCTGCCAGCTGCCCAGCCCGAGGGCGGCGATGAGCAGCGCGGCCACGCCCCACTTGAGGGCCCGGCCGGTCCGGCTCTGGAGCGGGGGCGGCGGGGGGCCGACGACGACGGACTGGGCCGTGGTCCGACCGGTGGCCAGGGGCCGTCCGTAGCTGCCCTGCTGGTAGGTGGTGTGCTGGTACTCCGGGGGTGCCGTGAAGGCCGGCTCCGGCGGCCGGATGCGGGGCATCGCGGCGACGGCCTTGGAGAGTTCCTCCGGGGTGGTGCAGGGTGGTTCCTGCCGGGACGCGGTGGCGCCGTCGTTGGCGAGGGCGCGCATGGCGAGCTCGCCCAGGCCCCGGTGGACGCCGGCGCGGACCTGGTCGGGGGCGATCAGGCCGACGCCCTTGGGCAGGCCGGCCAGTCCGTACGCGTCGTTCTCGTACGGCCAGCGCTGGGTGAGGGCGGCGTACAGCAGTGCGCCGATGGCTTCGGTGTCGGCCCGCTGCGGGGTGTCGCTGGTGATGCCGCGCAGGGCGGCGTTCACGGCGAGGCCGCGGATGCGGTACTGGCCGCTGGAGGTCCGCAGTATGGCGCTGGGGGTCAGGCGCAGGTGGGCCAGGCCCTCGCGGTGAGCGGCGGTCATGGCCTGGGAGACCTGGCTGACGAGCTGGTAGGCCTCGTGGGGCTCCAGCGGTCCGGCGGCGAGGACGGCCGTGAGTTCGGTGGCGTCGGGGAGCCACTCGTGGACCACGTAGACGAGGTCGTTCTCCTCGACGGCGTCGAGGACCTGCACGAAGCGGGGGTCGCCGAGCAGGGCCGAGGAGCGGGCGGCGGCCAGGACGGTGCGGGCCCGCGGATGGTCTGCGGGCAGCAGGTGAACGCCCACCGCGCGGCGCAGCTTCTCGTCCATCGCGCGCCAGCTGCTGAATCCGTCCAGACGGGTGACGCACTCTTCGAGGCGGTAGCGCCTCGCGAGCTTGTGGCCGCTGTGGAGTTCGGGCGCGGTCGCGGGTGCCGCGCTGGTGCGTTCGCCGTCCTTCTCGGGCATGGGTCCGTCCGCGGCTCGTCCGTTCTGGGTGTCCACCCCGTCGGCCGTGGCCTTGGCCGCGTGAGCGGCCGGCGGCTGATTGCCGCTGTTGTCGGCCACGTCGACGGCAGCCGTGCTACGTTCCGCCACCGTCGTCCCTGCCTCCCCATCCGTTGCGCGCTGTCGGCCAGTCTGCGAAGCCATGCCAATTGTGCCCACAGTCCGGCGCTCTGCACGACACGCGAAGAGGGCCCGGATGGTTGGCGGGTGAACGCATCAGCGGCCCAGTCGTCCGCGGACCATTCCGACCATGGCGTTGAGCTCTTCGATCCGCATCCGCTTGGCCGCGACGAGGAACACCGCGCCCAGCCCGACGGCGCCCGCGATCAGGGCGGCGAGGGACCCGAGGGCCCCGTTGCCCAGCCAGCGGGTGACTGCGTAGGCGATGGCACCGGCCACGACGGCGGCCGGCACGCACGCGCCGATCAGGCGGGTGTAGGTGCGCATCACGTGGGCGCCGTCGAGGTCGCCACCGAGACGGTTCTTCAGGCGGCGCCAGGCCACGCCGACGCCGACCGCGTAACCGAGCCCGTAGGCGGCGGCCATGCCGACGACGGCCCAGCGGGCCGGCAGGACGAAGAAGGCCAGGGTGGAGACACCGGCGTTGACCGCGGCGACGATGACCGTGTTGTAGAAGGGGGTCCGGGTGTCCTCGTAGGCGTAGAAGCCGCGCAGGACCACGTACTGCACGGAGTACGGGATCAGGCCGAGGCCGAACGCCATCAGGATGAAGCCGATGTTGGTGGCGTCGTCGGCGCCGGTGCTGGCGTAGAGCAGCGTGGCCATCGGGACGCCGAGCGCGAGGAAGGCGAAGGAGCAGGGCACGATCGCCACTGCCGAGGTGCGCAGGCCGTAGGAGATGTCGTCGCGGACGGCGGCGGCGTCGCCGTCGTGGGCGGAGCGCGAGATGCGCGGCAGGACGGCCGTCATGACGGAGACGGTGATGATGGCCTGCGGCATCTGCCACAGGAGCAGGGCGTAGTTGTAACCGGTGATGCCGGTACCGCCGTGGCCCTGCTTGTCGGCGACCTCACCCGCCCAGGTGGCGAGCTGGGTGACGACGACGAGGCCGATCTGGTTGGCGAGGACGAAGAAGAAGGTCCACTTGGCGAGGCCGGCGGCCTTGCCGAGGCCGTGGCCCTTCCAGTCGAAGCGCAGGCGCATCTTGAAGCCGGCGTCGCGCAGGTAGGGGAGCATCGCCAGGGACTGGACGACGAGGCCGAGCAGGGTGCCGATGCCCAACAGGCGGACGCCCTCGGGGGTGATGCTCGCCTCGGTGACTCCGGTGGCGGTGAAGCCGCCGAAGGCCCAGATGAAGGTTCCGAAGGTGGCGATGACGACGACGTTGTTGAGGACGGGGGTCCACATCATCGCGCCGAACCGGCCGCGTGCGTTGAGGATCTGACCGAGCACCACGTGCACGCCCATGAAGAACATGGTGGGCAGGCAGTATTGGGCGAAGGCCACGGCGATTTCCATGCGCTGCGGATCGCCGGCGATCTTCTGCGACATCATGCCGATGAACAGCGGAGCCGCCAACACGCAGATGGTGGTCACCGCGCCGAGCAGCACCACGACGAGTGTCAGCAGCCGGTTGGCGTAGGCCTCGCCGCCATCGTCGTCGTTCTTCATGGCGCGGACGAGCTGCGGGATGAAGACCGCGTTGAGGGCGCCACCACCGACGAGGACGTAGATCATCGTCGGCAGTGTGTTGGCGACCTGGTAACTGTCGTTGAGGGAGGCGACGCCGATGGCGCCGGCGATCACCAGCGTGCGCGCGAAGCCGGTGATGCGGGAGACGATGGTGCCGGCCGCCATCAGGGCGCTGGACTTCAGCAGGCTGGCGGCCCGCCCGGCGGGCTTCGTCGGGGCCGGCGTGGCCACGGGGGCCTCCTCCACCGGGGTGCGCGGGGCCGCCTGTTGGTCGCGGTAGAGGTGGGTGAAGGCGTCCGGCTCCGGCTCCTCCTCCGCGGCACTGGTCACCAGGGAGTCCACTCCGACGAACTGTGTCGTCGACGCGCGGTCGCCGTAGGGCAGGTGGCGGGAGGGGCCGTCGGGCTCGGGCGGCGGGGTCTGCGCCCAGATGTGCGGGTCGGGGCCGGGCGTGGGCGCCTGCGGGGCGGCGTAGAGCGGGCCGGGCTCCTGGTAGGTGCCCGGCGGCGGCGGGGGGTGGGACGCGCGGTCGTACAGGACCTCGACCACGGGGTCCTGCGCCGACAGGTCCTGGTCCCGGTAGGGGTCGTAGTCGTAGGCGTCCTGGACGTACGGGTCGTGGTCCGGCGCTGGCGCGGGTGCGGGAACCTGTCCGGGCACCGGAGTGCCCGGGGCAGTGCCCTGGGAGGGCGCCGGCCCACCAGTGCCCTGCGCTCGGTCACCGTCGTACGGCGCGTTCATCGCAACCCCACCTCATCGTCCCCAGGCCGACCGGCCACGGCATCGCTCAACGGTCCACTGTCTCACCCGTGCCGGACCCCTCCGCGCTTTGCGGTTCGGTGTCCGGGGACTCGTCACTCGGCTGCGTGCTGTCCTCGGCGACCGCGCGCGCGGCGACGCGCTTGCGGCTGGCGTACATCTTGATGCCTGCCAGGACCAGCAGGAGAACACCGCCGGCGATGACGAGCATGACGGTGGGGGTGATCTCGGTTGCCTCCACGGTGAACTTCCGTTCCTTGCCGTAGGGCACGCCGTCCTTGGTGAAGAGCCGTGCGGTGACCTCGACGGGACCGCTCGCAGTGGCGTTGGCGGTGAACTTTACCGTCTGGCTGTGGCCGCCCTGGACGGTGACTTCCTGTTCCGCTTCGCCGCTGTCGCCGAACACCAGACGGGTGGGGTTGGCGGACTTCACGCGCAGCACGAGGTTGTGGACGTCCTGGACGAGGCTGTTCTGGACGCTGACCGGGATGGTCGCGCTGTGGCCGGACAGGGTCGCGTCCGACTTGGGGACGACCTTGACCTTGTCGGTCAGCCCGATCAGGTAGTCCTGGACGTCGTCCCGGTAGATGCGGGCGTCGTCGGGGCGGCCCCGCCAGGAGGTGGACATCTCCCGGTTGGTGGTGTTTCCGAAGGGGATCTCGACGCGGTCCGGGGCCGTCAGGATGACCTTGAAGTGGTCGAGGGTGTTCCGCGTGGTGCGGATCTTCTCGAACGCCGAGACCGGCAGCTCCTGCTTGGCCAGGGACTCCGGGTACTGCCCGGCGCCCGGAACCTGGGTCGCGGCCCCCGGATCGGGCTTGGCGGCGGCGGCCGCCTCCAGGTCGGAGGGCTGGCTCCAGCGGCCGCCCTGGAGCCCGCGCAGGGCGGTGGCCATCGATTCCGCCTGCATGGCGCTGGGCCTGCGCTGCGGGGCGACCACGTAGCTGCGGGGCTCGTCGCTGTTCTGCAGGTTCAGGGCGAGGCTGTGGGCGAGGAACTGCTGCACGGCGAGGGTGGAGTCGCCCGCGCGGGCCATGTCACCCTCGAAGGCGGTGGAGAGGTCCGCGTCCGCGACCACGGCGGTGGTGCCGGCGCCGATGGGACGGGCGGCCGTCGGCGTGTAGCCGAGGGAGCCCGTCTCCTGGAGGCTGTCGCTGCGGGTCAGGACGTTGTGCGCGCCCGCCGAGGTCGCCACGTTCACGATCGACGGGTCGATCGCACCGTCCACCGGCCAGGAGAAGTCGGTCGACGGGGTGACGTGGAGCACCGTCTCGACGGCGTCCTTCGCCTTGTCGGTCGCGGGCCGCAGTTGGCCCAAGGTGCCCGAGACGTCCTTGCCGTGATGGGCGAGGGAGGCCAGGTCGGGGTCGGCGAACGGCAGGGCGACGACCTTCTTGCCCTGGACGGCGCTCTCCAGGGAGCTGAGCCACTGCTCCGCGAGAGCCTTGTTCCTGCCCTGGACGGGCTTGCCGCCGGGCTCGGGGCTGCGGACGCGGTAGCCCTTGGTCATGGCGTCGACGGTGGTCAGCAGATCGGGGTCGATGACCCAGGTGATCGGCAGGTCCTTGCCGAGCGAGACCATGCGCTCCAGCCGGCCGCCCGGTCGCAGCTCCTCCGCGAGCGAGTCGTCGAGGAAGACGGGGGTCTGGAGTTCGTCCGAGCCGCTCTCCGCGGTGACGTGCGTCGTGGAGATCAGCGGCCACACGTAGGTCAGGGAGGACCGCTTGGCCGCCGGGTCGGGCTGCCAGGGCAGGAACGTCCGCTGGATGCCGAGGACCTGCTCGCCGGGCCGGCTGTCCGTGGACCCGGACAGGGAGATCCCCAGTTGGTAGACCCCGTCCGCGCCCAGGTCGAGCTTGTTGACCGGAACCTTGATCGTGAAGTCCTGGTCGACCTTGGCGGGGAGCGAGTCGATCTTCACGGAGAAGGCCTGGTCGATCTCCCCCGGGTCCACCCCCGGCCGGAATCCCTTGCGGTCGGCGACCTCGTCGATGGACGACCGGTCCCCCAGCCTCGGCCCCACCCGCAGACCGACATGGGCGTTCTTGATCGTCTCGCGGCTGTTGTTGACCACCGTCCCCGAGATGGTCAGCGTGTCGCTCTTGACCGGCGCGCTGGGCGCCACCTCGGTCAGCTGGACGTCGACGGCGGACTCGGCCGCCTGGGCCGGTGGGGCGGGGGCGTAGACCAGAGCGGCGAGCACCGGCGTCCCGGTGAGCAGGACGGCGGCCCGTCGCAGCCACCGGCGCCGGGCAGGGGCGGGGGACGCCCCCTGGTTGTCTGCCGCCTCGGCCACGCGCTCGCCCGTCCCTCGAAGTGTCAGTGGTCGTCGGTTGTGCGTCCACGCATGGTAACGAGGCGCGCTGTGCGCGAGTGCCGCGGCTTGCTCCACATGATCGGGACCGCCCGGGGCCCGCGCGGGCGGAGGCCTGCGGAAACGGGGGCGCCCGGACCGGGCGGGACACGTACCCTTTTCTGTTGTGCCGAACGCCAATGAAGACAACCCCAGTGCCCTGAGTCAGGTGCAGCGCCGCGCGGTCAGCGAATTGCTGCGCGTCGCTCCCGTCGCCGACGAGCTCGGCCGCCGCTTCCAGGAGGCGGGCTTCCACCTCGCCCTGGTCGGAGGCTCCGTCCGCGACGCGTTGCTCGGGCGTCTCGGCAACGACCTCGACTTCACCACCGACGCGCGTCCCGAGGACGTCCTGAAGATCGTGCGGCCCTGGGCCGACTCGGTATGGGACATCGGGATCGCCTTCGGGACGATCGGGGCCCAGAAGACCGCCCGCATCGGGGACGTCGACCGGAACTTCCAGATCGAGGTGACCACGTACCGCTCCGAGGCGTACGACCGCACCTCGCGCAAGCCCGAGGTCTCCTACGGCGACTCCATCGAGGAAGACCTGGTCCGGCGCGACTTCACCGTCAACGCCATGGCGCTCGCCCTGCCCGAGCAGGAGTTCGTGGACCCGCACGGCGGCCTGGAGGACCTGGCCGCCGGGGTGCTGCGCACGCCGGGCACCCCGGAGGAATCCTTCTCCGACGACCCGCTGCGCATGCTGCGCGCGGCCCGTTTCGCCGCGCAGCTGGACTTCGAGGTCGCACCCGAGGTGGTGGCCGCGATGAAGGAGATGTCGGACCGGATCGAGATCGTCTCGGCCGAGCGGGTCCAGGCCGAGCTGAACAAGCTGCTGTTGTCCGCCCACCCCCGCAAGGGGCTGGGCCTGCTCGTGGACTCCGGTCTGGCGGACCGGGTGCTGCCGGAGCTGCCCGCGCTGCGCCTCGAAAGCGACGAGCACCACCGGCACAAGGACGTGTACGACCACTCCCTGATCGTGCTGGAGCAGGCGATCGCCCTGGAGGAGGAGGGCCCGGACCTGGTGCTGCGGCTGGCCGCCCTGCTGCACGACATCGGCAAGCCGCGCACCCGCCGGTTCGAGAGCGACGGCCGGGTCTCCTTCCACCACCACGAGGTGGTGGGCGCGAAGATGACCAAGAAGCGCATGACGGCCCTGAAGTACTCGAACGACATGATCAAGGACGTTTCCCGGCTGGTGGAGCTGCACCTGCGCTTCCACGGCTACGGGGACGGCGAGTGGACCGACTCGGCGGTGCGGCGCTACGTCCGTGACGCCGGGCCGCTGCTCAGCCGCCTGCACAAGCTGACCCGGTCGGACTGCACCACGCGCAACAAGCGCAAGGCCGGCGCGCTCTCCCGCACCTACGACGGGCTGGAGGAGCGGATCGCCCAGCTCCAGGAGCAGGAGGAGCTGGACGCGATCCGCCCCGACCTGGACGGCAACGAGATCCAGCGGGTCCTGGGCATCAAGCCGGGCCCGGCCGTGGGCAAGGCCTACGCCTTCCTCCTGGACCTCCGCCTGGAGAACGGCCCGATGGGTCACGACGCCGCGGTTGCCGCCCTCAAGGAGTGGTGGGCCACCCAGGGCGCCGAGAAGCCCGAGGCCTGACGGACTCCGCGTCGATGTTTCACGTGAAACATCGACGCGGAGCACACCCCTTCTCGCCGCGCGCGATGTTTCACGTGAAACGTCGGCGGCCGCTGTCGGCGGGCGGTGTCTGCCCCTGCCGCAGTATGAGAGCGGCCGTGCCGGCGTAGAGCAGGGCCACACCGAGGATCAGCGGGACGGATCGGCCGTCGACGGGCAGCATGAGCGCGGCCACGGCGGCCGCTCCGACGAAGGCGACGTTGAACAGCACGTCGTAAACGGAGAAGACCCGCCCCCGGAAGGCGTCGTCCACCCGGGACTGCACGATCGTGTCGGTGGAGATCTTGGCGCCCTGGGTGGCGAGGCCGAGGACGAACGCGGCGACGAGCATCGGCCCGGGGGCGAAGAACAGGCCCAGTGCCGGGACCAGCACGGCCGAGGCGCCGGCGCAGCAGCTGATCCAGCCCAGCGGGCCCAGCCGGTTCACCAGCCAGGGCGTGACGGCGGCGGCCGCGAAGAATCCGGCGCCGGAGACCCCGACGGCGATGCCGAGCAGGGCCAGACCGTCCGACTCGTTGTCCGACCAGGAGTAGCGGCAGAGCATCAGCAGCATCACGGTGAGCGCCCCGTAGCAGAACCGCATCACCGTCATCGCCGTGAGCGCCCGAGCGGCCTCGCGTCGGTCGGCCAGGTGCTTCAGACCCTCGACCATGCCCCGGGCCGTCAGCGCGATCCCCTCCGTGACGGAGGGGTGGACCCGGCCAGGCGGGTGGTCGGGTCCCAGCAGGTCGATGGCCAGGCTCAGGGCGGCGAGGGCCGCGCCCAGGTAGAGGGCGGCGCCCAGCAGGACCACCACGGCGTTGGAATCGGAACCCAGGAGCCGGACCAGGAAGGCGAGCCCGCCACCGGCGACGGCCGCGAGGGTTCCGGCGGTGGGCGAGAGGGCGTTCGCCGTGACCAGCTGGTCGGGGGCGACGACGCGGGGCAGGGAGGCGGCGAGCCCGGCCAGGACGAAGCGGTTCACGGCGGTCACGGACAGGGCGGACGCGTAGAACAGCCAGTCCGGTGCGTGCGCCACGATCAGCACGCCGGTCACACAGGCGAGGAAGGCCCGCAGCAGGTTGCCGTAGAGGAAGACCTGGCGCCGAAGCCAGCGGTCCAGCAGGACCCCGGCGAAGGGTCCGATCACCGAATAGGGCAGCAGCAGGACGGCCATGGCCGAGGCGATGGCCGCCGGCGAGGCCTGCTTCTCCGGGGAGAACACCACGTAGGTGGCGAGCGCGACCTGGTAGACACCGTCGGCGGCCTGGGAGAGCAGCCGTACGGCGAGCAGGTTGCGGAAATCCCTCAGGCGCAGGAGTACGCGCAGATCACGTACGACAGGCATGAGGGCAAGGGTCACATACGCCGTGGGTCCCCGGACACATTGTCCGGGGACCCACGGCGGAAGAACAGTCGAAGTCCAGGTGTCCCGTCGGGACCCTCGGGTGCGACTAGCGCTCGACCTCACCCTTGATGAACTTCTCGACGTTGGCGAAGGCCTCGTCGTCGAAGTACTGCACCGGCGGGGACTTCATGAAGTAGCTGGAGGCCGACAGGATCGGGCCACCGATGCCGCGGTCCTTGGCGATCTTCGCGGCGCGCAGGGCGTCGATGATGACACCGGCGGAGTTCGGGGAGTCCCACACCTCAAGCTTGTACTCAAGGTTCAGCGGGACGTCGCCGAAGGCGCGACCCTCAAGGCGGACGTAGGCCCACTTGCGGTCGTCGAGCCACGCGACGTAGTCGGACGGGCCGATGTGGACGTTCTTCTCGCCGAGGTCACGGTCGGGGATCTGCGAGGTGACGGCCTGCGTCTTGGAGATCTTCTTCGACTCCAGGCGGTCGCGCTCGAGCATGTTCTTGAAGTCCATGTTGCCGCCGACGTTGAGCTGCATGGTGCGCTCAAGACGGACACCGCGGTCCTCGAACAGCTTCGCCATCACGCGGTGCGTGATGGTGGCGCCGACCTGGGACTTGATGTCGTCGCCGACGATCGGGACACCGGCCTCGGTGAACTTGTCAGCCCACTCCTTGGTGCCGGCGATGAAGACCGGGAGGGCGTTGACGAACGCGACCTTGGCGTCGATGGCGCACTGGGCGTAGAACTTCGCCGCTTCCTCGGAACCGACGGGCAGGTAGCAGACGAGAACGTCGACCTGGCGGTCCTTGAGGATCTGGACGACGTCGACGGGGGCCTCGGCGGACTCCTCGATCGTCATCCGGTAGTACTTGCCCAGGCCGTCCAGGGTGTGGCCGCGCTGGACGGTCACGCCGGAGTTCGGGACGTCGCAGATCTTGATGGTGTTGTTCTCGCTGGCGCCGATGGCGTCGGAGAGGTCGAGGCCGACCTTCTTCGCGTCGACGTCGAACGCGGCGACGAACTCGACGTCACCCACGTGGTAGTCGCCGAACTGGACGTGCATCAGCCCGGGGACCTTGGACGCCGGGTCGGCGTCCTTGTAGTACTCGACGCCCTGCACCAGCGAGGCGGCGCAGTTGCCCACGCCGACGATGGCTACGCGAACCGAACCCATTCCGGTTGCTCCCTGTTTGTTCTCGGAACGAGGCCTGCGAGATGCAGACCTCACTTTGCAGTTTCGTCGGGCGGACCGGACCGTCTGCGGTCCCGTCCCGCCCGCTCGCTCTCGATGAGCTCGTTCAGCCAGCGCACTTCACGCTCCACGGATTCCATTCCGTGGCGTTGCAGCTCGAGCGTGTAGTCGTCGAGGCGCTCCCGGGTCCGTGCGAGGGAGGCGCGCATCTTTTCGAGGCGCTCCTCCAGCCGGCTGCGGCGGCCCTCCAGCACGCGCATCCGCACGTCTCGTTCGGTCTGGCCGAAGAAGGCGAAGCGGGCTGCGAAGGACTCGTCCTCCCAGGTGTCGGGGCCGGTGTGGGAGAGGAGCTCTTCGAAGTGCTCCTTACCCGCGGCCGTCAACCGGTAGACGATCTTGGCGCGGCGCCCTGCGAGTGAAGCGGCGAGGGCGTCCTCCGGGGCGTTGCCCGGCTCTTCGATCAACCAGCCGTTGGCGACCAGCGTCTTGAGGCAGGGATACAGAGTCCCGTAGCTGAACGCCCTGAACACCCCCAGCGAGGTGTTGAGCCGCTTGCGGAGCTCATAACCGTGCATGGGGGATTCGCGAAGCAGGCCGAGGACGGCGAACTCGAGGATGCCGGAGCGCCTGCTCATCCGCCTGCCCCTCTCTGCCTCTGAGTTTATGTCGAGCTGATGTATCGGCTCGATACATCCAGACGATAGAACGGGTGGACTCCGGCGACAAGTGGTGACGTGGTGACCGGCGTCACATCACCAATTCGTACGATGCGAGTTGCCTGATTTGGGGTGAACTTCGGCACTGATTGGGTTTTGACCGTGCGTAGTCTGTGCGGCAAGAAACCGGGCTAACCGGAATCCGTTTGCCGCTTCCAGGCCACTCGCCTGCCCGAGGAGTAGTCGTTCGATGAGCGAGCACCGCCGCAAACAGCCGCAGTCCCAGGGCGGCGGCCGCGCCGCGTCCCGCCGGGCTGCCCAACAACGCCCGGGTCGGAGCGCCGGCCCCGGGCGCGAGGTACCCCCCGCGTCACCCGGCGGCCCGCCGGGCGGGCAGGTGGCGTACGGCAGCCGCGCCGATGCCCGCCGGGCCGACCGCCGAGGGGGCTCGGGGCGCGGTCGCCCCGGCGGCAAGGGGGCCAACGGTGGCGGCGGAAGCCGGCTCATCGACTACCCGCGTGCGGGCAAGTCCGGTTGGAAGCGGTACGTCCCGTCCTGGAAGCTGGTCGGCGGGACCTCCCTGGGCTTCTTCGCCGTCATCGTGGCGGGCGCCGGCATCGGTATCGCCAGCGTGGGAACGCCTGACGCGCACAAGACGGCGGTGGCGCAGAACAACGTCTTCCAATGGGCCGACGGCTCCCAGATGGTCGCGACGGGCGGCTCCACGAACCGCCAGATCGTCTCCATCGACCAGATTCCCGTGTCGATGCGGAATGCCGTGATCGCCGCGGAGAACGAGTCCTTCGAGACGGACAAGGGCGTCGACCCGATGGGCATTGCCCGCGCCGTGGTGAACATGGCCACCGGCGGCTCCACCCAGGGCGGCTCGACGATCACCCAGCAGTACGTGAAGAACACCTTCCTGGACTCCGAGCAGACCCTCAAGCGCAAGGTCACCGAGCTCTTCATCGCCCTGAAGGTCGGCATGACGGAGGAGAAGGACGTCGTCCTCGCCGGCTACCTGAACACCGCCTACTACGGGCGCGACGCCTACGGCATCCAGGCCGCCGCCCGCGCCTACTTCGGCAAGGACTGCAAGGACCTCAACCCGTCCGAGAGCGCCTTCCTCGCCTCCCTGCTCAAGGGCCCGAACCTGTACAACCCGGACGGCGGCATCGGCGCCGCCGCCACCCCCGAGGCCAACGAGAAGCGCGCCCGCGCCCGCTGGGCCTGGGTCCTCGACCGCGAGGTCGCCGTCGGTCGGATGGAGAAGTCCGAGCGCGAGAAGTACAAGGACTCCGACTTCCCGGCCCGCGTGGAATCGGAGCAGGCCCGCGGCCTGAACGGGCAGACCGGCTACCTCGTCGACGTGGCCAAGGCCTACGTGCTGAAGAACGGCGACATCACCGCCGAGAAGCTGGCGCTCGGCGGCTACACGATCCGCACCACCTTCGAGAAGCCCAAGGTCGACGCGCTCGTCAAGGCGGTGGAGGACACCCGCAACGACTTCCTCGACGTGAAGAAGCGGCCCGAGTACGACACGTTCGTGCAGGTCGGCGCGGCGTCGGTGGACGTCAAGACCGGCGCGATCGTCGCCCTCTACGGCGGCCCCGGCTTCGACCAGAAGCACTATTCCAACAACGCCAACACCTCCGGCGTCCCCGTCGGCTCGACCTGGAAGCCGTACGTCCTGGCCGCGGCCATGCAGTACGGCACCCAGAACTCCAGGGGCTCGGGCATCTCGATCGACAGCAAGTACAACGGCGACGACCTCGCGGTGATCAACAACCGTGAGGGCAAGCCGCTGCTCGCCGCCGACGGCACCCCCTTCCGGCAGAAGAACGAGAGCCCGGAGGCGCACGGCTACGTGACCCTCAACGAGGCGATGCGACAGTCGATCAACGTGCCCTTCGCCCAGCTCGTCTTCGACGTCGGCCACAGCAAGGTCCGCTCGGTCGCCAAGGCCACCGGCATCCTCGAAGAGTCGATGGACGGGAACAACAACGCCTCCTTCGCGCTGGGCACCTCGACGCCCAGCGCGATCCGCATGGCCGACTCCTACGCGACGTTCGCCGCGTCCGGCACCCACCGCGAGCCCTACTCGGTGCAGTCGGTCGTCAAGGGTGGCAAGGAGCTGCCCGGGTTCGAGCCCCCGAAGGAGGCTCGGGCCATGGACGACGCCATCGCCGACAACATCACCAAGGTGCTTCAGAACGTCGTGGAGAACGGCACCGGCACCAAGGCGAAGAAGCTGGGCCGTCCGGCCGCCGGCAAGACCGGCACCACCGACCAGAACAAGTCGGCGTGGTTCGTCGGCTACACCCCGCAGCTGTCCACGTCGGTGACGCTCTTCCGCAACGACCCGAACGCCAAGGGCAAGGACCGCAAGCTGCTGTCCATGAACCACGTGGGTGGCGTCGACTCCATCCACGGTGGTGACATCCCGGCCGTGATCTGGACCGAGTACATGCGCGAGGCCCTCAAGGGCACCCCGGTCAAGCAGTTCCCGGAGGCCGAGGACATCGGCGTCGTCGCGGACTCCGCCGGCGCCCCCACGCCCACCCCGGCGGCGCCCTCGTCGCCGTCCGCCTCACCCTCCACCTCTCCGTCGACGTCCCCGTCGATGGTCTCCCCCTCGCCCTCCCCCGACGGCAAGCCGTCCTGTCGTCCCGGCCCGTGGAACCTGTGCGACCCGACGACCTCCGGCGGCGCGGGCAACGGCGGCAACACCAACGGGAACGGCGGCAACACCGGCGGGCTGCCCAGCGGCGGCAACACCGGGGAGCCCTCCCCGTCCCAGACCGGCAGGCCCGGTCGTCCGGGCGGCTCGACCAACTGGGGATCCACCATGGGCATCACCGGCGGCTGATCCCCGCCACCCATAACAGGCCGTACCCACCCGAAGAGGGCCGTCGCACCCCCGCGACGGCCCTCGCTCGTGTCCGGTGCGGTACGGCAGGATGAGCGCATGACCCAGGTGCACGAGGACCGGCCCGTACTGCCCACGCAGCAGGACGAGGTCGCGGCGGCCGGCAGCGAGATCATCGGCGGCCCGATCGGCCGCCACGCCCGACTGGGCGGCCACTGGCTGAACCCCGTCCGCGTCGTGGCCCTCGTCCTCCTCGGCATGTTCGCGCTCGGCATGGCGCAGAAGGTGCCCTGCTACGACTGGGCCTGGTTCCGCGGCGCCGCCTCGCAGTACACCCACGCCTGCTACTCCGACATCCCGCACCTGTACTCCGCCCGGGGCTTCGCCGACGGACTCACGCCCTACGTCGACAAGTTCCCCGACATCGCGCAGGACCCGAAGTACGGCGGCATGCAGTACCTGGAGTATCCGGTGCTCACCGGCGCCTTCATGCAGGTCGCCTCCTGGCTGACCCCGTCCTCCGGCAGCATCCAGCACCGTGAGCAGATGTACTGGATGGTCAACGCGGGCATGCTGATGGTGTGCGCCGCCGTCATCGCCGTCTGCGTCGCCCGTACCCACCGCAACCGGCCCTGGGACGCCCTGCTCCTGGCCCTGGCCCCCGCCTTCGCGCTCAACGCGACCATCAACTGGGACCTGCCGGCCGTCGCCCTCACCGCCGTCGCCATGCTGATGTGGTCGCGTGGCCGGCCCGGCCTCGCCGGTGTCGCCATCGGCCTGGCCACCGCGGCCAAGCTCTATCCCGCCCTGCTCCTCGGCGTCCTGTTCGTGCTCTGCTGGCGGGCGGGCAAGTGGCGTGCCTTCGGCGCCGCCGTGCTCGGGGCCGTCGTCGCCTGGCTCGCGGTCAACCTGCCGGTCATGTACGTCGCCTGGGACGGCTGGAAGCGGTTCTACGTCTTCAGCCAGGAACGGCCCATCGACTTCGGTTCCGTCTGGCTGCTGATCTCACAGCGCACCGGCAACCCCCTGGAGGGGGCCAACACCTACGCCACAGGCCTCACGCTGCTGCTCTGCCTGGCCATCGGGCTGCTCACCCTGACGGCCCCGCGCCGCCCCCGCTTCGCCCAACTGGCGTTCCTGGTGGTGGCCGCGTTCATCCTGGCCAACAAGGTGTACTCGCCGCAGTACGTGCTCTGGCTCATCCCGCTCGCCGCGCTCGCCCGCCCCCGCTGGCGCGACTTCCTGATCTGGCAGGCCGGCGAGGTCCTCTACTACCTCGGGATCTGGTTCTACCTCGCCTACACCTCCAGCGGCGACAAGCACCAGGGCCTGCCCGTGGAGGGCTACCAGCTGGCGATCGCCGCCCACCTCCTGGCGACGCTCTACCTGTGCGCCGTCGTGGTGCGGGACATCCTGATGCCCGAACGGGACGTCGTACGGCAGGGCGGCGCGGACGACCCCTCCGGCGGCGTCCTGGACGGCGCCGAGGACGTCTTCACCCTGTCGGAAACACGAAAGGCGCCGCAGTACACGGCGCCTCCCGAGGGACAGCGGGTCGACTGGGGCGTGGACCCCGGCCGCTGACGGGCCGGGCGACGGCCCGCCGGCGGACTCAGGCGTCGAGCACCCGGTCGAACTGGGTGGTGGTGTGCCGCAGGTGCGCCACCAGCTCGTCGCCGACCTTCGGCTCGGTGGCGTCCGAGGGCACGAACAGGATCGACACCTGCATGTGCGGCGGCTCCGCGAACCACCGCTGCTTGCCCGCCCACACGAAGGGCGACAGGTTGCGGTTGACGGTGGCCAGGCCGGCACGGGCGACGCCCTTGGCGCGCGGCATCACCCCGTGCAGGGCCTTGGGGGCCTCCAGGCCCACCCCGTGGGAGGTGCCGCCCGCGACGACCACCAGCCAGCCGTCCGAGGCCGCCTTCTGCTGGCGGTAGCCGAACCGGTCCCCCTTGGACACCCGGGTGACGTCCAGGACCGAGCCGCGGTACTGCGTCGCGTCGTGGTCGCCCAGCCACAGCCGGGTGCCGATACGGGCCCGGAAGCGGGTCTGCGGGAACTGCTGCTGGAGCCGCGCCAGTTCCTCGGCCCGCAGGTGGCTGACGAACATGGTGTGCAGCGGCAGCCGGGCCGCGCGCAGCCGGTCCATCCAGCCGATGACCTCCTCGACGGCGTCCGAGCCGTCCGGGCGGTCCAGCGGCAGGTGCAGGGCGAAGCCCTCCAGCCGGACGTCCTCGATCGCCGACTGGAGCAGGCCCAGGTCCTGCTCCGAGACGCCGTGGCGGCGCATCGAGCTCATGCACTCGATGACCACGCGCGCGCCCACCAGGCCGCGTACCCCGTCCACCGAGGAGACCGAGCGGATCACCCGGTCCGGCAGCGGCACCGGGTCCTCACCGCGCCGGAACGGGGTGAGGACGAGCAGGTCACCGCCGAACCAGTCCTTGATGCTGGCCGCTTCGTACGTCGTCCCCACGGCCAGGATGTCGGCGCCCATGCGGGTCGCCTCCTCGCACAGCCGCTCGTGGCCGAAGCCGTAGCCGTTGCCCTTGCAGACCGGGATCAGTCCGGGGAACTGGTCGGTGACCTGCTTCTGGTGCGCACGCCAGCGCGCGGTGTCGACGTAGAGCGTGAGCGCCATGCCCGTCCGGAGCCTCTCTCGGAAAGCTGCGTGGTGCAGCCGGTGCGGTGTGTGGGGTGGGGTGGGTCAGCGGCGCGACATGTAGATGTCGAGCGCCTTGTGCAGCATCTTGTTGAGCGGGAAGTCCCACTCGCCGACGTACTCGACGGCCTCGCCGCCCGTGCCGACCTTGAACTGGATCAGGCCGAACAGGTGATCGTTCTCGTCCAGGGTGTCACTGATGCCGCGCAGGTCGTAGACGGCGGCGCCGAGCGCGTAGGAGTCGCGCAGCATGCGCCACTGCATCGCGTTCGAGGGACGGACCTCGCGCTTGTGGTTGGCCGAGGCGCCGTAGGAGTACCAGACGTGCTGGCCGACGGTGAGCATCGTGGCGGCGGCCAGCGGCTCCCCCTCGTGCTTCGCGATGTACAGGCGCATCCGGTTGGGGTCCTCGGAGTTGAGGGCCGTCCACTGGCGCTGGAAGTAACTGAGAGGGCGCGGGCGGAACTTGTCGCGCTCGGCGGTGATCTCGTACAGGTGCTGCCAGGTCGGCAGGTCCTCGTAGCCGCCCTGGACGACCTCGACGCCTGCCTTCTCGGCCTTCTTGATGTTGCGGCGCCACAGCTGGTTGAAGCCCTTGAGGACGTCGTCCAGCGAACGGTTCGCCAGCGGCACCTGGAAGACGTAGCGCGGCTGGACGTCGCCGAAGCCGGCGCCGCCGTCCTCGG
The DNA here is from genome assembly GCF_023515955.1 of Streptomyces sp. RerS4. Taxonomy (GTDB): domain Bacteria; phylum Actinomycetota; class Actinomycetes; order Streptomycetales; family Streptomycetaceae; genus Streptomyces. Next base: position 3,697,663 of record NZ_CP097322.1, read on the forward strand.
CCTGCTGCCAGCCCATGCGGCGCAGCTTGTCGGACACCTCGAAGGCGCGGGGCTCGATGACCGAAGCCTCCACGTCACGCAGGCGCTTGACGTCCGGGTCCTGGATGCCGGACTTGATGGCGGCGGCGTTCCAGCGGCGGATGACGACGGGCGGACCCATCTTCACGGTGAAGGCGCCCTGGTTCTTGAGGTGGGCCAGCATCGGCTGGAGCCACTCCTCCAGATTCGGGGCGAACCAGTTGATGACGGGCCCCTCGGGGAGGTACGCGAGGTAGCGCTTCACCTTGGGCAGCTGGCGGTACAACACGAGCGCGGCGCCGACGAGTTCACCGGACTTGTCGAACCATCCGAGGTTCTCCGAGCGCCACTCGTTCTTGACGTCGGCCCATGCCGGGACCTGGCAGTGGCTAGCCGAGGGCAGGCTCTGGAGGTATGCCAGATGCTGCTCTCGGCTGATGGTGCTCAGGGACAGGCTCATGCGGGGTGTCTCCTCCGGCGGCTTCGCTGGCTATGGCGCGAAGCCTACTGCGACGGGGGCGCCACCCATCTGGGGGACGGGCCGTAGCGCCGGCCGACGGTCGGCCGGCGCCCCGTCGGGGAGATCACCCGGTCAGCCCAGCCAGCCGCCGAAGAGACCGCCGTGCGCCATGCCGAGGAAGAAGCCGAGGGCAGACGCACCAAGGCCGATGATCAGTGCGAAGCGCTCGCGTGTCGTCTCGGAGATGAACTGTCCGTAGGCCCCGGTCAGGATCCCGATCAGCCCGGTCCACGAGGTCAGCAGATGCAGGTTGTGGAAGAACGCAGTGACGAACGCCACGGCCCCGAGGACCAGGGTGACGGCCAGCAGCGCGTCCTGGAGCGGATGGGGCTTGCCGTCGGTGGAGAGGAGGGAGATCGCCGGGGGCGGCTGGGAGGGGGACTGGCCATGCATTGCCTGTGCCATCGGAAGGCACCTCCTGGCTGACGCAGAGCGGTGCTGCGGGGCCGTCCCGACGGGGGTCGGGGCGTAGCACCGAGCACACCCGATGGGTACAGATTGCGGCCCTTCCCGGACGGATTTCAACCGGAAGGAGCCGAGCGGGTACTCTGTACGGTCTGCGCGGTGTCTGTTCTCGGACGCCGTGCGGTACGCATCACGACCCTCCTGCCACGGAACGACCGTGGCCGCTGAGTCCAAAGGAGGTGGGTTCCACATGCGTCACTACGAAGTGATGGTCATCCTCGACCCCGATCTCGAGGAGCGCGCTGTCTCCCCGCTGATCGAGAACTTCCTTTCCGTCGTCCGTGAGGGCAACGGAAAGGTCGAGAAGGTCGACACCTGGGGCCGTCGTCGTCTCGCTTACGAGATCAAGAAGAAGCCCGAGGGCATCTACTCGGTCATCGACCTGCAGGCCGAGCCCGCGGTCGTCAAGGAGCTTGACCGACAGATGAACCTGAACGAGTCGGTTCTCCGGACCAAGGTCCTTCGCCCCGAGACCCACTGAACTTCGGTTCAGCGGTAATCGGGACCGAGTAGCACAGCAGCCCAGCAGCAATCCCCGCCGAGAGGTTCATCCATGGCAGGCGAGACCGTCATCACGGTCGTCGGCAATCTCGTCGACGACCCCGAGCTGCGCTTCACCCCCTCGGGTGCGGCGGTCGCGAAGTTCCGTGTCGCGTCCACTCCCCGCATCTTCGACAAGCAGACCAATGAGTGGAAGGACGGCGAAGGCCTGTTCCTGACCTGCTCGGTCTGGCGTCAGGCGGCGGAGAACGTCGCCGAGTCCCTTCAGCGGGGCATGCGCGTCATCGTGCAGGGCCGCCTGAAGCAGCGGTCGTACGAGGACCGTGAGGGTGTCAAGCGCACGGTCTACGAGCTGGACGTCGAGGAAGTCGGCCCCAGCCTGAAGAACGCCACGGCCAAGGTCGCCAAGACCACCGGTCGCGGCGGCCAGGGTGGATACGGCGGAGGTCAGCAGCAGGGTGGCGGCGGCGGTGGCTGGGGCGGAGCCCCCAGCGGCGGCGCCCCCCAGGGTGGCGGAGCTCCCTCCGACGACCCGTGGGCGTCCAGCGCGCCGGCCGGCGGCCAGCAGCAGGGCGGCGGGGGCGGCTGGGGCGGAAGCTCCGGCGGTTCCGGCGGTGGCTACTCGGACGAGCCGCCCTTCTAGGGCAGCCCGTATCCCCACTTCTTGATCACACAGGAGAGACACAATGGCGAAGCCGCCTGTGCGCAAGCCTAAGAAGAAGGTCTGCGCGTTCTGCAAGGACAAGACCGCGTACGTGGACTACAAGGACACGAACATGCTGCGGAAGTTCATTTCCGACCGCGGCAAGATCCGTGCCCGCCGCGTTACCGGCAACTGCACGCAGCACCAGCGTGACGTCGCCACGGCCGTCAAGAACAGCCGTGAGATGGCGCTGCTGCCCTACACGTCCACCGCGCGATAAGGAAAGGGTGACCGACTAATGAAGATCATCCTGACCCACGAGGTCTCTGGCCTCGGCACCGCCGGCGATGTCGTCGACGTCAAGGACGGTTACGCTCGCAACTACCTGGTCCCGCGTGGTTTCGCGATCCGCTGGACCAAGGGTGGCGAGAAGGACGTGGCGCAGATCCGCCGCGCCCGCAAGATCCACGAGATCGCGACCATCGAGCAGGCCAACGAGGTCAAGGGCCGGCTCGAGGGTGTCAAGGTCCGTCTGGCCACCCGCGCGGGTGACGCCGGTCGTCTCTTCGGCTCCGTGACGCCGTCCGACATCGCCACGGCGATCGAGGCGTCCGGTGGCCCGAAGGTCGACAAGCGTCGCGTGGAGCTGGGCTCCCCGATCAAGACCCTCGGTTCGTACCAGGTCTCCGTGCGTCTGCACGCCGAGGTCGTCGCGAACGTGGGCATCGAGGTCGTCGCCGCCTAAGGGCAGCGCATGAAGGGCCGCACCCCTCGGGGTGCGGCCCTTTGTCGTTGGCTCGTCGCTTCGTGTTTCACGTGAAACATCCGCCCGCATATCGGCCGCGGTTTCACGTGAAACATGGACGGGAGGTCAGCGGGTGGCGCCCGCCACCAGCCAGTGCCCGGAGCGGGCGCGCAGCTGGAGGGTGACCATCCGGACGAGCATCATCAGCGTCATCGCCCACCACAGGGTGGTCAGGCCGCCGCCCAGGGTCGGGACCAGCAGGGCGGCCGGGGCGAACACGGCGAGCGTCAGCAGCATGGCTCGGGCGAGGTAGGGGCCGTCGCCGGCTCCCATCAGTACCCCGTCCAGGACGAAGACGACCCCGCACACCGGCTGGGACAGGGCCACGACCAGCAGAGCGGGCAGGAGGGCGTCCTTCACCACCGGGTCACCGGTGAACAGCGGGATGAAGACCGGGCGGGTCAGGGCCACCAGCAGTCCGAGGACCACTCCCGAGCCGATGCCCCACTGGACCATGCGCCGGCAGACGGCGCGGGCGCCGTCGGTGTCCCCGGCCCCCAGGTAGCGGCCGATGATGGCCTGACCGGCGATGGCGATGGCGTCCAGGGCGAAGGCGAGCAGGCTCCACAGGGACAACAGGATCTGGTGGGCGGCGATGTCGGCGTCCCCGAGACGGGCGGCCACGGCCGTCGCGATCATCAGGATGGCCCGCAGGGACAGGGTGCGGACCAGCAGGGGCGCGCCCGCCTGGGCGCAGGCCCGGATCCCGGCAGCGTCGGGCCGCAGGGAGGCCCCGTGGCGCCGGGCTCCGCGGACTACCACCACGAGGTAGACGGCGGCCATGGAGCACTGGGCGATGACGGTGCCCCAGGCGGACCCGGCGATGCCGAGGCCCGCCCCGTAGACCAGCCCCACGTTGAGGACGCCGTTGAGGGCGAAGCCGCCGATGGCCACGTAGAGCGGCGTCCGGGTGTCCTGGAGGCCGCGTATGACGCCGGTGGCGGCGAGCACCACAAGCATCGCGGGGATACCGAGGGCGGAGATCCGCAGGTAGGTGATCGCGTAGGGGGCCACGGTGTCCGAGGCGCCGAAGAGGGATATGAGCGCGGGCGCGGTCGGCAGGACGACGGTCACGACCCCGATGCCGAGCAGCAGCGCCAGCCACATGCCGTCCATGCCTTGTCGGATGGCGGACGGGAGGTCGCCGGCGCCGACCCTTCGCGCGACGGCCGCGGTGGTGGCGTAGGCCAGGAAGACGAAGACGCTCACGGCGGTCGCGAGGAGTGCGGCGGCGATGCCCAGGCCGGCCAGCTGGGGGGTGCCGAGGTGGCCCACGATGGCGCTGTCGGCCATCACGAAGAGGGGTTCGGCGACGAGGGCGGCGAAGGCCGGCACGGCCAGGGCGAGTATCTCGCGGTCGTGCCGTCTCGGGGCAGCCTTCGCAGCTGTGGGGGCCTGTGTCATGTGCTCAATCTAATCTTCCACAGGTAATGGACGCAAGGGCACTGTGACCATTACCGACTCTCTGACTTGGGCGTTCTTCCCACCTCGTTGGAGGCGATCTCGGGACCCTGGTCAAGATTTTTCTCCCCCATGGCCTGAGAAAGCAGAAAGTGCAGGTCAGATGGGGTGTGATGGTGGGTCGGGTGATTTTGTCCACAGCGCCGTCCCCCGGTCCGTGCACAGCTTCGGGCGAGTTACCCACAGCATTGGGACCCTCGTCCACATCTCATCCACACAGCCTGTGGATAACAAGATTGGCTGACGCCGCTCGCGGCCCTACCGTTGGGCGTTGCCCGACGCGCTGCAAGCCGATTCGGGCGCCCCAAATGTCGGAGCCGTGTCGTAGAAAGAGTGCCACGGCGAGGTCCGCGTCGCGGACGGGAGGAGGTGGCCCGGTGAGCATGCCCGAGCCCATGGACGACCCCTGGGCCGACAGCGGTCCCAGTGACCGTCTGCCCGCCCGCTCGCGCCGCGACGGGGACGGCCGCGGCCGTCGCCAGGGCCGCGACGACCAGGACGACCGGGGCCGCGAGGGCGGCTCCTGGGACGGCGCCGGCGGCGGCTTCGAGCGGGTCCCCCCGCAGGACCTCGACGCCGAGCAGTCGGTGCTCGGTGGCATGCTGCTGTCCAAGGACGCGATCGCCGATGTCGTCGAGGTCCTCAAGGGACACGACTTCTACCGACCGTCGCACGAGACGATCTACCAGGCCATCCTCGACCTCTACGCCAAGGGCGAGCCGGCCGACCCGATCACGGTCGGCGCCGAGCTGACCCGACGCGGGGAGATCAGTAAGGTCGGCGGGGCCTCGTACCTGCACACTCTCGTGCAGTCCGTCCCCACTGCGGCCAATGCCGAGTACTACGCGGAGATCGTCCACGAGCGGGCCGTTCTGCGCCGCCTGGTCGCGGCCGGTACGAAGATCACGCAAATGGGTTACGCGGCCGACGGCGACGTCGACGAGATCGTCAACAGCGCCCAGGCCGAGATCTACGCCGTCACCGAGCAGCGGACCTCCGAGGACTACCTGCCGCTCGGCGACATCATGGAGGGCGCGCTCGACGAGATCGAGGCGATCGGCTCGCGCAGCGGCCAGATGTCCGGTGTCCCCACCGGATTCACAGACCTCGACTCCCTGACCAACGGCCTGCACCCCGGTCAGATGATCGTCATCGCCGCCCGTCCCGCCATGGGCAAGTCGACGCTCGCGCTGGACTTCGCACGGGCCTGCTCCATCAAGAGCAACCTGCCGAGCGTCATCTTCTCCCTCGAAATGGGCCGCAACGAGATCGCGATGCGCCTCCTCTCGGCGGAGGCGCGAGTCGCCCTGCACCACATGCGCTCGGGAACCATGACCGACGACGACTGGACCCGGCTCGCCCGCCGCATGCCCGACGTCTCGGCCGCCCCGCTCTACATCGACGACTCGCCGAACCTGTCGATGATGGAGATCCGGGCCAAGTGCCGTCGCCTCAAGCAGCGCAACGACCTGTCCCTCGTCGTCATCGACTACCTCCAGCTGATGCAGTCAGGCGGCTCGCGCCGGCCCGAGAGCCGCCAGCAGGAGGTCTCGGACATGTCCCGAAACCTCAAGCTGCTGGCCAAGGAGCTGGAGGTCCCCGTGATCGCGCTCTCCCAGCTGAATCGTGGCCCCGAACAGCGCACCGACAAGAAGCCGATGGTCTCCGACCTGCGTGAATCCGGCTCCATCGAGCAGGACGCCGACATGGTGATCCTGCTGCACCGTGAGGACGCGTACGAGAAGGAGTCCCCCCGCGCGGGCGAGGCCGACCTGATCGTCGCCAAGCACCGAAACGGTCCGACGGCGACCATCACCGTCGCCTTCCAGGGCCACTATTCGCGGTTCGTGGACATGGCCAACACGTAGCATCCGGGCATGGATGCCCTTTCCGAAGATCTGCGACCACTCCCTTCCACCCGCCGCGCGCTGCGGCACCGGATCGCCGTCGCGCAGAGCGAGGGGCGCTCCCCCTCGCTGGTGGCGGCCGTCGTACGTGGCGGGGAGGTGGTCTGGGAGGGGTCCCGCACCTCGGTGGAGGGCCACGGGCCGGACGGGAACGTCCAGTACCGGATCGGGTCGATCACCAAGACCTTCACGGCCGTTCTGGTCATGCGGCTGCGCGACGAGGGGCTGCTGGACCTCTCCGACCCCCTGGGCAAGCACCTTCCGGGAACCGGTGCCGACGAGGTGACCATCGCCCAACTGCTCGCCCACACGGGCGGATTGGCGGCCGAGACGCCCGGACCGTGGTGGGAGCGATCCTCCGCCGCCCTGCGGCCCTCGCTCGCCGAGGTGCTGGGCGAGGAGCCGTTCAAGCACACGCCGGGGCGCAGACACCACTACTCCAACCCGGGCTACACGCTGCTGGGCTCGCTCGTCGAGGCCCTGCGCGGCCGGCCCTGGGAGGAGGCGCTGCGCGCCGAGGTGCTGGAGCCGCTGGGGCTGCACCGTACGAGCGGCCGGCCACAGGCCCCGCACGCCGGCGGCTGGGCGGTGCACCCGTGGGCGGACGTGATGATGCCGGAGCCGGCCGAGGACCTGGGGCTCATGGCCGCGGCGGGTCAGCTGTGGTCCACGACGACCGACCTGGCGCGGTTCGGGGCCTTCCTCGCGCGGGGGGACGAGCGGGTGCTGAGCGCCGAGAGCGTACGGGAGATGCGTACCCCGTCCGCGCCTCCCGAGCCCGGCTTCGCCGACCTCGGCTACGGCCTGGGCCTCCAGTTCTCCACCGCCGGAGGGCGGCGCCTGTTCGGGCACAGCGGCTCCCTGCCCGGGTTCGTGGCCGGGCTGTGGTGGAGCGAGGCCGACGACGTGGCCGCGGTGGTCCTGGCGAACTGCACCTCCGGAGTGCCCGCGGGGACGGTGGCGGCGGACCTGATCGGGATCGTCGCCGACGCGGAACCGCGCTTTCCCACGCCGTGGCAGCCGTTCCCGGCGGATGCCGAGGTGCCGTTGGAGCTGTGCGGTACCTGGTACTGGGGCACCGCCGCCCATGTGCTGCGCCTGCGCGCGGACGGTTCCCTGGAGCTGGGCCCGGCGGGCACCAGCGGCCGCCAGGCCCGCTTCCGGCCCGAAGAGGACGGTACGTGGACCGGTCTGACGGGCTATTACGCGGGAGAGACGCTGCGGCCCGTACGTCGCGCCGACGGCACGCTGAGCCACCTGGACCTCGGGTCGTTCGTGTTCACGCGCGAGCCCTACGACGAGGGCGCACCGGTGCCCGGCGGAGTGGACCCGCAGGGCTGGCGGGGCATCGGCTGACGGCGCCGGCGATGCCGAGGTGATGGCGACCAGGGTGATGGCCGTCAGGGTCATGGCCGCCAGGGTTGATGGCGACCAGGGTGACGTCGGCGGTCAGGCGATCAGTTCGCGTTCCAGCGGGGTGCGGAAGCGCGGCGTGATGCGGGCGTCGCCCACCCAGCCGGCGAGCCGGGCGGCCTCGGCGGCGATCGCCTCCTCGGCGGCGCGACCGGGGTTTTCCAGCAGCCGCCAGACGACCTCTCCGTCGGCGCGCTGCGCCCAGCCGCCGACGATCCGGCCGTTCCACCACACGGTCGGGCCGATGTTGCCCGCGTAGTCGAAGAGGGCCGGCCGGTGGATGGGGTCGAGGTGGAAACCCCGGTGGGCCCAGCCCATGGCGCTGGGGTCGAGGGCGGGCAGCAGTGCGGCCCAGGGCTCCGGAGCGGGTTCGGGGCTGGTGTCACCCGGGCTGACCAGGGCCGTCGTGCCGTCGTCGAGGCGGACCTGCTCGGGGCCCACGGCCGCGAGGGCCTTGCGTACGTCGGTCAGGGTCCAGCCGGTCCACCATTTGAAGTCGGCCTCGGTGGCGGGCCCGTAGGCGCGCAGCCAGCGGCGGGCGATCTCGGCCCGAGCTTCGGCGGCGGGCAGGGCGGGCCACGGTTCGGTGTGCACCCAGCGGTACTGGCTGGAGGTCCACGACCCCCGGGGCCGGTCGCGGCGGATCCGTCCGTCGGCGGCCAGGAGCCGGATGACCCGGGTGGTGACCCCGGTCTCCGTCTCGTACTTCTTGCCCCGGTCGATCGTGATCTTCCGGCGGAGCGCGGGCACCGCGGCGCTCAGTTGGCTGCCGGTCGAGGGCCCGTGCGCGTCGAGGGCGGCGAGGGTGGCCGCCTCGACCCCCGCCAGCCATGCGGCGTCGAGTCCCTGACCGTCGGCGTCGAGGTGCTTGAGGAGGGTCCGTCGCTCCTTCGCCGCGATGCTCCGGGCGGTGGACGCGTCCACGTAGGGCGCGAGCTCGGTGGAGACGGCGAAGAGCGTGTTGCGCATGCTGAGCATGCGGACGAGGCCGACCTCCTCGTACAGGGCCCGCTCGATCACCGCCGGGCCGCCCTCATCGGCCAGTCGGGCTCGGGCGGAGAGGAAGACGGTCGAGGCGTCCGTGGCGTGCAGGGCGACGACCGCGTCCGCGGCCTGGCCGACCGTGGCCAGTCGGGCCGACGGGGCCAGGCCGTGCCGTCGGCCGAGGCGGTGGCGCCGTTCGGCGCTCGTGACGAGGGGCAGGCTGGGGCTCACCCTCCCGATGCTAGGTCGGCCACCGACTGCCGGCTGTCCTTCGGGCACATCGGGGGTCAGAGCTGGAGCTTGAAGCCGACGTGCGAGGCGGTGAAGCCCAGGCGCTCGTAGAAGCGGTGGGCGTCGACGCGGGTGACGTCCGAGGTGAGTTGGACGAGTTGGCAGTTCTCCTGCCGCGACCGCTCGATGGCCCACTCGATGAACCGGGTGCCCAGACCGCTGCCGCGCTCGTCCGCGTGCACCCGTACGCCTTCGATGATGGAGCGGGTCGCGCCCTTGCGGGACAGTCCGGGAACGATCGTGAGCTGGAGGGTGCCCACGACGCGCCCGTCGCGGACGGCGACCACCACGTGCTGGTGGGGGTCGTCCGTCAGGCGCTTGAGGGCCGCGCGGTAGGGGGTCAGGCCGTCGGGCGACTCGCGGGTGGCGCCGAGCGGGTCGTCGGCGAGCATGGCGACGATCTCCGGCAGATCGGCCTCGGTGGCGGGACGGATGTCGGGCTCGGCGGATCGGGTCACGCTGCGGTGGTCCTTGTCTGCTGCGGCTGCGGCTGCGGCGTCTGCGGTGTCGGTGGTTGGCGTCGGCGCCGAGTGCGGCGGTTTCAGCCTGCGGCCACGGTGAGCGGCGCCCAGCGTCGGGTCCAGTCGCCGGGCAGGCCGGGGAGGCCACGGGTCATGACGGCGTTGAAGGCCACCGACGCCAGACCGCGCTCCTTGAGCCAGGCGAGGAGCTCCTCGTGGCGTACGTCGACATCGGTCCGCAGGGGGCGATCGGTGAGGGCGGCCAGTGAGGCCACCAGCGCCTGGGCCGTCGCCGTGTCCTTCGCGATCAGCGGGCCGATGACATGGGTCTCCATGTTGGGCCAGGCGGCCGCGTACCCGACGAGAATCCCGGAACCGTCCTCGGCCACCAGCAGGCGGTCCACGAAAGCGGGCAGGCGCGTGATGATGTGGGTCCGGTCGGTGCCGAACACCTCGGTGTCCAGGCGGATGATTCCGACGAGGTCCTCGGCCGTGGCCGGTCGCACGGTGCCGGAAGCGGTGCCGACGGCAGGTTCGGGGTCACCGGGCGACGGGCGGAAGTGGCCCCGGAGCATTTCCGCGCGGCCCGTGGTCTCGAAGCCGAGCTCCTCGTAGAGCGGCCGGCCGTACGGGGTGGCGTGCAGCGTGAGCGGGACCCCGTCGAGGACCTCGTCGCACACGTGGGTCATGAGGCGCCGTCCCAAGCCCCTGCGGGCGTACCGGTCGGCGACGAGGACCATCCCGATGGCGGCGAGATCCGGTTTGACCTGGTGGTCTCCGTAGCGGGTGACGACACAGACGGCAGCGAGCCCCTCGCCATCAGGCGCGTCGATGCCGTAGCCGTTCCCGGCGGCGAGCAGCAGCCCCCACTTGTGGTCCTCGCGTGGCCAGCCACGGTCCTCGGAGAGGTCGGCGCAGTGACGGAGGTCGGCCATCCTCAGCGCGCGGATCGGCAGGTCGATGAGCGGTGGTGGTGTCACCGGCCCAGACTGGATCATCGATGAGGGCGCGTCCAGAGGATTTGGAAGACCGGTGGAGCGATGTTTCACGTGAAACGTCGTGCCCGTTTCACGTGAAACCGATGAACGTTTCACGTGAAACACGGTGTTTCACGTGAAACACAGGGACTAGCCTCGGCAGCTATGACGCTCTTGCACCTCTTCGATCTCGACGGAACGCTGATGTACGGCTCGGCGGCGCCGGTCGAGATCTCCCGGCAGTTGGGCGTGAGCGAGGAGATCGCGGAGCTGGAGCGGGCCTTCGCCGCACGCGAGATCGGACCGCACCAGTTCTCGATGGCGGCCCGGGAACTCTGGTCGGACCTGACTTCCGCACACGTCAGGGCGGCCTTCGACGGCTCCCCCTGGCTTTCGGGGATCCGGGACGTCTGGGCGGAGATCCGTGAGCGCGGCGACTACTGCGCCGTGATCTCCCTGTCCCCCTCCTTCTTCGTCGAACTGCTGCTGGAGTGGGGCGCGCACGCCGCACACGGCTCGGTGTTCCCGGAGGTCCCCTTCACGCGGCCCGTCGAGGCGGCCGGGATCCTGACCCCCGAGGGCAAGGTGGACGTCGCCGACCGGCTGTGCGCGCGGTTCGGGGTGGGCCGCTCCGACTGTGTCGCCTACGGAGACTCGCTGACCGACGCCGTCCTCTTCGAGGCGGTTCCCCGATCGGTGGCGGTGAACGCGCGACCGTATCTGGCGGAGCGCGCGACCCACGTTTACGAGGGTCGTGACCTGCGCGAGGCATACCAACTCGTCGCTGTGGCACGCCCGGTAGCCGACGCATCTTAAGGGGAAGGGGGGTTCGAAACGCTGACTTTCCCCATTCCCCCGCAGGGCACCCGGTCGGCCGGCACGCTGTGAACCCCGGAACCACGGATTCGAGGCCGTGGCGTGTGCAGACCCGACCGAGATGCTCGAAGCGAGGCACCACATGGACGTTCCGCCCACCAGATCGGCAAGACCGACGGGCTGGATACCCTCCGGAGGCGGCGCGACCGAGCCCTCCCCGGATGCCGTGCTCATCCGTCGGACCATCGCGGAGATCGCACCCCTCGCCGACAAGGTCACCTCGTACTTCTACGCCCTGGTCTTCACGAGCCACCCCGAGGTACGGGGACTGTTCCCCGCGGCCATGGACGCGCAGCGCGACCGGCTGCTGAAGGCCCTGCTGACGGCCGCCGAACACATCGACAACCCCGAGGTGCTCATCCCGTACCTGCGTCGGCTGGGTACCGGACACCGCAAGTACGGCACCGTGGCCGCGCACTATCCGGCCGTGGGCGAGGCGCTGATCGGGGCCTTGGCCCGCTACGCGGAGCACACCTGGGGGCCGGAGACCGAGGCGGCATGGGTGCGCGCCTACACCGGCATCTCCCAGACCATGATCGACGCCGCCGCCGAGGACGAGGCGAGGGCGCCGGCCTGGTGGCTCGCCGAGGTGGTCTCCCACGACCTGCGCACCCCCGACATCGCGGTCGTCACCGTCCGCCCCGACCAGCCCTACTCCTTCCTCGCGGGGCAGTACACGAGCCTGGAGACCCCGTGGTGGCCCCGGGTCTGGCGGCACTACTCCTTCGCCTCGGCGCCCCGGGCGGACGGTCTGCTGTCCTTCCACGTCAAGGCCGTGCCGGCCGGCTGGGTGTCCAACGCCCTCGTACGCCACGCCCGGCCAGGTGATGTCCTGCGGCTGGGCCCGCCCGCCGGGTCGATGGTGGTGGACCACAGCACCGACAACGGCATGCTCTGCCTGGGCGGCGGTACGGGCATCGCTCCGATCAAGGCCTTGATCGAGGACGTGGCCGAGCACGGTGAGCGGCGCCGGATGGAGGTCTTCTTCGGGGCGCGCAGCGACAGCGACCTCTACGACAAGGACACCCTGCTCGGGCTCCAGCGCTCCCACCCCTGGCTGTCGGTGCGGCCGGTGGTCGGCGAGGGGCTCGCGGGTCAGCTGCCGCAGGCGGTGGGGGAACACGGGCCGTGGAGCTCGTACGACGCCTTCATCTCCGGGCCTCCCGCGATGATCCGCAGTGGCGTCGACGCGTTGAAGCGGATCGGGATCCCCGGGGAGCGCATCCGCTATGACGCGGTCGAGGAGCTGGCGGGCGTGGCCGGCTGAGACCGGCTCCCGATCCGCCCGCTCCCGACGTACTCAGCCCAGGTCCGGAGCGTGCATCGCGCGCACGCCCTCGATGTTCCCGTCGAGGTAGTGGCGCAGGGACAGTGGGACGAGGTGGACGGCGGCGATGCCGACGCGGCTGAAGGGCACGCGGACGATCTCGTACTCGCCGGCGGGCTCGTCGACCTCCGGTCCGTGTCGCCGGGACGGGTCCATGGATTCGAGGTGGCAGACGAAGAAGTGCTGCACCTTCACCCCGGTCACCCCGCCGGAGTCGATGTGCTCGATGGTGTCGACGAAACACGGGACCACGTCGGTGATCTTCGCTCCGAGTTCCTCGTCGAGTTCGCGGTGGAGGGCGTCGACGACGGTGGCGTCCGAGGGCTCCACTCCCCCGCCGGGGGTGACCCAGTAGGGGTCGACGCCGGGCTTGGTGCGCTTGATGAGGATCAGGTCGTCACCGTCGAGCAGGATCGCGCGGGCGGTGCGTTTGACCACGGGTCGTTCGGTCATGGGAGAAGAGTGGCCCACGACACCCCTTCCGAAACGCGCCACGCGTCTCGAAACGCGCCATGGCTCCGGTGCGCCCCACGAATCGGCAACCGCCGTCACCAGTGCGCGGCGGCCCGCAGCAGCCGGTCGTGAGCCCGCGCGAGGTGGGCCAGGCCCAGGCTGCCTGCGCGGACCGCGAGGAACCACGTACGCAGCGGCGGTACGTCCGGCTCCAACAGGGTGATGACCCTTCCCGCTTCGATGTCGTCCCGGCACAGGTAGCGCGGCAGAACGGCGAGGCCCGCGCCGGCCCGTACGCATTCCAGCACCGCCCGCAGGTCGGGGGCCACGACGGTGGCGGCGCACTCGGGGACGCGGTCGAAGACGGCTCCCCAGTAGCGGGTGACGAGAGGCAGGCTCTCGTGGACCTCGACGACGGGGACCCCGTCGAGGGCGAGGGGGCCGTTGGCGCGCAGCTCCGCCGGATCGGCCAGGGCGGCCCAGTAGGGCGCGGCCACCAGGACGTGGTCCTCGTCGCAGAGGGGACTCGCCGAGAACAGGCCGCCGCGCGGCCGCGAGGTGGTGACGACCAAGTCGTGCTGTCCGGCGGCCAGACCGTCCAGGGCCTGCTCCGCGTCGGAGGTGAAGGCGGTACGCAGGGTCTGCCCCTGACCCACGAGCGGGGCCAGGGCGGGGAGCACCCGTAGGCACAGGAACTCCGGGGGACCGGCGAGGTGCAGGGTCCGTAACGTGCCCGCGGCCTCCCGCTCGGTCTCGGCGATCCGCAGCAACGCGTCGAGGTGCGGCGCGGCCTTGTGGGCCAGCTCGTCACCGACGGCGGTGGGCGTGACCCCTCGGGCGCGGCGGTGGAACAGGGGGCGGCCGAGCTGGCGTTCGAGGGTTCGGATCTGCGAGGTGACGGCGGGCTGGGACAACCCGAGGAGTGTGGCGGCCCGGGTGAACGAGCCGGCCCGGTGTACGGCGACGAAGGTGCGCAGCAGGGCCAGGTCCATTTCGGCCCCTCTCGGTGGGGGCCTTCAACTATAAATATGCCGATAGGCCCCTGTCGTTACCGTGATTGGACTCTGACCCAGAGTCAACTAGCCTTGTCCGTGAGGTTCTTGCGCGAGGGGAGCCGGGGCGGTCCGAGCCACCAGGGGGGAGGCTCGGACCGCCTTTCCCTGTCCGGTTCAGGCCCCCGAACCCGCGGAATCAAGGGCCCGCAGCACATCCGCGACGAGATCCCGCGGGTCCTCCGCGCCCGCGGAGAAGCGGATGAATCCCTCCGGCACGGCGTCCCCGCCCCAGCGTCGGCGCCGCTCGGCGGTGGACCGTACTCCGCCGAAGCTCGTCGCGTCCTCGACCAGGCGCAGGGCCGCCATGAAGCGTTCCGCGTGCGCCCGGTCCGGCAGGGTGAAGGAGACCACCGAACCGAATCCGCTCATCTGCCGGGCGGCCGTCTTGTGGGACGGGTCCGAGGGCAGGCCCGGGTAGCGCACGCCGGTCACTTCGGGGCGGTCGGCCAGCGCCTGCGCCACGGCCAGCGCGTTGCCCCACTGGCGCTGGGCGCGCAGTTGGAGGGTGGCCAGGGAACGGTGCGCGAGCCAGGCCTCCATCGGGCCCGGGATCGCCCCGATGATCTTGCGCCAGCGGCGGATGCCCGCGGCGAGCTCCGCGTCGCGGCACACCACGTACCCGAGCAGCAGGTCCCCGTGCCCGGTCAGCCCCTTGGTGCCACTGGCGACGGAGAAGTCCGCTCCGAGCTCCAGCGGGCGCTGTCCGAGCGGCGTGGCCAGGGTGTTGTCGACGGCGACCAGGGTGCCGCCGGCGTGCGCGGCCTCCACCAGGCGCCGTACGTCGCACACGTCCAGCCCCGGGTTGGAGGGCGTCTCGATCCACAGCAGTCGCGCTCCGTCGAGGACCTCCAGTTGGGCGTCCTCCCCGGTCGGCGCGGTGCGCACGTGGATCCCGTACGCCTCCAGCTGTTCCCGCACCAGGGGGAGTGCCTGGTAGCCGTCGTCGGGCAGGACGACGGTGTCCCCCGTGCGGGCCTGGGACAGCAGGACGGCCGAGACGGCCGCCATGCCGGAGGCGAAGACGACCGTCTCGACGTCGTCCACCCCCTCCCGACCCTGCCGTCCCGGAGCCTCCAACTCCCCGATGGCCCGCTCCAGGAGGGTCCAGGTGGGGTTCGTGTCGCGGCCGTACGTGTACGGGCCGCTCACGTCGCCGGGGAGGTGGAAGTGGGCGGCGAAGACCGGTCCCGGCAGGGGCGGTTCGTTCTTGACGGGCTCGGGCAGGCCCGCGCGTACGGCCCGCGTTCCCTCGCCGTACGGGGCCGGGCCGTCGGGGTGATCGCTCATGGTCCGCCGTTCAGTTCTTCTCGGGCAGGGCCAGGTTCACGGCCCACGAGACGACGGAGATGATCAGCCCGCCGAGGACGGCGGTCCAGAAGCCGTCGACGTGGAAACTGAGGTCGAACTGCTCGGCCAGCCACGAGGTGAGCAGCAGCATCAGGGCGTTCACGACGAGGGTGAACAGGCCGAGGGTGAGGATGAAGAGCGGGAAGGACAGCAGCTTCACCACGGGCTTGACGATCAGGTTGACCAGGCCGAAGACGAGCGCGACCAGGATCAGGGTGAGCGTGCGGCGTCCCATGCTGCTGCCGTCGTCGAGCGTGATGCCGGCGAGCAGGCCAGATGGCGACCGCCAGGGCAGCCGCATTGGCCAGCGTCTTGACTACGAAATTCGTCATGTGTCTGATCGTGGCAGAGAAGATCCGGGTGGGACATCGCCGGATCAGCGGATCCCACGGCAGCAACGGGCAAGGGCAAGGGGCAGAACGAAGATGAAGGCCTTCCGGCTGGATGAGCTCGAAATGGAGCGGGCGGCCAACGACGGCGCCTACCTGCAGTTCCTGAAGGAGAGGAACATGTCGGTGGGGCTCTACGCGCTCGACGCCGGCCAGAGCGACCCGCAGCAGCCGCACCGCCAGGACGAGGTGTACTTCGTGGTGAGCGGCCGCGCCGCGATCACGGTCGGGGACGAAACGACGACGGTCGCGAACGGCAGCGTCGTCTACGTGCCGGCCGGCGTGCCGCACAAGTTCCACCACATCAGCGAGCCGTTGAAGGTACTGGTGGTCTTCTCGCCGCCGGAGGGCTGAGGCGCCGGGGCCGAGCCCCCGGCTGAGGGTCGTCGCCCTGATCCCCCTAGGGGGCGGATCAGGGGGTTCCGGGGGCTTCCGCGTCCCCATCCGCAGCCGTGGCCTCCTAGCATTCGAGCAGGAAGTCACGGATGAGGGAAGAGGTAAGGACATGGACGGGATCCGGGCGATATTCGCTGGTATGCCCTGGTGGGTGAAGTGGATCGCGGTGCCGCTGCTGGCGCTCTTCGTCTTCGGCGGTGTGATCACCAGCATCCTCGGTGCGCTGATCTCGATCGTCTTCAAGGTGCTGCTCTTCGCCGCACTCGTCGGCGGTCTGATCTTCCTGGTCAAGAAGTTCGGCGGCGACCGTTCCAAGTCCTCCGCCGGGGAGTGGTAGGACACCCGCGTCCCGCTGACGGGGATTGACCCAGGCGGGGGAACGCGAGGCCGAAGACCTCTCGCACCCCTTGAGGCCGTCGATACAGTGCGAATCCGTGTCGTCAGGCTGGGAGTGAGCATTGTCTTCGGTTCACAACGCCGGTGTGCCGACCGGTGTGCCGACTCTCATCGGTTCGGTGCAGCGGGCGTTGCGACTGCTTGAGGCGGTGGGCTCCCACAGCGACGGGGCCCCGGCGAAACAACTGGCGCGGGAGGCGGGGCTCCCGCTGGCCACCGCGTACCACCTGCTGCGCACCCTGACCCACGAGGGCTATCTGCGCAGAGAGGGCGGAGTCTTCCTCCTCGGCGACGCGGCCGGTCGGTTGGCCGGTGCGGGACTTCAGCAGAAACGTCGCAGCATGATCCTCGACTCGCTCGCGCACTTCCGCGACGCCGTCGGGGCCCCCGTCTATTTCGCGGTCTACCGCGAGGGGGAGATCGAGGTCGTGGGAGTCTCGGACACCCCGGCCAGCCCGGCCTGCGAGGAGTGGGCCGACTTCCGGGCGACCGGCCACGCGCACGCCATCGGCCAGTGCCTGCTGGGCCAACTCGACGAGAAGACGCGCAAGGACCACTACGACCGGCACCCGGTCGAGCCCATCACGTCCTACACCGTGCGGGACCTGCACGCGTTGGAGCAGCGCATCGCCTCGTTCGAGCGGATGCAACCCGTGATCGAGCGCCAGGAATACACGCTGGGCACGGTCTGTGCGGCCATCCCGATCACCGCCGGAGACACGGCCGCGACCATGGCTGTTTCTCTCCCCTTGCACCAGGAATCGCGGTTGCCGTGTGTAGTCAATCGACTACGGAGTGAAGTAGGCGCGCTGTTGAGTACCCTCTCGTTCTCTATCAGTATCTGAAAACTCACTCCTTGTGATCCGTCTGCGCTTCCACCACTCTTGTCAAGAGGGTCCTGGGGGATCATTCCTGGCCACTTCCACTACAGCGGGGTAGGCAATGCGCGAGTCGGTACAGGCAGAGGTCATGATGAGCTTCCTCGTTTCCGAGGAGCTCTCGTTTCGGATTCCGGTGGAGCTTCGGTACGACGCGCGAGACCCCTACGCGGTACGCCTGACCTTCCACCTGCCCGGAGACGCCCCCGTGACCTGGGCGTTCGGCCGGGAGCTGCTGCTCGACGGGATCAACAAGCCGTGCGGTGACGGCGATGTGCACATCGCACCCACCGATCCCCAGGAACTGTCGGACGTGTACATCCGCCTCCAGGTCGTCGGCGAGCGGGCCGTGTTCCGCGCCGGCGCGGCGCCCCTCGTGGCCTTCCTCGACCGGACCGACCGGCTCGTTCCGCTCGGTCAGGAGCGCAATCTCGGCGACTTCGAGGAGACCCTCGACGAGGAGCTGTGCAGGATCCTCGCCGAGGCGCGGCAGAACGAGCAGAACGCGGGCTGATCGCCCGTCGCCCCGGTATCGCGGCGTCGCCCCGGTATCGCGGCCGCCCGTCGGTCCTGGTCCGTCAGCGCTTGCGCCGCCGGCCTCGGCCTCGGCCGCCGCGTGCCGGAGCCGGGGCCGATGTGGACGCGGCCGCTCCCGGCCGATCGGCGGACACCACCAGGGCGGCCAGCGCCGTGGTCACGGGGACCGAGGCGACGAGTCCGATCGAGCCCACGAGGGTCCGTACGATCTCCTCCGCGACCAACTCGCTGTTGGCCACCGAGCCCATGCTGCTGTTCGCGATGGAGAACAGCAGCAGCAGCGGCAGCGCGGCGCCGGCGTAGGCCAGCACCAGGGTGTTGACCACGGACGCGATGTGGTCGCGGCCGATCCGGATGGCCGCCCGGTACAGGCCGCGCGGCCCCATCGAGGGGTCGGCCTGGTGTAGTTCCCAGACGGCCGAGGTCTGGGTGACGGTCACGTCGTCCAGCACGCCGAGCGATCCGATGATCACGCCTGCGAGCAGCAAACCGCTCATGTCGATGTGCGGGTAGAGCCCGTGGATCAACCCGGTGTTGTCGTCCGTGTTGCCGCTGAGGAACGCCCAGTCGATGAACAGCGATCCCAGCAGACCGATCAGCAGCAGCGACACCAGGGTGCCGAGGACGGCCACCGAGGTCCGGGCCGTCAGGCCGTGGCACATGTAGAGGGCGATCAACATGATCGCGCTGGCCCCGATCACCGCCACCAACAGGGGATTCGAGCCCTGGAGGATCGCCGGCAGGATGAACAGGGTCAGGATCCCGAAGCTGACCACGAGCGCGATCAGGGCGAACAGCCCGCGCATCCGGCCCACCACGACGACCGCGACGGCGAAGATGCCGGCCAGCAGGGCCATCGGGAACTTCCGGTTCAGGTCGATCACGGAGTACTGGAGGTCACGGGGCGCGTCCGGCGCGTAGGCGACGACGACCTCCTGACCGTTCGCCAACTGCCGCGGGGCGCCCGGCTGGACGATCTCGAAGAAGGCGCGGCCCTTGTCCGGTCCGGTTCCGACCTCGACGGTCGCCTTCTTGCACTCGCCGGTCTGCGCGGCCGTCGCCTCGCGCCCCTCGGGGGTGGACGTGTCACCGGTGGCGGGCACCTGGGAGGCGTTGACGGATTTGCAGTCGACGTTCACCAGAGCGATGACCTTGCCCTGCTGGGTCTGGCGGTCGAAGCCCACGCCGGTGCGCTCGTGCTCCGGCGCGCCACCTGGCCAGAGCACGGCCATGCCGACGAAGACGGCGGTCGCGAAGGGGATCAGCACGGCGGCGATGACCTTGCGCAGGTGCTTGGAGACCGGCGCGGCCGGTCCGTGGCCGTGGCTGTGCCCATGGCCATGGGCATGGCCGGAGTGGCCCGGCTGTTCTGTGGGCTCATGAGGGGGCTGCGGCAGGGACGTCACTGACCGATCATCGCAAGAGATGAGGGGGCCCACTGTTCAGCACGCCACAGATGACGCTAGCGTGGGGGCACCTTTGCACAACGCGGGAGCTCGGAGCACCGGGCTGAGAGGGCGCTGATCACCGTACGCGCAGGAGCATGCGTACGGGAAGAGGCTGCGTCGACCGCCGAACCTGTTACCGGGTAATGCCGGCGTAGGGAGATCAGGTCTCATGACCATTCAGGACGCACGCACGCCTGCCGTCAGCCAGGACGCCGACGGCCAGACCGAGCGCCAGCCGGGCTGGCACAAGGGATACCTGGCGGGCTCTCGCCCCGACATCCGGGTGCCGGTCCGTCAGGTCCACCTCACCAACGGCAAGGACGTGACGCTCTACGACACGTCCGGTCCGTACACCGACCCGCAGATCGACACCGACGTCCGCCGGGGCCTCGCGCCGCTGCGCGAGAACTGGATCATCGGGCGCGGGGACACCGAGGAGTACGCGGGACGCCCCGTGCGCCCCGAGGACGACGGCATCAAGCACACCTCGCCGCGAGGTGGCCTCAAGAACCTCGACGCGGTCTTCCCGGGGCGGCCGCGCCTGCCCCGCCGGGGCCGGGGCGGCGCCGCCGTCACGCAGCTCGCGTACGCCCGCCGGGGCGAGATCACCCCGGAGATGGAGTACGTCGCCCTCCGCGAGAACGTCTCCCCCGAGGTCGTCCGCGAGGAGATCGCCGCAGGTCGGGCGGTGCTCCCGGCCAACGTGAACCACCCCGAGATCGAGCCGATGATCATCGGCAAGCGGTTCCTGGTGAAGGTCAACGCCAACATCGGCAACTCCGCCGTCACCTCCTCCATCGAGGAGGAAGTCGACAAGATGACCTGGGCGACCAAGTGGGGCGCCGACACGGTCATGGACCTCTCGACCGGCCGCAACATCCACACCACGCGTGAGTGGGTGCTGCGCAACTCCCCCGTCCCGATCGGCACCGTCCCGCTCTACCAGGCGCTGGAGAAGGTCGACGGCCGTGCCGAGGACCTGACCTGGGAGATCTACAAGGACACCGTGATCGAGCAGGCCGAGCAGGGCGTCGACTACATGACGGTCCACGCCGGCGTGCTGCTGCCCTACGTGCCGCTGACGGCCCGCCGCAAGACCGGCATCGTCTCGCGCGGTGGCTCGATCATGGCCGCGTGGTGCCTCGCGCACCACAAGGAGAACTTCCTCTACACGAACTTCGAGGAACTCTGCGACATCCTCGCGACCTACGACGTCACCTACTCGCTCGGTGACGGCCTGCGTCCGGGCTCCATCGCGGACGCCAATGACGCGGCGCAGTTCGCGGAGCTGAAGACCCTGGGCGAGCTGAACACGATCGCCAAGCGCCACAACGTGCAGACGATGATCGAGGGTCCGGGCCACGTCCCGATGCACAAGATCAAGGAGAACATCGACCTCCAGCAGGAGATCTGCGAGGAGGCGCCGTTCTACACGCTCGGCCCGCTGACCACGGACGTCGCCCCGGCGTACGACCACATCACCTCGGGCATCGGCGCCGCGATGATCGCCTGGTGGGGCACCGCGATGCTCTGCTACGTCACGCCGAAGGAGCACCTGGGCCTGCCGAACCGGGACGACGTGAAGACCGGGGTGATCACCTACAAGATCGCCGCCCACGCCGCCGACCTGGCGAAGGGACACCCGGGCGCCCAGGAATGGGACGACGCGCTGTCGGACGCGCGGTTCGAGTTCCGCTGGGAGGACCAGTTCAACCTGGCCCTCGACCCGGACACGGCCCGCGAGTTCCACGACGAGACGCTCCCGGCGGAGCCGGCCAAGACCGCGCACTTCTGCTCCATGTGCGGTCCCAAGTTCTGCTCGATGAAGATCTCCCAGGACATCCGCCGGGAGCACGGCGGTGACCTGAAGGCCGAGGAGATCCAGGCGGGCATGGCCGAGAAGTCCGCCGAGTTCGCGGCCTCGGGCAACCGCGTCTACCTGCCGCTGGCGGACTGACCCGCACGGCCGGACGAGCACGGGCGGGCCCGCGACACCGAGGGGGGAGTCGCGGGCCCGCCCGTTTTCCACGTTGCTCTGGGCCGGCACGTCGACGCCCTATCAGACGGACCTCGTCAGACGCATCCGTTGGTGGGGGTTACGTAGGCCGTTCTGATGATATCTGTCCTGATTTGCTCAAGAGGTTCCGGTGCCAGTCCGTATCTCCCCACGGAAGTTCGAACCGCCGCCGGAGCCTCACTGCCTTCGGCGCGACAGTCCGTTCCGAAGGAGTCTTTGATGAGTCGTGAGCACAGGACCAGCCGTCTGCTCGGTCCCGTCCCCCGCAGTAGGGTGTCGCTGGCAGGAGGTGCCCTGGCCTCGCTCTCGCTCGTGCTGGTGGGCCTGGCCAGTCCCGGCATCGCGTCGGCCCAGGCGACTGCCCCGGCCGTGCGCGCCGTCGCACCGGCCGACGGTGGAGACGACGACTGCTGGGAACGTCCCCCGCACGACCGTCCGCAGCACGACGAGCGCCGAGACGACAAGCCGCTGGCGAGCGTGCTGCTCGACAAGTACCTGGGCGGCGGGGACGACGACCACCCGCGCGGCGACGACCACGACAAGTGCCCGGTCGACGGCGTGGCGGGCCCCACGGGTCCGACGGGCCCGACCGGTCCGACGGGTCCGACGGGTCCGGCCGGGCAGGACGGGACAGGTGTGACCGGTCCGACGGGTCCGACGGGTCCGGCCGGCCCTGGCGGCGGCGCGACGGGTCCGACGGGTCCGACAGGTCCTGCCGGTCCGACGGGTCCTGCCGGTACGGACGGAACGGGTGTGACCGGTCCGACCGGTCCGACCGGTCCGGCCGGTGCCACGGGCCCGGCCGGTCAGTGCTCCGCCGTGGCCGCGTACAAGCCCAGCGCGTCCGAAGAGGTCAAGGGAGTCTCGACCAACGGCCAGATTTGGGTTGGCATCCGCAGCCTCGAACCGACGGTCGCCAACTTCGAGTGGAACGACCTGAGCGACAACGAGAACTTCCCCACCGGCGCGTGCGGTGTCTCGGTCAGTGACCAGGCAGGCCAGACCAACGTCGAGACGGTGGCCCCTGACGGAACGGTCTGGGAGACCACCTGCAGCCAGAACCCCGGTAACCCTCCGACCCTCACGTGCGACAGTCCCTGGACTGCCGTGAACGCCTTCGTCGACAACCCGCCGCTCCGAACCAGCCAGCCCGGGATGGACCCCAACCACCGACGCAAGCCGATGAAGTAACCACGGCGGGGCCCGACAACACCAGGACAACCGAATAGCACCTGACGCGGCCCCGGGCCGCCTGCGGACATCCGTCCGGCGGGCGGTCCGGGGCCGCCGCCGTTCCTGCTCGGGATCGCGAGGACGCCGACGCCGGCCCTTGACCTGGAGCGCGCTCCAGCTCCTAGAGTGCGGCCGCATGACCACCATGCGATATCGAAACCTGGGCGGGACCGGCATCGAGGTGAGCGCGCACTGCCTCGGCACGATGATGTTCGGGGCCGTGGGCAACCCGGATCACGAGGAGTGCGCACGGATCATCCATGCCGCGCTGGACCGTGGCATCAACTTCGTGGACACCGCGGACATGTACTCCGCCGGGGAGTCGGAGGTGATCGTCGGCAAGGCGCTCAAGGGGCGGCGCGACGACGTCGTACTCGCCACCAAGGTCCATTTCCAGATGGGTGAGGGCCGCAACCGCAGCGGCAACTCGCGGCGCTGGATCGTCCGGGCGGTGGAGGACAGCCTGCGGCGTCTGGACACCGACTGGATCGACCTCTACCAGGTGCACCGCCCGGATCACACGACCGATGTGGAAGAGACCCTGGCGGTCCTCGGCGACCTCGTCAGGGAAGGAAAGATCCGCTCCTTCGGATGCTCCACCTTCCCGGCCGAGGAACTGGTGGAGGCCCACCATGTCGCCGAGCGCCGGGCGCTCCCGCGCTTCCGGACCGAGCAGCCGCCGTACTCGATCCTGGCGCGCGGCATCGAGGCCAACGTGCTGCCGGTGGCCCGCCGGTACGGGATGGGCGTGCTGACCTGGAGTCCGCTCGCCTCCGGGTTCCTGAGCGGCAAGTACCGGCTCGGCGGACCCGTGGACCTGACCTCGGGGCGCGCCGCGCTCACCCCGGCCCGTTTCGACCCGGCGATCCCCGGCAACGTCGCCAAGCTGGAGGCCGTGGAACAGCTCGTCGCGCTCAGCGAAGAGATCGGCTGCACGTTGCCGGAGTTGGCCGTCGCCTTCCCCGTCGCGCACCCGGCCGTCACCTCGGTGATCATCGGCCCTCGGACCATGGAACAGATGGAATCCCTGGTCAAGGGAGCCGGTCTGGTCCTCGACGACGCGACGCTCGACCGGATCGACGAGATTGTGGCCCCGGGGGTGAACCTCTACCACCCCGACGGGGTCTGGCGCCCGCCGGCCCTGACGGATGCCGCCCAGCGGCGGCGGGCACTGAACGACCGGGCCGCCGGCTAGACCTGCGCGGCTCGTGCTGTTTCACGTGAAACATCGGTCGATGTTTCACGTGAAACAGGGACGGACGGGGAAAGCGCGGCCACGGCGAAGCCGCGGTTGGTCACGGTCTGGCGGCGGTACTCCTCGGGCAGATCGGGCATCGCCAGCAGTCGGTCGCACGCCGCGAGGGACGCGGCCGGGTCCCCGACCCAGTACGAGTTGATCGAGTGCTCGAAGAGCAGCCCCCAGCGGTACACCCACGGCTGGACGAAGAGCAGGTCGTCCGGGGCCGGCCGGTCGAGGACGGTCGACGTGATGGCGTGGGCCGAGTGGTATCGCCCCAGCCCCCTGAGGTGGGCGGCCCATTCATAGCAGGCCTCCAGGCGGGAGGGGCGGAAGTCCCAGGCCCGTGACAGGGCCTCCATCGCCGCCGGCGAGTTCCCGGACCTGCTGTGCAGGACGCCGACCTGGAGGAGCGAGTAGTACACCTCCTCGGCCCAGCCGCCCATGCTCGCGCACCGCTCGTAGAACTTGATCGCGGCCGCCGTGTCACCCATGTCCCGCATGGTCTGGGCGAGGTAGAAGACCGTCCGGGTGTTGGACGGATCCCTTTGCAGCTCCTCGCCGAGCAGGCGGGCGTCGCGCTCGAACTTGTCGTGACGGGAACCGCCGTCGGCGTGGTCCTCGATGAACAGCGCGTCGAGGTTCTCCTGGATCCCGGGGCGCTGGTCGTTCTCGTCGGGGCGGTCGCAGGTCAGGTACTCGTGGGTGACGCCCTCGTACCGCCAGGGGAGGTCACCGCGGACCAGCCGCTTGATGCGGTACTCGGTGCTCCCCTCGTGGCGGAGCATGTACGAGTCCGCGGTGAGCGGGGGCAGCGGCCCGGTGCGACGCAGGACGAGGTCCGCGTCGAGCAGGAGAAGGTAGTCCGCCTTGCCGCGGGCGTGGGCGATGTTCAGGCTCCGGTTGTGGCCGAAGTTCTTCCAGGGCTCCTCGTACAGCTCACCGGGGATGTCGCTCAGGGCAGCGCGGATCAGGTCCTGGGTGCCGTCCGTGGATCCCGTGTCGGAGATGACCCAGGTGTCGATGAGATCCCGTACGGAGTCCAGGCAGCGCTCGATGACGGCGGCCTCGTTCTTGACGATCATGCAGAGGCAAATGGTCGGCTTCACGCCCCATGACCCTAGGACGGGGCCGTAGTCGGGGGTGGGCGGCTCGCCGGGGTGAGGCCCCGGGTGGCCCTGTCGGAAGCGTCCAAGTGGCCGCGTGGACTGCGCCATTTCGATGACAGTGGGGCGAGCCGTGGCGGCGTGCGCGGTGCCGGGTCTTCAGGATGACGCGCGGAGTCCGGTCCGATTTCCGGACTTCGAGTTCACCGAAGCATCCAATCTGGTGTGCGCGAGGAGCGGTAGATGAGTTCAGAGGACAGGTCCCGTACATTCCTGGGTCCGCTGCCCCGTCGGGCGAGCTGGCTGGCGGGCGGCACCCTTGCCTCCATGGCACTGGTGCTGGCGGGGATCGCGGCTCCGGCCGCGTCGGCCGGAACGCAGACCACGGGCATGTCGACCGTCCGGCCCGCCGGTGGCGGGGACGACGAGTGTTGGTCGAGAGACGACGACGACAAGGCCAAGGCCAACAAGGCGAACCCGCGCAAGGACCACTGCAAGGTCGGTCCGACGGGCCCGCGGGGCCCGCGCGGTCACGAGGGACCCACGGGTCCGACGGGTCCGACAGGCCCCACCGGTCCCACCGGCCCGCAGGGCATCCCGGGAACGGCCCCCTGTGTGGACATCGACTCCATTCGGGACAACAACGACCGCGAGTTCAAGGCGGTGCTCCCCGGCGACGGCAACGCGTACGCGGGCATCCGCGAGCTCGGGGTCGTCGACGGACAGCCGGTCGTGGGCACCTGGACCTGGTACGACCTCACCACCAACCCCATGGGCCGCTACCCGGCCGACGCCTGCGCGATCTCCATCGGTCACCAGGCCAACCGGCTCGTGATCGAGGTGGTGACGACGGGAGGGGTGATCTGGGAGACCTTCTGCAACGTCAACCCGGGCCCCAACACGCTCACGTGCAACGGTCTGTGGAACCCGGCTGTACCCCAGCCCGACGCGAATGACCCCGACCTCCGCCGAGCCGCTCCGCCGGCCCGACCGATGGACCCCAGCCACCTGCCGAAGGGACTGAAGTAGGAACGCGAAGCCGGGCGGTCTACTCCGGCTCGGCCTTCGGCCCGCCGAAGTCCGGGCTCGTGAAGTCCTGGGACGTGTAGCCGGGTCGGGGTCCCTGTGAAGCGGGGCCCGGACCGGTGGAGTCGGGCCGGGTGTATCCCAGATCGGGGATGCGCCCGGCCCCTGGCGTACGGGGGACCGGATAGCCCGACCCCGCCGTCGGATCGGCCAGGGCGTCGCGCAGGAACGGCATGATCCCCCGCTCCAGCAGCGCGTTGCGCCAAGCCTCCCGGGCGCGGGAGAGCTCGTCCGGCACCGGTACCGCCTCCTCGGCCGCCACCTCGGTGGAGCTGTTGCGCACGGCGGCGGTCAGCAACCCGATCACCGCGAACAGCAGGGCGGCCACCGTAAGCCCGCCGAACAGCCAACCCGCCGTCAGCATTGTCCGCGCGAAGGCGGGCTCCGGCTCGATCAATTTCAGGCTGTAACCCACCAACAGGAAGATCAGCATCGCGGTGCCGGCCAGAACCGGGGCGAGAACCGCGACCACGGCGAAGGCCCCGGCGCCGCCACCCTCGCCCTGCCCGGCGTCGTCGTCGACCGCGCCGCTCGGGGTGGAGAGGGCTTCGTCGCGCAGTTCCTCGCGGACCTTCACGAAGTGGTCGTACTCCGCCGCCGCGGCGGCGGCCAGGAGCGCGCGGGCGCTCAGGGCCATCGTGCGCAACTGTTCGGCGTTGAGTCTCTCGCCCAGAGTGGCGAGCTCGGGCCGTTCGTCCGCCGTGCGCAGCGCCTCGTCGAGGAGCCGATCGAACTCGGGTCGGTCTTCGGTGAGCAGGTGCGGAGCGCTGGTCATGTGCATCCCCCGATGCTCCGTACAAGCCGGTATGCCCGCGTAGACCCGGGCGCCGGCCCAAACGGAGGAGAGCCTGCTACGGATAGAGCGATGGTAGAGCGCCCCGGCCACGACGTGACAGGGACTTCCGGGAAATACCCCGCTCAGGCAACGCTCAGTCGCGCAGCGGCAGTTGCACGACCAGCAATTTGCCCGCCATCGTCACGCCGCCGTCCATCGCGATGGCCAGGCCGTCCGCGTAGACGTGCGGGCCGTCGACGGCCTCCGGACCGCGGGCCTCCTCGCCGTCCTCGGCGCCCACCTCGCCCAGCAGGTACGGGATCGGGCTGTGACCGTGGACGACGCGCCCACCGCCGTAGGTGTCGAGCAGCTCCCGCACGGCCTGCGGGCCCGTCTCCTCGTCCCGGAAGGCGAACCGCTTGGTGAACTTGCGGAACAGGTCCCAGGTGATGTCGGCGTCGTTGCGGTTGAGGAGTTCGTGGATGGTGTCGTTGACGTCCTCGATGGAGTCGCCGTAGTCCAGGTAGGCGGTGGTGTCGGAGTGCAGGAGCAGGTGCCCGTCCTCCAGCGTGGCCGCGTCGAGGCGGGACATCCACTGGAGGTGTACGTCCTCCAGGCGCTCCATGTCGGTGCGCTGTCCGCCGTTGAGGAGCCAGGCGGCCTGGAAGGTGGCGGTGCCGGCGCCGGAGTGGACGGGGGTGTCGCCGAAGCGCTTGGCGCCGATGAGGAGCAGCTCGTGGTTGCCCATGAGCGCCTTGCAGTAGCCGCCGGCGGCGGCGGCTTCGGCGGACAGGCGCATCACGAGGTCGATGACGCCGATGCCGTCGGGGCCGCGGTCGGTGAAGTCGCCGAGGAACCAGAGCCGGGCGTTGCCGGCGGACCAGTGGCCGTCGGCGTCGATGAGGTGCTGCGCCCGGAGCTCGGTGACGAGCTCGTCGAGGTAGCCGTGGACGTCCCCGACGACGTACAGCGGTCCGGGACCCGGGCCGGCGGCGTCCTGCGGGACGTACTGGACCTGGACGGTGTCGCCGGGGCCGCCGACCGGTGCGCCGCGGCCGATGACGGGCAGGTCGCGCTGCGTGGGCGTGTAGCCGTCGTCGACGGGGTCGCCCGCGCTGTCGTCCGCGTGGGCGGAGGTAGTGCGCTGGCGGGGGACGGCCTCCGGGTAGACGACCCGGACGGTGGGGGCGGCGGAGGCCGCGACTCCGTAGCCCGTCGGCTCGGGGGTGTACGGGGGCCGCGGGGGCGCCGGCACGTGCTCGTCGTAGTAGACGGGGTACTCGCCGTGGGCGGACGTGTCGCCGGGGTGTTCGCCGGACGTGGCGTACGGCGCGGGTTCGTTGACCGGCACCCGGAAGTCCCGCAGCGTGTCCGTCCGCATCGCGGGTCCCTGACCGGCCCCCTGAGTCATCGACCCCTCCACCACCGTCGCGCTGCCGTACACCTGCGGACCCTCCTCACCTCCGGGGTGGAGGGTCCGTGATGTCGTGCGCCCATCATAGGAATGCGGCTCGCGCTCTGTGACGCACCAGGGGTGGTGAATCCTGGCCGGAGCCGTCCCTTCCTGCCGTTTTCGCCCGATATTGGTGTTGCTGATTCTTCGGCGGGGCCGTCGGCCCCGCCGGTGCGGCGGGTCGCGCGTCAGTCCTGGGCCGGCGAGCGGGGCGGGCTGATGGTCGTCCGGGGGGTCCGGCGCTGGGAGGAGGTACGGATGATCAGCTCGGTCGGGACGACCTGTTCGACGGGGCGACCGGTGTCGACGCCCTCGATCGCGTCGATCAGCAACTGCACGACGGCGGTGCCGATCCGGCGCGGCTTGAGGGACAGCGTGGTGATGGGCGGTTCGGTGTTGGCGTACACGGTCGACTCGCTGCAGCAGACGAGGAGCAGGTCCTCGGGGACCCGCAGGCCGTAGCGGCGCGCCGCGGCCAGGAGGTCGGTGCCGTTGGGGTCGAACAGACCGTAGACGGCGTCGGGTCGGTCGGGTCGGGCGAGGAGGCGGTCGGCCGCGACGGCGCCCGCGCACGGGTCATGGGCGGGGTAGGACTCGTAGACCGGGTCCTGGCCGACGCGCTCGCACCAGCTGAGGTAGGCCGTCGTGGAGAGCCGGGTGTAGGTGTCGGTGGTGGTGCCGGTCAGCAGCCCGATACGGCGGGCGCCGGCGGCGGCGAGGTGGTCGAGCAGGCCCAGGACGGCGGCCTCGTGGTCGTTGTCCACCCAGGCGGTCACCGGGAGGGTGCCGGCCGGACGGCCGTCGGAGACCACGGGCAGGCCTTGGCGGACGAGTTCGCTGACCACCGGGTCGTGGTCGGAGGGGTCGATGACGACGGTGCCGTCCAGGGCCACGTTGGACCAGACGTCGTGCCGTGAGGTGGCCGGGAGGATGACGAGGGCGTAGCCGCGGGCGAGCGCGGCGGAGGTGGCGGCCCGCGCCATTTCGGCGAAGTACGCGAACTCGGTGAAGGTGAAAGGTTCATCCCCGTACGTGGTCACGGTCAGGCCGATGAGGCCGGACTTGCCGGTACGGAGGGTGCGGGCGGCGGCGGAGGGGCGGTAGCCCAGCCGGTCGGCGACCTCGCGAACATGGCGTCGGGTGGCGTCGGGCAGTCGGCCCTTGCCATTGAGCGCGTCGGAGACGGTTGTGATGGAGACGCCCGCCGCGGCGGCCACGTCTCTGATGCCGGCCCGGCCCTGTCGGCCGCCGACCCGCCGGGTGGTCTCGGTCCGGCTCACTTGGTGCTTCCCTGCTGCTGTCATGGCGAGCCGATAGTAGGGCTCGGTGGGGCGGGCGGTCCGGGTGCATATGCACGCGTTGACAGGCACGATTCTGCTTGGTTCGCCACCCCCAATGACCTTGGAATCAAAGGGATTTTGTTGCTCAGGGTGACGGTGGAGCTTGTCGGCGGGTACGAGCATGCCAAAACGGGGTTGCAACCGGCCGGTCTCAACTCACCTGCACGAGGGACGCGCGCCACGGCGCAGGCCACCGGCGCACGCATATATGCGCGCGCTCCCCCTGTGTTCCGGGCGCCCACCATTCTCGGATCGGCGGAATCCTCATAAGGTGAGCAGTATTGAGTCGACGGTGGTCGACGGGACGGTCGAGGAGGACCTGCGGTGAGCGAGAAGAGCCCGAAGCTGCGCGCCGAGCTGGATGGCATCCCCACCTACAAGCCCGGCAAGCCCGCCGCCGCGGGCGGGCCCGTCGCGTACAAGCTTTCCTCGAACGAGAACCCGTACCCGCCCCTTCCGGGCGTGCTGGAGAGCGCGGTCGAGGCCGCCCACCGGTTCAACCGCTACCCCGACATGGCGTGCACCGGTCTGGTCAACGAGCTCGCCGAGCGGTTCGGCGTCCCGGTCGAGCACATCGCCACCGGCACCGGCTCGGTGGGTGTGGCGCAGTCGCTCATCCAGTCGACGGCCGGTCCGGGCGACGAGGTCATCTACGCCTGGCGCTCCTTCGAGGCGTACCCGATCATCACGCAGATCTCGGGGGCCACGTCGGTGAAGGTGCCGCTGACCGACGGGGACGTGCACGACCTGGACGCGATGGCCGCCGCGATCACCGACCGGACCCGTCTGATCTTTGTCTGCAACCCCAACAACCCCACGGGCACCGCCGTACGCCGGGCCGAGCTGGAGCGCTTCCTGGACCGGGTGCCCACGGACATCCTGGTGGTGCTGGACGAGGCGTACCGCGAGTTCGTGCGCGACACGGACGTGCCGGACGGCATCGAGCTCTACCGCGACCGCCCGAACGTCTGCGTGCTGCGTACCTTCTCCAAGGCGTACGGGCTGGCCGGCCTGCGCGTCGGCTTCGCGGTGGCGCACGAGCCGGTGGCCGCCGCGCTGCGCAAGACCGCGGTGCCCTTCGGCGTGAGCCAGCTCGCGCAGGACGCGGCGGTCGCCTCGCTGCGTGCGGAGGACGAGCTGATGGGCCGGGTCGGGTCCCTGGTGGGCGAGCGGGCTCGGGTCTACGGCACGCTGCTCGATCAGGGGTGGACGGTCGTCCCGGAGACGCAGGCCAATTTCGTCTGGATGCGGCTGGGGGAGCGGACGGCGGAGTTCGCCGCGGCCTGCGAGAAGGCCGGTGTGGTGGTCCGGCCCTTCGCGGGCGAAGGCCTGCGGGTCACGATCGGTGAGACCGAGGCGAACGACCTCTTCCTGCACACGGCCGAGGCGTTCTTCAAGGAGATGTAGCCGAGGGGCTGTGGCCCTGGCCGGCGGGGTCCCGGGTCAGGCGAGCTCGACGCGTACGGGGTCCCCTTCGCGCACGGTCGCCAGCAGGCGGGGGTCGCCGTCGAACGAGCCCAGCACGTTGCACGGGCTCGCGAGGCGGCTTTCGCCTCCGCGCGAGATGGGAGTGGGGCCGTAGGGCAGCGCGAGTGCGTCGCCCTCGGTCCAGAAGGCGACCGTGCCGGGGTCGACGACCTGGCGGGCGTCGGCCTCCGGGGCCACGGAGACGCCGGTGTCGAAGTAGACCTCTTCGCCCCACGTGTTGGCCGAAGCCGAGATGGGAAGAGCCTCGACGAGGGCCTTGGCGGTCGGGGTGTCGTCGAGGGTCGCGGTGAGCTGGCCGGCGGGCCAGGAGATTCGTATCTGCATGACCGGCATTCAACAATTTGTTGAAGGTGTTGGCTAGGGGGACCCCGGCTGAAAGTCGCCGAGAGAGGTACGACATAATGCTTGTGAATGTGAACGCGTTCACAAGCATGTTCCGCTTCCTCCCGGAATGAGTGGGGCATACCAGGCAAAACTGCGGCTGTGACCACGGCGACCCGACCGAAGGAGAAGAGGGCGTGGACCTAGCTTTGGCGCCGGAGACACTGGCGAGATGGCAGTTCGGCATCACCACCGTCTACCACTTCCTGTTCGTCCCCTTGACGATCTCGCTCGCCGCCCTCACGGCCGGCCTGCAGACCGCCTGGGTGCGTTCCGAGAAGGAGAAGTACCTCAGGGCCACGAAGTTCTGGGGCAAGCTCTTCTTGATCAACATCGCGATGGGTGTCGTCACCGGCATCGTCCAGGAGTTCCAGTTCGGCATGAACTGGTCCGACTACTCGCGGTTCGTCGGTGACATCTTCGGAGCCCCCCTGGCGTTCGAAGCCCTGATCGCCTTCTTCTTCGAGTCGACCTTCATCGGCCTGTGGATCTTCGGCTGGGACAAGCTCCCCAAGAAGATCCACCTGGCCTGCATCTGGATGGTCTCGATCGGCACCATCCTGTCCGCGTACTTCATCCTCGCGGCCAACTCCTGGATGCAGCACCCGGTCGGCTACCGGATCAACGAGGAACGCGGTCGGGCCGAACTCACCGACTTCTGGCTGGTCCTCACCCAGAACACCGCACTGACCCAGTTCTTCCACACCATCACGGCGGCCTTCCTGGTCGGCGGCGCGTTCATGGTCGGCATCTCCGCCTTCCACCTCGCCCGCAAGAAGCACATCCCCGTGATGCGCAGCTCGCTGCGGCTCGGCCTGATCGTCATGATCATCGCCGGTATGGGGACCGCCATCAGCGGTGACCTCCTCGGCAAGGTCATGTTCAAGCAGCAGCCGATGAAGATGGCCGCCGCCGAGGCACTGTGGGACGGTGAGGCGCCCGCGCCCTTCTCCGTCTTCGCCTACGGCGACGTGGACAAGGGCCACAACAAGGTCGCCATAGAGATCCCCGGTCTGCTGTCCTTCCTGGCCAACGACGACTTCACCTCCTTCGTCCCGGGGATCAACGACGTCAACAAGGCGGAGCAGGAGAAGTTCGGCCCCGGCGACTACCGGCCCAACATCCCCGTCGCCTACTGGGGCTTCCGCTGGATGATCGGCTTCGGCATGACCTCCCTGGCCATCGGCGCGCTGGGCCTGTGGCTGACCCGGAAGAGGTTCATGCTGCCGCCGGCCCTGCGCACCGGCGAGGACGAGGTCCCGCACCTGGTCCTCTTCAAGCAGGCGCTGAGCCCGAAGTTCTCGCGGCTGTACTGGATCGTCGCGCTCTGGACGATGGGCTTCCCGCTCATCGCCAACTCCTGGGGCTGGATCTTCACCGAGATGGGCCGCCAGCCCTGGGTGGTCTACGGGGTCCTGCGCACCCGGGACGCCGTGTCGCCCGGCGTGAGCCAGGGCGAGGTGCTCACCTCGATGATCGGCTTCACCCTGCTCTACGCGATCCTCGCCGTGATCGAGGTCAGGCTCCTCGTGAAGTACGTCAAGCTCGGACCCCCCGAGCTGACCGAAGCAGACCTCAACCCGCCCACACGGATCGGCGGCGACGACAAGAACGCCGACCGGCCCATGGCCTTCTCGTACTGAGGCGGAGGAGACCACACCATGCAACTCCACGACGTCTGGTTCGTACTCATCGCCGTCCTGTGGACCGGCTACTTCTTCCTGGAGGGCTTCGACTTCGGCGTCGGCGTCCTGACCAAGCTGCTCGCCCGCGACCGCACGGAGAAGCGGGTCCTGATCAACACGATCGGGCCCGTCTGGGACGGCAACGAGGTCTGGCTGCTCACGGCGGGCGGCGCGACCTTCGCCGCCTTCCCCGAGTGGTACGCCACGCTCTTCTCCGGGTTCTACCTGCCCCTGCTGCTCATCCTCGTCTGCCTGATCATCCGCGGCGTCGCCTTCGAGTACCGGCACAAGCGGCCCGAGGACAAGTGGCAGACCAACTGGGAACACGCGATCTTCTGGACCTCGCTGATCCCCGCGTTCCTGTGGGGCGTGGCCTTCGCCAACATCGTGCGGGGCGTGAAGATCGACCAGGACATGGAGTACGTCGGCAATCTCTTCGACCTGCTGAACGTCTACTCGCTCCTGGGCGGCCTGGTCACCCTCACCCTGTTCACCTTCCACGGCGCGGTCTTCACCTCGCTCAAGACCGTCGGTGAGATCCGCGACCGCTCGCGCGCCCTCGCGACGCGGCTCGGTGTGGTGACGGCCGTACTGGCCCTGACCTTCCTGATCTGGACCCAGGTCTCGCGCGGCGACGGCTGGAGCCTGATCGCGATGGCGATCGCCGTGGTGGCGCTCGTCGCGGCCCTGGGCTGCAACCTGGCGGGCCGCGAGGGCTGGTCGTTCGCACTGTCCGGGGTCACGATCGCGGCCGCCGTCGCGATGCTCTTCCTGACCCTGTTCCCGAACGTCATGCCGTCCTCGCTGGACAGCGCCTGGAACCTCACGGTCACCAACGCCTCGTCCAGCGCGTACACCCTGAAGATCATGACGTGGTGCGCGGGAGTGGCCACGCCGCTCGTCCTGCTCTACCAGGGCTGGACGTACTGGGTGTTCCGCAAGCGCATCGGGACGCAGCACATCGTCGATGCGCACTGAGCGTCGGCATGCACCGGTCGCCGTCGACACGTATTGACGGCTCCTCCTGCCTGACCCTGCCGAGGGGATGTTTCACGTGAAACCGATCGACCCGCGTCTGCTGCGGTACGCCCGTTCCACCCGCC
This sequence comes from Streptomyces sp. RerS4, assembly GCF_023515955.1. Lineage (GTDB taxonomy): Bacteria > Actinomycetota > Actinomycetes > Streptomycetales > Streptomycetaceae > Streptomyces. The sequence goes on from NZ_CP097322.1 coordinate 3,732,115, forward strand.
TCTTCCTGGCGGCGGTCGTCGCCCTCGGGCTGGCCGGAGCGGCGCTGGTCGTCGGCCAGGCGATGCTCATCGCCGAGATCGTCGTCGGCGCCTTCGAAGAAGGCCTCGACGGCGCGGCGCTGCGGACCCCGCTGCTGCTGCTCGCGGCGGTGGCGGTGGGCCGTGGCCTCGTGGCATGGCTCACCGAGCTGGCCGCGCACCGGGCCGGCGCGGCGGTCAAGTCGGAGCTGCGGGTCAGGCTGCTGGACCGGGCGGCGGACCTGGGGCCCGGCCGGCTCGGCGGGCAGCGGACCGGATCGCTCGTCGCCCTCGCCACTCGGGGGGTGGACGCCCTCGACGACTACTTCTCCCGCTACCTGCCCCAGCTCGGGCTCGCGGTGGTCGTTCCGGTGGCGGTGCTCGCCCGGATCGTCACCGAGGACTGGGTGTCGGCGGCGATCATCGTGGTCACCCTGCCGCTGATCCCGCTGTTCATGATCCTCATCGGCATGGCCACCCAGTCCCGGATGGACCGGCAGTGGCGGCTGCTGTCACGGCTGTCCGGCCACTTCCTCGACGTCGTGGCGGGGCTTCCCACGCTGAAGGTGTTCGGGCGGGCCAAGGCGCAGGCCGAGTCGATCCGCAAGATCACCGACGAGTACCGCCAGGCCACGATGCGCACGCTGCGCATCGCCTTCCTGTCCTCATTCGCCCTGGAGCTGCTCGCCACCCTGTCGGTGGCGCTGGTCGCGGTGACCATCGGCATGCGGCTCGTACACGGCGACCTGGACCTGTACACCGGCCTGGTCATCCTGATCCTGGCGCCGGAGGCCTACCTGCCGCTGCGGCAGGTGGGGGCGCAGTACCACGCGGCCGCCGAGGGGCTGTCCGCCGCCGAGGAGATCTTCGAGGTCCTCGAAACCCCCGCCCCGACCTCCGGCGGCGGCGCCGACGTGCCGGCCGGTGGACTGCGGATCGCCCTTGACGCGGTCGAGGTGCGCTACGAGGGCCGGGGCGCGAGTTCGCCCGGTCCCGTGTCGCTCGTGGTCGAACCGGGCGAGTGCGTGGCCCTCACGGGGCCGAGCGGCTCGGGCAAGTCGACGCTGCTGGGCGTTCTGCTCGGCTTCGTGACTCCGACGTCCGGTCGGGTTCGGATCGGTGACACCGACCTGGCCGACCTGTCCCTGGAACAGTGGCGGGAGCGGATCGCCTGGGTGCCGCAAAGGCCGCACCTGTTCGCGGGGACCATCGCCGAGAACGTACGACTGGCCCGACCCGGCGCCGGCGACGCGGACGTGGAGGCGGCCCTGCGGGACGCCGGGGCCTGGGAGTTCGTCGCGGCCCTGCCGGGCGGGGTGCTGACCCCGCTCGGCGAGGGCGGCGTCGGACTGTCCGCCGGGCAGCGGCAGCGGCTGGCGCTGGCGCGGGCGTTCCTGGCGGACCGGCCGGTCCTGTTGCTGGACGAGCCGACGGCCGCGCTGGACGGTGAGACCGAGGCCGCGGTGGTGGACGCGGTACGCCGCCTCGCGGTCGGTCGGACGGTCCTGCTGGTGGTGCACCGGCCGGCGCTGCTGGCGGTGGCCGACCGGGTGGTGGCGGTGGCCGAGGGGGACCGGGTCGCCGAGGGCGTTTCCGACGGCCTTCCCGATGACGTTGCGGCCGAGGCCGCAGCCGCCGCAGCCGGTGGCGCCGGAGCTCGGCGTGGACCGGGCGGGATGGCGGATCCCGGGGAGTGGATCCTCGGGGCCGCGACCGAGCGGGCCGCGGTCGTGTCGGGCGGCGGGGCGGGCGTGGGTGATCCGCTGCGGCGGGTGCGGGCCATGGGGTCGGCCTGGCGGGGGCGGTTCCGGCTGGGTCTGCTGCTCGGGGCGCTGGCCGTCGGGTGCAGCGTCGGGCTGATGGCCGTGTCCGGCTGGCTGATCTCGCGCGCCTCGCAGCAGCCGCCGGTGCTCTATCTGATGGTGGCCGTCACCGCGACCCGTGCCTTCGGCCTGGGGCGGGCCGTCTTCCGCTACGCCGAGCGGCTCGTCTCGCACGACGCCGTCCTGCGGATGCTCGCCGACCTGCGGGTCTCGGTGTACCGGCGGCTGGAGCGGATCACTCCGGCCGGGCTGCGCGCGCAGCGGCGCGGGGACCTGCTGTCCCGTCTGGTGTCCGACGCGGACACCCTCCAGGACTACTGGCTGCGCTGGCTGTTGCCGGTGGGCACGGCGGTGCTCGTCGGTACGGGGTCGGTGGCCTTCACCGCCTGGCTGCTGCCCGAGGCCGGCGCGGTCCTCGCCGCGGGCCTCCTGCTGGCCGGGGTCGGGGTGCCCCTGATCAGTGCGGCCTGCGCACGCGGTGCGGAGCGGCGGCTCGCGCCCGCGCGGGGCGAACTCGCGACGCACGCGGCCGATCTGCTGACCGGGACCGCCGAACTGACCGTGGCGGGGGCCCTGGCCGACCGCAAGGACCGGGCCCGCGCGAGCGACGCCCTGCTCACCCGGATCGCCTCGCGCGGGGCCGCCGCCACCGGACTCGGCGGCGGCCTGTCCGCCCTGGTGTGCGGGCTCACGGTGGTGTGTGTGGCGCTGGCCGGTGCGGGCGCCGTCGCCGGGGGACGGTTGTCCGGGGTGGCCATGGCGGTGGTGGTCCTGACCCCGCTCGCCGCCTTCGAGGCGGTCAACGGGCTGCCCCTGGCGGTCCAGTACCGCGGGCGGGTGCGGCGTAGCGCCGAGCGGATCCACGAGGTCGTGGACGCGCCGGCGCCGGTGGTCGAGCCGGCCGAGCCCGTCCCCGCGCCCGCCTCGCCCTTCCCGCTGAGGCTCACCGCACTCGCCGCGCGGCACCCGGGGCAGGAGCCGTACGCGCTCCACGGGCTGGACCTGACGCTGGAGGCCGGCCGCCGTATCGCGGTCGTGGGCCCCTCCGGCTCGGGCAAGACCACCCTCGCCCAGGTCCTCCTGCGCTTCCTCGACCCGGCCGAGGGCGACTACACCCTGGGCGGGGTCGATGCCCGTCTCCTCGACGGTGACGACGTACGCCGCACCGTGGGCCTGTGCGCCCAGGACGCCCACATGTTCGACAGCTCGGTACGCGAGAACCTGCGGCTGGCCCGGACCGGAGCGAGCGAGGCGCAGCTGCGCGAGGCACTCGGCGCGGCCCGGCTGCTGGAGTGGGCCGACGGCCTCCCCGACGGGCTGGACACCCTGGTCGGCGAGCACGGGCAGCGGATCTCCGGCGGCCAGCGCCAGCGCCTCGCCCTGGCTCGGGCACTGCTCGCGGACTTCCCGGTGCTCGTCCTGGACGAACCGGCGGAACACCTTGACCTGGCGACGGCCGACGCGCTGACGGCGGACCTGCTGAGCGCGACCGAGGGACGGACCACCGTACTGATCACCCACCGGCTGGCCGGACTGGATGCGGTGGACGAGGTCCTCGTACTGGACCGGGGCGCGGTCGTGCAGCGCGGTCCGTACGCGGAGCTGGCCGCGGTGGATGGCCCCCTGCGGAATCTGCTGGAGCGGGAGCGGCACGCCGATGGTGTTTCGGCCGATCTCGCGCGGGTGGGGCGCTCTCCGGCCGGCCTGCCCGCTGCCGAGTTTCCCCACTAATCGGGACTAACTAGTCTCAAGGGCATGTCGCTGCAGGAGTCTCAGGAATCACCGGAGCCGAACCGGGAAGCGCAGAACCGGGAAGCGTCGAACCGGGAAGCGTCGAACCGGGGCTCGCCGGACCCCCTGGAGGCCGCCACCCAGGCCACCCGGAGTCTGCAGGGGCTGTCCACCGAGCTGACCGCTCGGGTACCGCAACTCCTGGAGGCGATGCGCTCGGTCGGCACCGGCCTCGAACTCCACTCCACGCTCGATCGCATCTGCGAGACGGCCGCCGAGCTGGCGGACGCCCGCTACGCGGCGATCGGCGTCGTCGACACGGAAGGCCCCGGGCTCTCCGATTTCGTCACCTTCGGAGTCAGCCCCGAAACGGCACGGGAGATCGGCCACCGACCGGACGGGAAGCGGGGCCTGCTCGGCGCGCTCATCTCCCATCCCGACACGGTGCGGCTCGCCGACCTGACGAAGGACCCCCGTTCGGCCGGGTTCCCCGCGCACCATCCGCCCATGAAGACCTTCCTCGGCGTCCCGATCCGGGTGCAGGGGGAGATCTTCGGCAATCTCTACCTCGCCGAGAAGAACGGCGGCGTCGAGTTCAACGACTACGACGTGCACATGGTCCGCGTCCTGGCCACCGAAGCGGGCATCGCCATCGGCAACGCTCGCCTGTACGAGGCCGCCACGCAGCGGGAACGCTGGATCGACGGCTCGGTGGCCGTGACCACCGCCCTGCTGTCGGGCGGGGACGCGGACGACGCCCTCGCGGTGGTAGCCGAACAGGCCCGCAGGCTCGCCGACTCCGCCGCCGGGATCGTGCTGCTGCCGGCGGAGGACGGCGGCATGGAGATCGTCGCCGTCTCCGCCGACAACCCGGCCACCTCGCTCGGTGTGGTGATCCCCGCCGAGAGTCCGGTGGTGGCCAGGCTCCTGGAGGGCGAGCCGGTGTTCGTGGAGGACGCCGCCGGCGACCCCCGCATGATCAGCAAGCTGACCAGCCAGTTCGGGCCCTGCATGATGCTGCCCCTGCACAGCGGCGGACGGGTGCTGGGCGCTCTCGTCACTCCGCGGGCCCGTGGCGAGCGGCCCTTCACCGAGGCGGAGCGGACCTTGGCCACGCAGTTCGCCTCGCAGGCGGCGCTCGCCCTGATGATGGCCGAGGCCCAGCGGGACCGCGAGCGCCTCGCCGTCTTCGAGGACCGCGACCGGATCGCCCGTGACCTGCACGATCTCGTCATCCAGCGGCTGTTCGCGACGGGGATGATGCTGGAGGGCGCCCAGCGCCGCTCCATCGTGCCGGAGGTCCGCGACGGGGTGGGCAAGGCGGTGGACGAGCTGGACGTGACCATCCAGGAGATCCGCACCGCGATCTTCGCGCTCCAGCAGGGACCGGCCGAAGCCCCGTCCGGACTGCGCACCCGCGTGCTGCGGGAGATCAACATGGCTGCCGTACCGCTGGGTTTCAAGCCCGCGCACCGCTTCCTCGGCCCCATCGACGCCGTCGTGGGCGAGCTGGTCGGCAAGAACCTGATCGCGGCCCTGCGCGAGGCGCTGTCGAATGCCTTCCGGCATGCGGAGGCCTCACGGATCGAGGTGGTGCTCGATTCGACCGTCACCCTGGCCGACGGTCGGCCCGGGGTGCGGTTGGAAGTGGCCGACGACGGCGTGGGCATCGCGGAGGGCGGCCGGCGCAGCGGACTGCGCAACCTGCGCCGGAGGGCCGAGTCCCTGGGCGGGTCGAGCTGGTACGGGCCGGGCATCGGGGAGGACGGAGGCGGGACCACCCTGGTGTGGGAGGCCCCGCTCTAGAGACGCCCTTACGCGCGGGCCGCTCGGTCGGCGAGGATCCGCTCGATGACGACGGCGACCCCGTCCTCGTTGTTGGCGACGGTCCGGCCCGACGCGGCCGCGATCACGTCCGGGTGGGCGTTGCCCATGGCGTACGAGGTGCCGGCCCAGCCGAGCATCTCCACGTCGTTCGGCATGTCGCCGAAGGCGACGACCTCCTCGGGGGAGATGCCGCGTTCCGCACAGCACAGGGCCAGGGTGCTGGCCTTGGACACGCCGAGCCCGCTGATCTCCAGCAGGGCGGTCGGGCTGGAGCGGGTGATCGCGGCGTGCCGGCCGGCGGCCGAGCGGGCCAGCTCCAGGAAGGCGTCCGGGGAGAGTTCGCCGTGGTGCGCGAGGAGCTTCAGAACGGGACCCGCGCCGTCGTCGAACTCCTCGTTCAGCAGCTTCTCCACGGTGGCGACGGTGGCGCCCGGGTCCTGGAAGAAGGGCGGGTAGTCCGGCTCGTAGTTGATGCCGGTGGTCCGCTCGACGGCGAAGGACGTACCCGGCGCGGCGGTGCGCAGGGCCTCGACGACCTTCAGCGCGGTGGCTCGGGGAAGGTCCCGGACCTGGACGAACTCTCGGCCGGCGTGCAGATCGACGACGGCGGCGCCGTTCGCGCAGATCGCCAGACCGTGGCCATGGACGTGATCGGCGACCACGTCCATCCAGCGGGCGGGGCGGCCGGTGACGAAGAAGACCTCGATGCCGGCCTCCTCGGCGGCGGCGAGCGCGGCGACCGTGCGGAGCGAGACGGATTTGTCGTCGTGCAGCAGGGTGCCGTCGAGGTCGGTGGCGATGAGCCGGGGTGCGGGGGTCTGCCCGTCCGGGCGCTGAGGAGCCGAGGTCACCGCTCCATCTTCGCCTATGGGTGCCATCGCAGACCCCGCGATCGTGATCATGGGGCGATGTTTCACGTGAAACGTCGCTTGGGTGGCGTGTTTCACGTGAAACATCGGACGACTGAGGCACGAGGGGCGCCGTACGCTCGGGGGCATGCGTCTGCGTCTGAGCACTGTGATCCTGCCGTACCGCCCCTGGCACGAGGGTGGCCGTGACGAGTGGCAGCGGGCCGAGCGCCTCGGCTTCCACACCGCCTACACCTACGACCACCTGTCGTGGCGGACCTTCCGCGACGGTCCCTGGTTCGGTGCCATCCCCACCCTGACCGCCGCCGCGGCCGTCACCGACCGGCTGCGACTCGGCACGTTGGTCACCTCGCCGAACTTCCGGCACCCGGTGACCCTGGCCAAGGACCTCATGACGCTCGACGACATCTCCGGCGGGCGCGTCACCCTCGGTATCGGCGCCGGCGGCAACGGCTTCGACGCGACCGCGCTGGGACAGGAGGAGTGGAGCCCGCGCGAACGGGCCGACCGCTTCGCCGAGTTCGTGCCGCTGCTGGACCGACTCCTCACGGAACACTCGGTGACCGAGCAGGGGACGTTCTACTCCGCCGTGGAGGCCCGCAACATTCCCGGCTGTGTGCAGCGCCCCCGGCTGCCGTTCGCTGTGGCGGCGACCGGGCCGCGCGGCGTGAAGCTCGCGGCGAGCCACGGCCAGGCCTGGGTGACGGCCGGCGACCCGAAGGTCTTCGAGGGCACTCCGGAGCAGTCGCTGGAGGCGCTGGCGGGCCAGCACATGAAGCTCGACAAGGCCCTGTCGGACATCGGTCGCGACCCCGAGACCATCGAGCGGGTCCTGCTGACCGGCTTCACCCCGGAGCGCAGCACGATGCTGGAATCGGTGGACGCGTTCGTGGACTTCGCGGGCCGCCACCGTGAGCTCGGCTTCACCGAGCTGGTCATCCACATGCCGATCGCCGGCTCCGACTTCGCCGCCGACGACGCCGTCTTCGACCGGATCGCCACGGAGGCGCTCGGCCAGCTGGAAGGCTGACCGTCCGGGACACGGGGCCGGCCTGTGAGCCGGCCCCGTGTCCCCCGGCCGTCAGGACGACAGGCTCGTGTGGACCTGCCGCGCCTGGGGCAGCAGCCACTCGGGGACGCTCTCCTCGGGAAGTGCCTCGACCTCCTCGATCAAGGCGGCGATCCGGGCAGCGCCCGCCTCGGGGCGGCCCAGCTCCTGATCCGTCCAAGCGGCATTGTTCAGGCACTGGAAACGGTCCTGGAGGTGCTCGGAGCCGAGGTCGGCGTAGAGCGCGGCCGCCCGCTCCCACAGGAGGATCTCCTCCAGGCGCAGCGCCTCGATCTCCGACTCGCCCAGCGTCGTCCGCTCCCCCGAGTCGCCCGATTCCTGCTCGGTGACGAGCCGGTCCAGCACCTGTGCCAACTGGTGCCAGGTCTGGGCCAGTTCCGCCCGCAGCCCGGTGACCGTCCGGACGTCCGGCTCCGCGGCGAGGGCCGTCTCCAGCACTGCGGCCGCCTCGTCCATCCGGCTCCGGGCAGCCGCCACCGCTGTGACGGAGGCACCCGGGCGCAGGCCGAGCCAGGCCAGCGAACGCAGGATCCGCACCTCGGCGATCACCGCCTCACCCGTCCTGCGGTGCAGCTCAAGGGCCCGCTCGTAGGCGGCGACGGCCTCCTCGACCAGCCCCGCGTCGGAGAGGCAGTCGGCGGCCGACTGGGCGAGGCTCGCCTGCGGGCGCGGGTCCTCCCAGTCCTTCACCAGTTCAGCAGCCAGCAGGTACTGCTCGGCCGCCGATCGCCACTCGCGCAGCTCCCTCAGCAGGCCGCCGAGGAACTCCCGCGCCGACACGGCCTGGCCCTCGCCGTGCTCCAGGAGGTCCGCCAGCGCCGACTGGAGCACCTCCGCCGCGTCGGCGGTCTTGCCCTGCCCCGCATAGGCGCGGGCCAGCATCAGCCGGGCCTGGGCCCCGCCGTCGGCGCTCAGCCCGGCCTGGTCGAACCAGTGGGCCGCCGTCAGGGCGTGCTCGGCGGCCTCCACCGCCGCCTCCCGACGCCGTACGAGGATGTCGGCGAGGGTGAGCCGTACGACGCCCTGCTCCTCGGGGTCGGTCACCTCGGCGGCGTGCTCCAGTCCCGACCGGGCCGCCTCCTCGGCCTCCTGCGGCCGCCCCAGCGACATGAGCACACCGGCCCGCAGCACGAGGGGGTCGACCGCCTGCCAGGGCCGGCCGGCCTCGACGGAGCGGGTCGCGGAGCGGGCGAGCAGGAGGAGTGCCTCGTCGGTGTCACCCTGGGAGAGGGCCAACCGACCGCGCACCTCCTCGGCATCGGCGGCCAGGTCGGGTACGACCTGCTCGTACGAGGCGACGAAGGAGTCGAGCGCGTCGGCCACCGCCTCGTGCCCGTGATCCTCGTGCCCGTGGTCCTCATGGCCATGGCCCACGTGGTCATGACCGTCTTCGTGGGCGTGGGCGCCCTCGACGGAGCGCAGATACGGCTCCAGCCGCAGCGCCGCCAGTTCCGCGGCCGCGATCCGACGCACCCGCGCCGGATCGGCCGGATCCAGGGCCTCGGCGGCGCGAAGTCCGACGGCCAGCAGGTCCCGGATCTCCGCCGGCGCGGCGCCGCGCCGCGCGGCCACGGTCGCCAGGCGCAGCTCCACCAGGGCGGCGCGGTTCACCTGACCCAGGGCCCGGTACCCGTCCCGGACGTCCACCAGCAGTCGTGCCGCGTCCGGGGCCCCGGCCCGTGCGGCCACGAGGGCCCGGTGGTCGGCGACGTCCGCCGCGAGCAGCGGGTCCACCTCGGACTCCGGGCGCGCGGACACCCGTACGGCGATCTCCTCCCAAAGGGCAGCGGCGCTCGGATGGCCGGTGTGGCGCGCGTCCCGGGCCCGTTCCACCAGCTCGGTCAGGTCGCCCGCCATCATGGTGGGCGCCGGGGCGGGGGCCGCCGGGACGGGCCGCGCCTGCGGGAGCGCCGCACTGCGCACGCCCAGCGGCAGGACGCCGACCAGTGGTTCCCGTTCGATCCGGGAGCGGAACCGGTCCGAGACCCGGGTGGTGCCGTTGCGGGCGTCGAACCGGCGGGCGATGGCGAGGACGCCCTCGAACAGCAGCCCGTGGAGCTCGGAGACGGTGCGCGGCACACCCTCGTAGGGGACGGCGGGGCTGTCCCCGTGCCCGAGTTCCCGCAGCCGGCGCAGGAGCACGAGGATGCCGCCGTGGAAGGCGAGCTGGTCGTCGACGTTGACGAGCGGGCCCACGTGGGCGGCGTGGTCGGCCAGGATCTCCAGGCCGCGTGACTCGTTGCCGGTGAGCGCGCAGAACTCGATGTGCTTGCCGACCGAGGGCAGCAGGCTCTCGTTGCCGCGGACCAGGCGGTAGCCGCGCAGGTGGTTCGAGCGGGCCTCGTCGGCCCGGCCGAGGCGCAGCAGGGGCAGCAGCGAGGTCGCGAGGACCCGGTGGGGTTCCTCGGCACAGGTGAGCTCGCCGGTCAGCACGGGCTGCCAGAGGTCGAGGGCCTTCACGTCGTCGCCGCGCAGAACGGCGTACTGGCCTTGGCCGTTGAGCTCGCAGGCCTTGCAGTCGCTCATGTCGTCGCGCTCGGCGGCGAGCCAGCGGGTGAAGGCCCGTTCGGCGCGGTCGTCGTCGCCGATGGCGTCGGCCAGCCACAGCTCGGACTCGCGGACGGGCCGCTCGCTGTAGCCGGCGATCCGGTAGCGGCGTTCCATCTCGTCGAGCCAGCCGTTGGCGGATTCCACCGGGACATCGGGCGAGTCGCCGATCGCCGTCGCGATCCACTTGAACTGCCAGAACAGGGAGTGGGTGTCCCACTGGGAGAAGGCGGCCGGGTCCTTGTCGTACTCCTGGAGCAGCCGGGCGAAGGGCACCAGCATCTTCGAGGACTCGGAGCTGTACAGATACGAGTTGATGAGGTTGTCCAGCGTCTCGCGGAAGAGCGCGCGATCGCCGCTCACCTCGGCCGCCGCGGCCAGTGCCTCGGCGTGCGCGTTGCGCGCCGAACCGTTCGGTGCCTGGCGGTTCTCCGCGAGACCACGCTGGATCTCGTCGCGGGTCATGGCCGTCACTTCGGGTCCTCCTGGGTCGGGGCGGAGTGGGTGGCCCATTCCAGGAGCCCGAGGAAGGCCCGGTTGAGCAGGGTGGTGTCGGTCGGTCGCAGCGGCCGCTGGGACATCAGCAGCGCCTGCCCGTAGAGCGATTCGATCGCGGTGCCGGCCAGTGTGGGGTCGGGCAGGCCGGCGATGCGCCGGATCAGCGGGTTGTTGTGGTTGAGCACCAGGCGGGCGCGCGGTCCCGAACCGCGGAGCGCTCCGAGGATGCCGCTCCACAGGGAGTCGGCGTTGTCGAGGGCGGCGGTGCGGTCGCGTTCCTGTCGGGCCTGACGGTCGTCGAGGTAGAGCGCCGGCACGGACACCGGCTGGAACGCACGCAGCACGACGTCGCAGCTCTGCGGCTCCAGGCGGGTCCGGGCCGTCGACAGGAAGGAGGCGAGGGCCAGTTCGACGCCGGTGGGTACGGGGTCGAGGCGCTCGGTGACGGCGCCGGCGTCGAGTTCGGTGACCTTGAGCTCCGGACGTACGGAGGGCAGCAGGGCCAGCAGGTCGGCGTCGTAGGTGTAGCCGGCGTTGATGACGCCGAGGCCGTGGGCCGCCGCGATCGGGGCGATCTGGCGGAACTCCTCGACCGTGCGGGTGAAGTGGATGTCGGTGTGGGCGGCCGCGAACTCCTCCAGGCTCATGGAGCCGTCGCTTGTCTCGAACGGCAGCCACGGCAGCATCAGACCGAGCAGCTCGGCGTCGTGCCGGGCCAGGGACTTCACCCCGAGGTGGTGGACGCTGAGGAACGCCGCCAGGCGCTCCGGCTCGCTCGCGGCGAGTTCGGTGAGCCAGGCCCGGATGCGGGCTCCGAGGGCTTCGCGTACGGCGGCCAGGGTCTCGTCGTCGTAGAGGTTCTCGCGGGAGGCGGTGGGCCGCAGCGTGTCGGTGTCGAGGACGGCGCGGACGAAGAACGCCCAGTCGGGCAGCAGGTTGTCGGCCTGCTCGGTGAGCAGCATGCCCTTCAGGTGGACGCGGTGTCCGGACCGGTGGGCGGGGCTGGTCGGCTCGGGCAGCACGTACGCCACACCGCGCACCCCGGCGACGGGCAGGTCGAGGTCGATGCTGTCGAGCGGGGTGAAACCGAACAGCCCCGCGCAGTGCCCGGCGAGCGCGACGCGGCGGGCGGCGGGGGTGGGGAAGGGGCGGTCCCATACGGCGGGCCGGTCGGTGATCGGGCGTGGCTCGCCGCCCTCGCCGTCGTCGAAGGTGATGTCGTACGGCAGCAGGGAGCCGTAGTCGCGTGCGAGCTGTTCGACCTTCGCGGGAGCGGTCCACTCCTCGGCGCCCGGACGTGCCTGGAGGTGGACGGTGGTTCCGGGCTCCGGGCGGGCCTCGTGCGGGAGTTCGCGGACGGTGTAGGAGCCGTCGTCGGTGGCGAGCCATTCCACGGGCGCGGCGTCGGGCCGGCGGGCGGAGCGGGTGACGACGCGGATCTGGCGGGCGACGACGAAGCAGGCGAGCAGGCCGATGCCGAACTGTCCGAGGAACTCCTGACGGGTCGTCTCCAGGCCCTGGACGGCCTCGGCCGCGTCGGCGCCGGCCCGTTTCGAGCTGCGGCCGATGGTGGCGAGGAGGGAGTGGGCCTCGTCGGCGGTGAGCCCGATGCCGGAGTCCTCGATGGTGACGTTGCCTGCGGAGGCGGTCAGGCGGATGCGTACCTGTGCGCCGGGCTCGTGGGCGTGGCGGGCGGTGATGGCGTCGACGGCGTTCTGCAGGAGTTCGCGGACGTAGACGCGCGGGCTGGAGTAGAGGTGGTGGGAGAGCAGGTCGACCAGGCCGCGCAGGTCGACCTGGAAGCTGTTGACGGCGGCGGGATCAGCGGCGGGATCGGCGGATCCGGCGGCGGGCAGGGAAGGGGGTGTGGACGTCATGAGGCGTCACCTCGCTTGCTCATGAGGAAAGACGGCGATCGCGAGGTACCCCCCCTCACGGATCCCGGAGTGAGGAACAGAGTAGGGGGATGATCCGACAATCCTCCCCTGAATTCCGGCGGGCTCGGCAGCGGCTCCGAGACGGTTCCGTGGTGGATTCCGCTAGGGCAGGCGCAGGAAGCGCGGCGGTACGGACTCCGTCAACCACACCCCGTTCGCGCTGATCCAGAAGACGTGCCCGGCCGCGCGCATCGCTCCCGCGTCGACGGACAGGACGATCGGCCGGCCCCTGCGCGCGCCGACCCTGGTCGCCGTTTCGCGGTCGGGCGAGAGGTGGACGTGGTGGCGGGCCATCGGGCGCAGGCCCTCGGCACGGATCGCGTCGAGGGCCCGCGCGACGGTGCCGTGGTAGAGGTACGCGGGCGGTTCGGCTTCCGGCAGGTCCAGGTCGACCGGGACCGTGTGGCCCTGATTGGCCCGGATGCGGGTGCCGTCGACGGCGAAGCGCTGCTTGTCGTTGGCGGCGACCACGTGGTCGAGCTCGGCCCGGGTGAGGGCGAATCCGTGGTGGGCGGCGGCGCTCAGGAGCTCGTCGATCTCCACCCAACCGTGCGGGTCGAGCGTGAGTCCGATCCGTTCCGGCTGATGGCGCAGGTGTTTCGAGACGTATTTGGACACCTTCACGGTGCGCTTGTCGTCCATCCCCCCAGCCTGCCGGGTCGAGCGGCGCTCCGGCAGGGATTTTTCGCCGCCCGGCAGAGGTGGACTCCCTCTATCGGCATTCCGAGATACGGAATACATTTTCCACGGAACTGCTGCCCAGAGGGAGAATCCATGACAAACCAGGCTTCACTGCTACGACGCGCGGCGGCCGAACTCATCGGTACCGCGAGTCTGCTCGTGGTGGTGATCGGCTCCGGCATCCACGCCTCGGCCCTCAGCCGTGACTCCGGCGTCGCGCTCCTCGCCAACGCGCTCGCCACCGCCCTCGGCCTCGGCCTGATCATCACCCTTTTCGGTCCCCTGTCCGGCGGGCACCTCAACCCCGTCGTCACCCTCACCGCCTGGTGGGCCCGCCGTACCGGGGGCGAAGGGCTCGGCGGCCGCGAGGCCCTGACCTACGCCGCCGCCCAGACGGCCGGTGCCATCGGCGGCGCCGCCCTGGCCGAAGCGATGTTCGGCCGCGTCCCCGGGACCCTGTCGACCCAGGTCAGGGAGGGCGGGCACCTGCTCATCGGGGAGGTCGTCGCCACCGCCGGGCTCGTCCTGGTCATCCACGGGCTCGGCCGCATCGAGCGGTCGAAGCTGATCCCGGCCGCCGTCGCCGCGTACATCGGCGCCGCGATCTGGTTCACCTCGTCGAGCTCGTTCGCCAATCCGGCCGGCACGGTCGGACGCGCCTTCAGCGACTCCTTCACCGGCATCGCCCCGCAGTCGCTGCCCGGCTTCGTCGCGGCGCAGCTGCTCGGCGGAGCGCTGGGCCTCGTCCTCACCGCCGCGCTCTACGGGCGTGAGCCCCAGGTCCGGGCCGGCCGAGGCGCCGCGCGGACCGGATCGCGGGAAGCCGGTGCGGGCGCCGACGGGGCAGCCGGCGCGCCGGAAGGCGGCGCGGCGGAAAGTGGACCGGAAGTGGCCGATAAGGCCCGCCGCGGACCCGAGTTCGAGGCCGTCGTCTGAGGATCAGCCCCCGTTGCCCACAGGAAAACCGGACTTGTCCACAGCCGTTTCGGATGGTTTCGGGGACAAGAGTGCGATTCGCCCTGTGGACTGCTGATCGAGCACTATCGGCCGCCCCTGCGCGCCAGATCGTTCATCGTCCGGGCCTGGAGCTCGCGCTCCGTCGCGGCCCGGACGAACTCCGCCACATGATCGGGCCCCACCAGCTCCTGCACCGCCCGCACCGTCTCGGCCGGCAGGGCGACGGGTGCGGGCCCCGACGGCTGAGCGGCAACGGCCGTGCCCAGGTGCCGCTGGAGGTGCCGGGTCGCGAACAGGCGCATCGCGCGCGCCAATTCGGCGTCCACGGTCTGCTGGGCCAGCGGGCGCAGCCGGCGGACCATCGTCGCCGCTTCCGCCGCGTCCGCGTCCGTCGGCGGCACCTGCCCGAGGTACCGGGCGAAGACGTGCTCGGTGGTGAACTCCAGGAAACGCGACGCGATGTGCTCGACCTGGCCCCGCAGCTCGCGCAGGTGCCCGGTGATCGCCGACAGCGGCACCCCGGCCGCGTACAGCTCGGCCGCGACCGTCAGCTCCTGCGGTGAGGGCACGAGGAACTCGTCCGGCCGCCCGGGGATCCGCTCCAGCACCCCCAGTTCGCACGCCTCGCCCACCGCGTCGTCGTCGGGTCTGCCCCCGAACCGCTCGTCGAGGTCGGCCCGGGTGATGCGGGCCGCCTCCTCGTCGGTCCACGGCCCGTGCACCTCCGCGACCAGTCCCAGTACGCCGCCGAGTCCCCGCCCCGCGTCCCAGGCCTCCAGCAACTCCTTGATGGAGGCCAGCGTGTAGCCCCGGTCCAGCAGGTCCGCGATCTGCCGCAGCCGGGCCAGGTGGGTGTCCCGGTAGACGTTGGACCGGCCGCGGCGCTCCGGCTTCGGCAGCAGACCGCGGTCCTGGTAGGCGCGGATCGTGCGCACCGTGGCTCCGCTGTGGTGCGCCAGATCCTCGATCCGGTACTCGGCTACCGCCTGATCGGACAATCCCGGCTCCCTACGACATGGCGGCTCGGCCGACCGCGCCCGCAGCCGCCCGGACGGCAGGTGATGCCGCCAGGTGCTCGACCGCCTGGCGCGGCGAGCCCTCCTGCGAGGGATGGTACGACCGCCGGAAGGAGCGGGGTATGGCCGTGCCGCGCTCTCTCCCGGTGGGCGGCGCCCCCGTGGCCTCGGCCGTCCTGCCGGCCCCCGCCGCGCTCACAGTCTGGGCTCGATCCTCGCGAGCCGCCGCAGCGTGCGCGGCGCGAACCGGGACATCCACAGGGCGCTCTTGGACTCCGGAGTCACCGGCACCACGGCCTGGTTCTTCACGACGGCCAGCAGGATCGCGTCGGCGACCTTCTCCGGCGGGAAGTTGCGCAGCCCGTACAGCCGCGAGGAACGCTCCTGGCGGCGCTTCTCCTCCGCCTCGTCCACCCCGGCGAAGCGGGACGTGGTGGTGATGTTGGTGTTGACGATCCCCGGGCAGATCGCCGAGACGCCGATGGACCGGTCGGCCAGCTCCGCGCGCAGGCACTCGCTCAGCATCAACACCGCGGCCTTCGAGGTGCTGTAGGCGGGCAGCGTCCGAGAGGGCAGATAGGCGGCGGCCGAGGCGGTGTTCACGATGTGTCCGCCCTGACCGCGCTCGGCCATCTGCCGGCCGAAGATCCGGCAGCCGTGGATGACACCCCACAGGTTGACGTCGAGGACCTTCTTCCAGTCCTCGGAGGTGGTGTCCAGGAAGGCCCCGGAGAGCCCGATCCCGGCGTTGTTGACCAGGACGTCCACGATCCCGTACTCGGCGGCGACCTTCGCCGCGAGCTTCTCCATCGCCTGCTCGTCGCTCACGTCCACACACTCGCCCCAGGCCTCGGGAGCGCCGACCAGCCGTGCCATCTCCGCGGTGCGGATCGCGCCCTCGGCGTCCCGGTCCACGGCCACCACGCGCGCCCCGGCCTCGGCGAACGCGAAGGCGGTGGCCCGGCCGATGCCACTGGCGGCGCCGGTGACCAGGACGAGCTGCCCGCCGAAGCGATCGGCGTACCGGCCGGGAGCCTTCTGCTCGGGCGCCCGTACGGCCGGCTCCTCGCGGGCCGTGACGAACTCCGCGATCCACGCCGCCACCTGGTCGGGGCGCGTCCGGGGAATCCAGTGCTGCGCCGGCAGCGTCCGCCGTACCAGGTCCGGGGCCCACAGCTCCAGCTCGTCGTAGAGCCGGGGGGACAGGAACGCGTCCCCGAGCGGGGTGATCAGCTGCACCGGTACGTGCGCGTACGAGTCGGCGCGTGGCCTGCGCATGCGGGCCCGTACGTTGTCGCGGTAGAGCCAGGCGCCGTGCGCGGCGTCCGAGGGCAGTGAGGCCGTCGGGTACGCGCCGGCCGGGACCTTCTCCAGCCGTTCGAGCATCTTCGGCCACCGCTTGCCGAGCGGCCCGCGCCAGGCCAGCTCCGGCAGCACCGGCGTGTGCAGCATGGCGACGTACCAGGACTTCGCGCCCTGGTTGATCAGCTGGGCGGCCCGGCGCGGGGTGGGGCGCGCCATCCGCTTCTTGATCCAGTGCCCGAAGTGGTCCAGGGAGGGCCCGGACATGGAGGTGAAGGACGCGATCCGTCCTTCGGTACGGGCCACCGTCGCGAACTCCCAGCCCTGGACGGAGCCCCAGTCGTGCCCCACCAGGTGCACCGGGCGGTCCGGGCTGACGGCGTCCGCCACGGCCAGGAAGTCGTCCGTCAGCTTCTCCAGGGTGAAGCCACCGCGCAGCGGCGTCGGCGCCGAGGAACGCCCGTGACCCCGTACGTCGTACAGCACCACGTGGAACCGGGAGGCGAGCCGCTCCGCGACCTCGGACCAGACCTCCTTGCTGTCCGGGTAGCCGTGCACCAGCACCACCGTCGGCCGGTCGCTCTCACCGAGCTCGACGACGCACAGCTCGATCCCGCCGGTGGCCACCCGGCGCTCCCGCGCGCCCACCAGCCCCGCGCCCGTCAGTCCCCCGCCCGCCGTACGGCCGGTGCCGGTGGTCGCGCTCTTTCCGCTCGCCTCGCCGCTCATGCCGTCTTCTCCTCAGCCCAGCGCCGCACGTGCGGCAGATCGTCGTCCAACCAGAACGCGCTTTCCTCGGGATCCCGGGAGTCGGTGACGACCAGGATCTCCTCGAACTTGGCACCAGTGCCCCGGAACCCGAGATGCGGCTCCACCGCCCACAGGCCGGGCTGCGGCGGATGGTCGGAGAAGTGGTACGGACTCCACAACGGGGACCATCCCTCGCGGTGCCCGTGCAGGGCGTCGGACACCAGCCCCTTCAGGGACTGCGTGCCGAACCCGAACGCGGTCGGGGACCAGCGGCGCTCCTTGACGCGGTCTATCTTGTGCGCGATGACGCCGAAGGGGTAGGCCCGATGCCGGTTGGCATACCCCTGGCGCGTCATCAGCCGCTCGACGTTCTCGTAGATCTCGCGCAGCGAGCGGCGCTCGCGCACCTGCTCCAGGATCAGGTCGCGGTGCGGCTTCAGATCGGACATCAAGCGGTCCTGCACCGGATGGAGACCCAGGCTGCCCGAGTACCCGATGTCGGCCGCGTAGCCGTTGAGGACGGGCGCCATGTCGAGGATGAACGGCATCCCCGGCTCCAGCTTCCGGCTCGTCGGGAAGAACTGGAGGGGGATCTTGAAGTTCGTGAAGGCGGTCCGGTCCCCGAACCAGGCGAAGGGCAGGTGGAACCAGTCCCGCACGCCGCGCTCGCGCAACCAGTCGCGCTGCATCCGGGCCGCCTCGCGCTCGGTCACACCGGGCCGCAGCTGCGCCGCCACCGTCTCGGCGCACTCGTAGGCGAGGCGCTGGACCTCTCTGAAACCGCGCAGGTCGGCGGAGAGCCGCCCGGAGTCGTACGCCGTGCGTCGCCCGGTGTCCCCGGCCTGCCTATCGCCGGCCTGCCTGTCCCCAGCCCTCGTGTCCCCACCCATGACAGCCGCCCGTCCCTGTAGCCCTGCGTCGCGCCCGAAACTTGACACTGATGAATGTGACAATGGCCGGAGATCACGTCAAGGGCTGTGCACGGACCTGTGGACAACCTGGCCGACATCCACCTTCCGTCCGCCCGTGTAGTCCTCAAGGCTGAGACCGGGTCCCGCTCCAGGTCTGACGATTGGGCGACGCCCCGGCACTAACGTCAACCGCGTGACTGTCATCGCGACCGAAAGCCTGAGCAAGCGGTACCCCCGAGTGACCGCCCTCGACCGGCTCTCCCTGGACATCGGGCCCGGAGTGACCGGCCTCGTGGGCGCCAACGGAGCCGGCAAGTCCACGCTGATCAAGATCCTGCTCGGACTGTCCCCCGCCACCGAGGGCCGCGCCGCCGTGCTCGGACTCGACGTCGCCACGCATGGCAGCGCCATCCGTGAACGCGTCGGCTACATGCCCGAACACGACTGCCTGCCCCCCGACGTCTCGGCCACCGAGTTCGTCGTCCACATGGCACGCATGTCGGGTCTGCCGCCCGCGGCCGCCCGCGAGCGCACCGCCGACACCCTGCGCCACGTCGGTCTCTACGAGGAGCGCTACCGCCCCATCGGCGGCTACTCCACCGGCATGAAGCAGCGCGTCAAGCTGGCCCAGGCCCTCGTCCACGACCCGCAGCTCGTCCTGCTCGACGAGCCGACCAACGGCCTCGACCCGGTCGGCCGCGACGAGATGCTCGGCCTGATCCGCCGCGTCCACACCGACTTCGGCATCTCGGTCCTGGTCACCTCCCACCTCCTCGGCGAGCTGGAGCGGACCTGCGACCACGTGGTCGTCGTCGACGGCGGCAAGCTGCTGCGCTCCAGCTCCACCAGCGACTTCACCCAGACCACCACCACCCTCGCCGTCGAGGTCACCGACTCCGACGTGCACCCGGACGGCACCACCGCCCTGCGCGAGGCGTTGACCAAGTTGGGCATCGTCCCCCACGCCGGCGAGGAGCAGGGCCTGCCCGGCGCCGGCCACATCCTCCTCGTGGAGGCCACGGGCGAGGCGACCTACGACACGGTCCGCGACACCGTCGCCGACCTCGGTCTCGGCCTGGTCCGCATGGAGCAGCGCCGCCACCAGATCGCGGAGGTCTTCCGCGACAACGACCAGCACGCACGGACCACCCAGCGGAAGGGAGCCGGTACCGATGGCGCCTGACACCTCGACCCAGATCCACAACATCGGCTACCGGTCCTACGACGGCGCCCGGCTCGGCCGGGCCTACGCCCGGAAGTCCCTCTTCTCGCAGTCCCTGCGCGGAGCCTACGGACTCGGACGGTCGGCGAAGTCCAAGGTCCTGCCGATGATCCTCTTCGCCGTGATGTGCGTTCCCGCACTGATCATGGTCGCGGTTGCCATCGCCGTCCCCGGCTCCACCGACCTGCCGGTCAAGTACACGACGTACGCCCTCACCACCCAGGTGGTCATCGGCCTCTACCTCGCCTCCCAGGCACCCCAGTCGGTCTCCCGGGACCTGCGCTTCAAGAGCGTGCCGCTCTACTTCTCGCGGCCCATCGAGCGCGTCGACTACGTCGTCGCCAAGTACGCGGCCATGGCCTCGGCGCTCTTCATCCTCACCGCCACCCCGCTGCTGATCATGTGGATCGGCTCGCTGCTGGCCAAGTTCGACTTCGGTCACCAGACCAAGGGATTCGGGCAGGCACTGGTGTCCGTCACGCTGCTGTCGCTGCTCTTCGCGGGACTCGGCCTGGTCATGGCCGCCCTCACCCCCCGCCGCGGGTTCGGTGTCGCAGCCGTCATCGGTCTGCTGCTCGTCCCCTACGGTGCCGTCTCCACCGTGCAGGCCGTCGCCTACTCCACCGGGAACACCGGCGCCATCGACTGGCTCGGCCTGCTGTCCCCGATCACCCTGATCGACGGCGTACAGACCGCCTTCCTCGGCGCCACCTCCGCCTTCCCCGGCGGCGAAGGGCCCTCGGCCGGTGTGGGAGTCGTCTACCTGATCGTCGTCCTCGCCCTCATCGTCGGCTCCTACGCCGCTCTGATGGCCCGCTACCGGAAGGCCGGGCTGTGACCACCATCGACATCGACCACACCTCCCGCTGGTTCGGGAACGTCGTCGCCGTCAACGACGTGACCATGCGCATCGGTCCCGGCGTCACCGGCCTCCTCGGCCCCAACGGCGCCGGAAAGTCCACCCTGATCAACATGATGGGTGGCTTCCTCGAACCCTCCACGGGCACCGTCACCCTCGACGGCGCCCCGATCTGGCGCAACGAGCAGGTCTACAAGCAGATCGGCGTCGTGCCCGAGCGCGAGGCCATGTACGACTTCCTCACCGGCCGCGAGTTCGTCGTCGCCAACGCCGAACTCCACGGCCTCGACGACGCGGCGGCCCAGCGGGCCCTCGCCACGGTCGAGATGGAGTACGCCCAGGACCGCAAGATCTCCACGTACTCCAAGGGCATGCGCCAGCGCGTGAAGATGGCCTCGGCCCTCGTCCACGACCCGTCCGTGCTGCTCCTGGACGAGCCGTTCAACGGCATGGACCCGCGGCAGCGCATGCAGTTGATGGACCTGCTGCGGCGGATGGGCGCCGAAGGCCGCACCGTCCTGTTCTCCTCCCACATCCTGGAGGAGGTCGAGCAGCTCGCCTCCCACATCGAGGTCGTCGTCGCCGGCCGGCACGCCGCCTCCGGCGACTTCCGCCGGATCCGCCGCCTGATGACGGACCGCCCGCACCGCTACCTGATCCGTTCCTCCGACGACCGGGCCCTCGCCGCGGCCCTGATCGCCGACCCGTCGACGGCCGGTATCGAGGTCGACCTGAAGGAGGGGGCCCTGCGCATCCAGGCCGTCGACTTCGGGCGCTTTACCGCGCTGCTGCCGCAGGTCGCCCGCGCGCACGGCATCCGGCTGCTGACGGTCTCGCCCTCCGACGAGTCCCTCGAGTCGGTCTTCTCCTACCTCGTCGCGGCCTGAAGGAGCTGGCACCCATGTACAACCCCACCGTCGCCCGGCTCACCTACCGGGCCCTGCTCGGCCGCCGCCGCGCCGCGATCCTCTTCGCGCTCCCCGCCCTGCTGATCGCCATCTCGCTCGCCGTCCGCCTCCTGACGGGCGTCGACGACAAGGTGGCGGCCGACCTCCTCGGCGGCTTCGCCCTCGCGACGATGGTCCCGCTGATCGGCGTCATCGCCGGCACCGGAGCCATCGGCCCCGAGATCGACGACGGCTCGATCGTCTACCTGCTCTCCAAGCCGGTGAAGCGCCCGACGATCATCCTGACCAAGCTCGTCGTCGCGATTGCCGTCACGATGGCCTTCTCCGCCATCCCCACCCTGATCGCGGGGTTCATCCTCAACGGCAACGGCCAGCAGATCGCCGTCGCCTACACCGTCGCCGCCCTCGTCGCCTCGATCGCCTACAGCGCACTCTTCCTGCTGCTGGGTACCGTCAGCCGGCACGCGGTCGTCTTCGGTCTGGTCTACGCCCTGATCTGGGAGTCGCTCTTCGGCAGCCTGGTCTCCGGTGCGAAGACCCTCAGCGTCCAGCAGTGGGCCCTGTCCCTCGCCGAGAAGGTGGCCGGGGAGGGATACGTCGACGCGAGCGTGGGCCTGCCCACCGCCGCGATCCTGCTCGTCGCGGTCACCGTCGGCGCCACGGCCTACGCGGGCCAGAAGCTGCGCCGTCTGACGCTGGCCGGCGAGGAGTAGAACCGAGTAGGACAGGCCTCCACGGGCCTCGCGAGGAGCGTGCCCCGCCCGGCCCACCGGCCGGGCGGGGCACAGCTTCGCGAGGGATCATCGGTGCATGATCGAGCACACCGAGCCCGAGCCGTCCAGGCCACTGCGGTCCTGGATACGCTCCTCGCCCGGCACGCACGTCTGGCTCCTGATCATCGCGGTCACCAGCGTCGTCGTTGCGATCGCTCCCGACCGCGTCGACCACGTACTCCTCCACCGCAACAGCAGCAACATCCACCAGCTCGTCCAGTACCCGATACGGGCCCTGGTCAGCAGTGCGTTCTGGATCGAGAACCCGGCCTCACTCGCCCTCTACGCCGTGCTCTTCGAGTTCTTCCACGCTCCCGTCGAACGCCGGCTCGGCACCCTGCGCTGGCTCCTGATCGTCGCGACCGCGCATGTCGTCGCCACCCTCGCCAGCCAGGAACTCCTGTTGATGGCCATCCAGGACCACCGCGCGCCGCAGAGCATGATCCATGTCGTCGACATCGGCGTCAGCTACGGGATCGCGGCCTCGGCCGGCGTGTTGACCTACCGCCTGCCCGATCCCTGGCGATGGCTCTACCTCGCCGGGGTCGTCGCCTTCTTCGGGCTTCCGCTCCTCACCGGGGGCACCTTCACCGATTTCGGCCACGCCATCTCGCTGGCCGTCGGACTGCTCGCCTGGCCACTGACCCTGCACCGGGGGCCGCACACGAACGGGATCCAGGCTCATGTTTCACGTGAAACATGAGCGGGCGAGCCGCCACCGGACCCCATGACCACCAGGAGAAATTCACTGGTAAGGACCGTACGACAGGGGCACAGTGAGAGGTGCGGGGAGCAACAAAAGGTCCGGGACGGCCACTTCGAGCGCGCCTTGCGGCGCGGGCCGTCCCGGACCTCTCGTACGTCCGGATCCCGTGCGTGAAGCCCGGGTGTTACGCGGCGCCCAGCAGGCGCTCCAGCACCACCGCGATGCCGTCCTCCTGGTTGGAGGTCGTCACCTCGTCGGCCACCGCCTTCAGCTCCGCGTGGGAGTTGGCCATGGCGACACCGTGCGCCGCCCAGCCGAACATCGGGATGTCGTTGGGCATGTCACCGAAGGCGATGGTCTCGGTCGCCTTCACCCCCAGCCGACGCGCGGCCAGCGACAGGCCGGTGGCCTTGCTCAGCCCCAACGGCAGGATCTCCACGATCCCCGGGCCGGCCATGACGATGTCGACGAGGTTGCCGACGATCGCTCGGGCCACCCGGACCAGCTCGTCCTCGCCCATGCCCGGGTGCTGGATGTAGAGCTTGTTCAGCGGGGCGCTCCACACCGCGGCGGTGTCGTCCAGGTAGAGCGCCGGCAGGCCCTCCTGCACCTGGTAGCCCGGCCCGAACAGCACCTCGCCGTCCACGCCGTCCCGACTGGCGGCGAGCGCCACCGGACCGATCTCGGCCTCTATCTTCGACAGGGCCAGGGCGGCCAGCTGCCGGTCCAAGGTGACCGAGGTCAGCAGTCGGTGGGCCCCCGCGTCGTACACCTGTGCGCCCTGTCCGCACACGGCGATCCCCTGGTAACCGAGGTCGTCGAGCACGTGCCGGGTCCAGGGCACGGCCCTGCCGGTGACGATGATGTGCGCCGCACCCGCCGCGGTGACCGCGGCGAGTGCCTCACGGGTGCGCTCCGAGATGGTGTCGTCGTCACGCAGCAGCGTGCCGTCGAGGTCCGTCGCGACGAGCTTGTACGGGAACGGGGCGGCCGGACTCACTTGGCGATCGGCTCCAGGAGCTCGCGGCCGCCCAGGTAGGGACGGAGCACCGCGGGAACCCGGACCGAGCCGTCGGCCTGCTGGTGGTTCTCCAGGATCGCGACGATCGTGCGCGGCACGGCGCACAGGGTGCCGTTCAGCGTGGAGAGCGGGGCGGTCTTCTTGCCGTCGCGGTAGCGGATCGACAGCCGGCGGGCCTGGAAGCCGTCACAGTTCGAGGCGGAGGTCAGCTCGCGGTACTTGCCCTGGGTCGGGATCCAGGCCTCGCAGTCGAACTTGCGCGAGGCGGAGGAGCCCAGGTCACCGGTGGCGACATCGATGACCTGGAACGGCAGCTCCAGGCTGGTCAGCCACTGCTTCTCCCACGCGAGGAGACGCTGGTGCTCGGCCTCGGCGTCCTCCGGCGCGACGTAGGAGAACATCTCGACCTTGTCGAACTGGTGGACGCGGAAGATGCCGCGGGTGTCCTTGCCGTACGTGCCCGCCTCGCGACGGAAGCACGGCGAGAAGCCGGCGTACCGAAGCGGCAGCTTGTCGGCGTCGATGATCTCGTCCATGTGGTACGCGGCGAGGGGGACCTCGGAGGTGCCGACCAGGTAGTAGTCGTCCTTCTCCAGGTGGTACACGTTCTCCGCGGCCTGGCCGAGGAAGCCGGTGCCCTCCATGGCGCGCGGGCGGACCAGGGCCGGGGTCAGCATCGGGACGAAGCCGGCCTCGGTGGCCTGCGCGATGGCCGCGTTGACCAGGGCCAGCTCCAACAGCGCGCCGACACCGGTGAGGTAGTAGAAGCGCGAGCCCGACACCTTGGCGCCGCGTTCGACGTCGATGGCGCCAAGGGTCTCGCCGAGCTCCAGGTGGTCCTTGGGCTCGAAGCCCTCGGCGCCGAAGTCGCGGATGGTGCCGTGCGTCTCAAGGACGGTGAAGTCCTCCTCGCCGCCGACCGGGACGTCACTGTGGACGATGTTGCCGAGCTGGAGGAGGAGCTTCCGGGCGGCCTCGTCGGCCTCGTTCTGCTCCGCCTCGGCGGCCCTGACGTCCTGCTTGAGCTGCTCCGCCTTGGTGAGCAGCTCGGCCCGCTCCTCCGGAGTGGCCTTGGGGATGAGCTTGCCGAGCGACTTCTGTTCGTTGCGCAGCTCGTCGAAGCGCATGCCGGAGGACCTGCGGCGCTCGTCGGCGGAAAGGAGCGCGTCGACGAGGCCGACGTCTTCTCCACGGGCGCGCTGCGAGGCGCGGACACGGTCAGGGTCTTCACGGAGCAGCCGAAGGTCAATCACCCCTCCAGGCTACCGGGCGGGGCTTCCTGGGATCACACCGATATCACGCTGCGTGGCACTTTGTCCCAATTGAGATGAATGCAAAACCCTTGCGCGGGCGCCCGGTTCGAGGTCTTCGCCTGGCTTGATAAAAGCGGTGTCATTCCCCGAAAAGGGGCATGAGGGAGGGTCTCGGGTGGCGGCTGAGCTGTGGGGCAGTCGCTTCCTTGTCCACAGGCATTTCCACGGGAGGTCGCTTATCCACAGGCTGTGTGTCGGATCTGTGGACATCGAATTAGATCAATAAGGAGTGGCGACCGGTCGGGGTCGGTCAGGGTTCAAACCGTCCCCACCCACTCATTCGGGTGGGAATGCCTCGCTCCAAAGAGTTGATCGGCGATACGGGGGTGACGCCGTTCACCTGCCGATCGCCGAGGCGAAACCTGGGCCACCCAGCCGATTTGTCGACCTTGTCGCACTGCCCTGTCGACTTGTCCCCAGGTCCTCATCTCGCCCTGTGGATAACTCTGTGGACAAGTGGATGGAGCAGACGCGCCTCTACGCGCGCCCGTCGAGGCAACGAGTCAGCCAGTCCGACGCCTCGGTGAAGTCCTCGTCGGAGGTACCCGGCCGTGCGGCCCGCACTTCACTGAGAGCGACACCGGCCCGCGGATAGGACCCGAGGAAGCGGACCTGGGGACACGTGCGCCGCAGGCCCATGAGGGCCTCGCTCACCCGGCGGTCGGAGATGTGCCCTTCGGCGTCGACGGCGAAGCAGTAGTTGCCGATGCCCTCGCCCGTCGGGCGGGACTGGATCAACATCAGGTTGACCCCGCGGATGGCGAACTCCTGAAGCAGTTCCAGGAGCGCACCCGGGTGGTCGTCGCCCAGCCACAGCACCAGGGAGGTCTTGTCGGCGCCGGTGGGCGCGGCCGGCCGGGCGGGCCGACCGACGAGCACGAACCGGGTCTCCGCGTTCTGCGCGTCGTGAATCTCGGTGACCAGCGCTTCCAGCCCGTACGTGGCAGCGGCGAACTCGCCCGCGAAGGCAGCGTCGAAACGACCCTCCTGCACCAGCCGTGCGCCATCGGCGTTGGAGGCCGCGGACTCCCACACAGCGTCGGGCAGGTGCGTCCGCAGCCAGTTGCGCACCTGCGGCTGGGCCACGGGGTGCCCGGTCACGGTCTTGACATCCGACAGTTTGGTCCCGGGCCGCACCAGCAGCGCGAACGCGATCGGGAGCAGCACCTCGCGGTAGATCATCAGCGGCTCGCCCGAGGCCAGCTCGTCGAGGGTGGCGGTGACACCGCCCTCCACCGAGTTCTCGATCGGCACGAGGGCCGCCGCCGCCTCGCCGTTGCGCACCGCGTCCAAAGCCGCCGGGACCGACACCATCGGGACCAGCTCCCGGGTGGCGGCCTCCGGCAGCGTGCGCAGGGCGGCTTCCGTGAAGGTGCCTTCGGGACCGAGATACGTGAAGCGGGTGGCCGACATGCGATCAGCCTAATGCCGGGTCGCCCGCCCCAGTGGGGCTGTTCACCCTTCGAGCAGCCGCTGCCCGACGTACTCCCCCTCGCGCGGGCCGGGCGGCACCGCGTACAGGCCACTGGCCTCGTGGCGGATGAACGCCGACAGGGCGTCCCCCCGGTCGAGCTTGCGCTGGACCGGCACGAACCCCCGCAGCGGGTCGGCCTGCCAGCAGATGAAGAGCAGCCCGGCGTCGGGTGTGCCGTCGGAGCCGATGCCGTCGTGGAAGGAGAACGGTCGCCGGAGCATGGCGGCCCCGCCGTTCTGCTCGGGAGCGGAGATCCGGGCGTGCGCGTTGGCCGGGATGACCGGCTTGCCGTCGGGGCCGATCTTGTCCAGGGCCATCTTCGTGGTCTCGGTGCCGCCGGTCAGGGGGGCTCCGGTGGCCTTGGTCCGGCCGATGACCTGTTCCTGCTGGGCCTGGGACTGCTTGTCCCAGTCGTCGAGGAGCATCCGGATCCGCCGGACGACCGCGTACGAGCCGCCCGCCATCCAGGCGTGCTCGGCGGGCCCGGGGCCGGCGCCGGGCACGAAGATCCGCTTGTCGAAGTCGGCGTCCGAGGGCTTGGGGTTGGCGGTGCCGTCCACCTGGCCCATCAGGTTCCGTGTGGTCATCGGTGTGCTCGTGGCACCCGGGGACCGGTTGAAGCCGTTCATCTGCCAACGCACTCGCGCGGCCTCGCCCGCGTCCTTCTGTACGGCGCGCAGGGCGTGGAAGGCCACAAGTGCGTCGTCGGCGCCGATCTGCACCCACAGGTCGCCGTTGCTCCGCTGGGCGTCGAGCCGGTCCGCGGAGAAGTCCGGCAGCGGGTCGAGGGCGACCGGGCGGCGTGCGGTGAGACCGGTTCGCTCGAAGAAGGAGTGGCCGAAGCCGAAGGTGAGGGTGAGGGAGGACGGACCGGCGTCCAGGGCGATCCCGCTGTCGCCGGTCGGCGCCGTCTCGCCCACCATGAGCCGCCGGGCGGTCTCGGACCAGCGACGCATCAGCGCGGCGGCCTCCGTGCGCCCCGCGCCCGGCGCCAGGTCGAAGGCCAGGACGTGCCCCTTCGCCTGGAGCGGGGTGGTGATCCCCGCTTGGTGGTCGCCGTGGAAGGCGACCCGGGTGGCGCCGACGGAGCTGAGCGCCCCGGCCGCACCCGAGGTGGAGCCGGCCGGGGAGTCGGCGACCGCGGAGTGGACGAGGGCGCCGCCCGTGGCGCCGAGCGCGAGCCCCGCGGCGCCGGCGGCGCCCACGGTGCCCAGCAGTCGGCGCCGGGAGATCTCGATGTCGGGGTTGCTCCCGGTGCTTTGGGTCACGCTGCTCAGCCGATCTTGATGTTCTTCTGGACGGTCGTCTGGTCGATGTCGGAGGTACGTACGGTCACGTCGATACGCCATTCACCCACGAGCGGCAGCTGGACCCCGGAGGCGGTCCAGTGTCCGGCGGAGGCGCGGTCGGGGAGGACCGGCAGCGGGCCGATCTCCTTGGCCGGCAGGGTGAAGGCGATCTTGACCTCGGGCAGGTCGAGGGGGTTGCCGTCGGGGCCGTCGGCCCACAGGTGGAGGGTGTTGGCTCCGACCCGGCCGGGGTCGAGCTCCAGCCGGACGCTGCCCTTGCCGTTCTGGCCTCCGGTGTCGAAGGGCAGGGTGATCTTGACGGCTCGGTTCGGTACGGCGGTGGAGGCGGCCGGGCCCCGCCCCGTCTCCTGTTCCGCCGCGCGTCCCGGCTCGGTGCTGGTGAGGACGGTGGTGACGGCCAGCAGGACGACGGCCACACCGGCCTCGGCGAGGACGGAGCGGCGTAGACCCGCGCGGTCCGGATCGGCGTCGCGCACCTGCTTCTCGCGCGCCTTGGCGCGGGCGGCGTTCTGCCGGGCGAGCTGGGCGGCTCGGCGGGGGTCGGCGGGAACGTCGGCGTCGGTCTCCGGCGATGTTTCACGTGAAACGGTCGGGGCGGTCGAAGTGGTGGGAGCGGTCGAACTGCTCGCAGCGGGCGAGCTGCTCGCGGCGGGCGGTGTTTCACGTGAAACATCACCCACGAGCACCTCGACCGGCTCTTGCGCCGGCTTCGTGGACGTCGCCTCCGAGAGCCGCGCGGTCCACTTGCGCGAGACGTAGGCGAGGCCGACGAGGACGGCGACCAGGCCGACCTTGATGATGAGGAGCCGCCCGTAGTCGGTCCCGGTCAGGGCCGACCACGTACCGACCTGGCGCCAGGACTGGTAGATCCCGGTGGCGGTGAGCACCAGCACGCTGATGAAGGCCACCCGCGAGAACCGCCGTACTGCTTCCCGTTCGAGGTTCGGGACCTTGTGGAGGGCGACCAGCAGGGCGGCGAGGCCACCGAGCCAGGTGGCCACGGCCAGCAGGTGCAGGATGTCGACCGGCATCGCGATGCCCGGCTGGATACCCGTGGACGCGTGCTCGGAGAGGGACCAGGTGGCGGCGATGCCGCCGGCCACGACCGCACCGCCGACGCCGAGTCCGAAGGCGAGGTCGCTCGTCTCCTTCTTCCGCTCGGCGGCCGCCTCCTCGGCGTTCTCCGCGAGGCTCTCGTCACTGGATTCCTTCTGCCGGCGCGCGTACGCCCCGAAGAGCACGGCGATGAACAGCGCGGCGGCGCCGAGCAGCAGCAGCCGGGAGACGAACGAGGCGCCGGTCTTGGTCTCCAGGACGGCCCTGAGCCCGTCGAGGTCGAAGATGTCGGCGAACCTCCCCGACCCCGTGTACGGGGTCCGCAGGACCAGCATCGCCAGCGTGGCGGCGGTCAGCGTCACCCAGGCGCGCAGCACCAGCTTCTGCAACGGTCGCTCCGCGGAGCCCCGGCGCCAGCAGAGCAGGATGAAGGCCGCGCCGCCGACGAGAACGGTGAACCCGGCGTAGGCGACGTAGCGGGCGATGCCGTACGCCACCCCGACGGGCCCCCCGCCGGCCTGCTGCTCGGGGAGGGCCACGGTGGTGGCGGAGGGGGCGCCGATGGAGAAGGTGAAGGCGCCCGCGATCGGGTGACTGTCGGCGGAGACGGCCTGCCACGCCACCGTGTAGGTGCCGTTGGGGAGCCCGGAGTGCAGGGCGGTGCCGTAGCGGATGGTCGAGCCGCTGCACATGTCGCGCAGCTCACCGGTGTCGACGCGCTTGCCCTGGGGGTCCATGACGCGGATGGAGTCGTCGCCCATGGCGACCTGCTCCGAGAAGGAGAGGGTGACCTGGGCGGGGGCCGTGGCGACCACCGCCCCGTCCTTGGGGTCGCTCGCGGTGAGTGCGGCGTGTGCCGTGGCCGGACCGGCCGCGGTGAACAGGGTTGCCAGCAGGGCTGCGAGAACCAGCGCGAGGCGCGGCAGGAGTGCCGTGGGCCGGGCGCGGGCCGGGGAAGGAGCGGGGGCGGTGGCCGTCATGGCGTGTCAGTTCCTCGGTCCGTCAGTGGGCGTTGGAGTTCTGTGCGTTGTACGTCCGTTCCTTGACGTCCAGCTCGACCTTGACCGGGTCGGCCTTCTCGAAACGCAGCTCGACGGTGATCTTGTCACCGACGTTCGGCTTGTTCTTGAGCCCCATGAACATGATGTGGTCGCCGCCGCGCTCAAGCTTCAGCTCGCCGCCCGCGGGCACGTCCAGCGACTGGACCTGCTGCATCTTCTGGTCCTTGGTCTCGTGGATCTGCAGATCGTCCGAGAGCGGGCTGGTGACGGCGGTCAGTTTGTCGGCGGTCTTCGAGTCGTTCTTGATGACCATGAAAGCACCGGCCATCTTGTCGTTGACCGGCTCGGGCATGAAGGCCCCGCTGACCGTCAGGGCGGGCTTGGTCTTGCCGTCCGTCGTGGACCCGGAGTCGGAGGAGGAGCAGCCGGATATGGCGAGCGCTGCCGTCAGGGAGAGGGCGGCGGCGATGGTGCGGGTGGTGCGGGTGTTCACGGGTTCTCTCCCTTGATGATCTTCGGCAGGTCCTTGGTGTAGTCGTCGACGGTCGTGCCCTCGCCGTAGAGGACGTAGCCCTCGTCGGTCTTGGGCGAGAAGGCGATGACCTGGGCGCCGTGCATGGAGACGACGCTGCCGTCGGCCTCCTTCTTGGCGGCCTCGATACCGATGCCGAGCGATCGGGCGGCGGCCTGGATCTTGGCGAAGTCCCCGGTCAGTCCGATGAACGACGGGTCCTGGGCCTTGAGCCACGCGCCGAGGGAGTCGGGGGTGTCCCGTTCCGGGTCCGTGGTGACGAAGACGACCTGGAGCTTGTCCTGGTCCTCCTTCGGCAGCGCCTTCTTGGCGACCGCGACGTTGCTCATCGTCAGGGGGCACACGTCGGGGCAGTTGGTGTAGCCGAAGTAGATGAGCGTCGGCCGGCCCTTGGTCTGCTCACGCAGGTTCCACGGCTTGCCGGTGGTGTCCGTGAGGACGACATCGGGCTTGTCGAAGGGGCGGTCCAGCACGGTCGCGGAGCTGGCCTTCTTCTGGCCGCTGATCTGGTTGACCGAACCGGTGGTCTTGGCACTCTCACCGCCACAGGCGGTGAGAGTGAGGGCGGCCGCCACCGCGAGGGCGGCGACCGTCACACGTGTGGTGCGCATGGAGAGATGTCCCTGGGATCGGGGATGGTGCGGATGTTCTTGCTCAGGACGCGGGTCCGGAGTGTCAGGACGTGCGGCGGCGCGAGGCGACGCCGAAGGCCACTCCACCGAGGCCGACCACGATGCCCGCGATGCCGAGGGCCCGCGCGGTCGTGTCGGAGCTCTTGGCGGCGGCCTCGTCATGCTTGCCGTCCTTGGCGGCGCCGTCCTTGGCGTTCTTCGCGTCGTCGGTCTTCTTGGCGCCGGCGTCGTGGTGGTCGTCGCCCTTGGCGGCGGTCAGCTTCAGCACGGGGGCCGGGGTCTGCGGCTCGGCCGCGCCCTCCTTCGCCTCCTCGATCCAGCGGACGACCTCGTTGTTGTCGTACGTCTGGATCGCCTTGAAGACCATCTGGTCGGCGTCGGGGAGCTTGCCGACCGAGACCGGGAACTGCTGGAACCGGCCGGGCTCGATCTTGCCGCCGGACCAGGTCACCTTCGTGACGGCCTCGTTGACCTGCTTGCCGTGGACGGTGAGCGGCTTGTCGAGCTTGGTCTTCTCGACGTTGACGGTCCAGCCGGGGATGTCCTGCGGCATGACCGAGGTGAGCGGCTGGTCGACGGGGAAGTTCACTTCGAGCTGCGTGGTCGAGGCGTTGTCCCGCTCGTTGGGGACCTTGAAGTTGATCGTCGCGTAGCCACCCTTGGTGGCTTCACCGGGCTGGACGCTGACGTGAGCGAAGGCCGGGCCGGACAGGACGAGGACGGCGCCGGCGGCGAGGGCGGCGGCGAAGGAGACGCGCGAGGTCTTCATGGCGGAAACACTCCACGGAAGCAGGGGTGACGGTCGCTCCGCGCACGGGCGCGCGCGGAGGTCGCGGCACCGGGGCTCCCGCTGTGTGTCCCGGGGAGGGGTGCCGCGTCAGGCTGCGAGGGCGAGCGCCGAGGGCGGCCCGCGCCTGATCACCGTGTGCTGGAGTGCGTCCCGCCCGGTCGAGACGGCGGGTGCGCCGACGGCCCTACGGGCCCGCGGGCCCCGGCTGGGGGCGTCGGGAAGCCCGGCCACGAGGGCCCGTACGAGGGCCAGCGCGGCGCGCAGCGGACGCACGGGGTCGGCCGGGACGGAGGCCCGGGACAGTTCGAGCAGCCGGAACAGCGCGGCGTCGCCCCGACCCAGCAGCCAGCCGGCCGCGAGCGCGGCCAGCAGGTGGCCGATCATCATGGCGGGGCTGAACAGGCCGATCGCCGGGGCTCCGGCCGTGTCCGCCAGGTGCCCGTGGCCCAGGTGTCCTTGGGCTGCGAGGGCGTCCGGATCCAGTCCGGCGGTCTCCAGGATCCGCCGGGCGTCGGCCGGGTTGAGAGGTACGGAGTTGCCCCCGCAGACCAGCTGCGCGGCGAGCGCCGCCAGCGAGGTGTCCGAGGCGGCGGCGGGTGCCTGCGCGGTGGCGGCGTCGTGCTGACCGAGGCCGAACAGGGTGTGCAGTCCGAGCTGGCCCAGGGTGAGCCCGACGGCGATGCCGGGCAGCGAACGCCGTCGTCCCGCGAGGGGTGCGGCGACCGCGAGCACGGCGACGAAGGCGATGCCCAGCGCCCACCACGGAACGGTGGCGCACGAGGCGATGGCATGACCGGCCGCGGACAGCACGACGCAGACCGCGGTGAACACCGCGGCCCGGATCATCCGGAGGCCCGCTCCGGCATGCGTCGTGTGGGGGGCAGTCATGGCCGGGCCATCATCGCACTGCCTTCACGGCGTGCATACGGCAGGTCCGGAACGTCCCATGCGTCCCCTGAGCAGGTCCCCACCTCGCCACGTTCCCCCAGCCCCATACCTCGCCCTCTCGGAGTGTCACATCGGCCGAATGAGGGCCGCGGTGGTGCTCGGGCGCTTACGGCTCACGGTAGGAGGCAATAGGTAACCGTATGAGCATCTGGTGGTCTCTCCACTTGAGGCGCGAAGCCGCGAGCGTGCCGCTCGCCCGGCGACTGCTGCTCGGGACGATGGAGACCGCGGGGGTGGACCCGGACATCTCCTTCGACCTGTCGGTGGCGCTGAGCGAGGCGTGTGCGAACGCGGTGGAGCACGGCGGCCGCGCGCCCGCCCGCGAGGTTCCGGACGAGACCGGGGCGTACCACGTCACGGCCTATCTGGACGGCGACCGCTGCCGGATCGAAGTGGCTGATTCGGGCCCGGGTTTCCCGCCCGCGACCGTGGCCAGACACAGACCCTCGCTGGCCGAGCACGGCCGCGGCCTGAACCTGATCGAGGAGCTCGCCGACCACGTCCGCTTCCGCAACCGGCCGGGTCGGGGCGCCGTCGTCAGCTTCGACAAGATGCTGAAGTGGCGCGACGACGCGCTGCTGAAGGTCTCCTAGACCGTCCGGCTCCCGGGAACGCCGACGGGCGGGATCCCGTCTCGGAATCCCGCCCGTCGCGGTGGCGCCGGCCGGACGTGCGCCGGCCGGTGCCGTTCGTCAGCCCTTGAGCCGCGCCATCCACGCCTCGACCTCGACCGAGGTTCGGGGCAGGCCGGCGGACAGGTTCCGGTTGCCGTCCTCCGTGACGAGGATGTCGTCCTCGATCCGGACGCCGATGCCCCGGTACTCCTCGGGCACGGTCAGGTCGTCCGCCTGGAAGTACAGACCGGGCTCGACCGTCAGGCACATGCCCGGCTCCAGCGTGCCGTCGACGTACGCCTCCGTGCGCGCGGCGGCGCAGTCGTGGACGTCCATGCCGAGCATGTGACCGGTGCCGTGCAGGGTCCAGCGGCGCTGGAGACCGAGCTCCAGGACCCGCTCGACGGGGCCTTCCAGCAGGCCCCACTCCACGAGCTTCTCCGCGAGCACGTGCTGCGCGGCGTCGTGGAAGTCGCGGAACTTCGCCCCCGGCTTCACGGCGGCGATGCCGGCTTCCTGGGACTCGTAGACGGCGTCGTAGATCTTGCGCTGGATGTCCGTGTACGTGCCGTTGATCGGCAGCGTGCGCGTGACGTCGGCGGTGTAGAGGGAGTGGGTCTCCACGCCGGCGTCGAGCAGCAGCAGGTCGCCGGAGCGGACGGCGCCGTCGTTGCGGACCCAGTGCAGGGTGCAGGCGTGCGGGCCGGCGGCGCAGATGGAGCCGTAGCCGACGTCGTTGCCCTCGACGCGGGCGCGCAGGAAGAAGGTGCCCTCGATGTAGCGCTCGGACGTGGCCTCGGCCTTGTCGAGGACCTTCACGACGTCCTCGAAGCCGCGGACGGTGGAGTCGACGGCCTTCTGCAGCTCGCCGATCTCGAAGGCGTCCTTCACGGCGCGGGCCTCGGAGAGGTAGACGCGCAGTTCCTCGTCGCGCTCGGCGGTGACCTTGTCGGTCAGGGCCTTCTCGATGCCGGCGTCGTGGCCGCGGACGTTGCGGACCGGGCCCTCGGCCTCGGCCAGCTCGTCGGCGAGCTTGCGGACGTCCTTCGCCGGGATGCCCAGCAGCTGCTCGGCCTCGGCGAGGGAGTGCCGGCGGCCGACCCACAGCTCGCCCTGGCCGGACAGCCAGAACTCGCCGTTCTCGCGGTCGGAGCGGGGCAGCAGGTAGATCGTGGCGGCGTGCCCGGTCTCGCCCGTCGGCTCCAGGACCAGGACGCCGTTCTCGGTCTGGTCCCCGGTGAGGTAGGCGTACTCGGTCGACGCGCGGAACGGGTACTCGGTGTCGTTCGAGCGCGTCTTCAGCCGGCCCGCCGGGATCACCAGCCGCTCGCCGGGGAAGCGCGCGGACAGCGCGGCGCGACGGTCGGCCGTGTGACCGGCCTGGGCGATGGGCTCCAGGTCGTGCAGCTCGGTGTCGGCCCAACCGGTGCGCATGTTCTCCGCGAGTTCCTCGCTGACGCCCGGGTACAGCCCGTTCTTGCGCTGCTTGTGCTTCTTCTGGGGCTGCTCTTCTTCCGGGGTCTCCGGGTTGAGCTCGTCAGCCACGTCTTCTCCTCAAGCTGCTACGACATGCGGTCACCGGGTGCGGACCTCATCCATCGTATGTGCGAGGGGAAGGCGCCCGGCAGGACATGTGACAAACCAGTCATACCGGGCGGGCGGCGTCCTTGGGGGCCGCCGTCAGTCGAACCGTGCCGCGAGCAGGACGATGTCCTCGGTCGCGTCCGCGGAAGGAGCGGCGGCGGGAGCGGCGGCGGGATCCGCGTCCGGCAGGACGGTCCGCAGGATGTGGTCGCACAGGGCGGCCGGGTCCTCGCGGGCGCTACGGGGAACCCCCGCGGCCGCCGCGTGCAGCCGGGCGTAGGCCCGGTCCATGGTGTCGCCGGTACGCCGCAACAGCCCGTCCGTGTACAGCAGCACCGTTTCTCCCGGGGCGGGCTCGATCTCCACGCTCGGCGCCTCCCAGCAGGCGAGCATCCCCAGCGGCGCGGAGAGGGAGGTCTCCACGTACTCGGTGCGCCGCTCGCCGATGAGCAGCGGCGGGGTGTGGCCGGCGCCGGCCAGGATGATCTTGCGGGCGGCGGGTTCGCAGTACGCGAAGAGGGCGGTGGCCGAGCGCGCCGGCTCGGTCAGGCGCAGCAGCAGCTCCAGGTCGGACAGGACCGCGACGGGGTCCTCCCCCTCCATGACGGCGTACGCGCGCAGCGACGCCCGTAGCCGTCCCATCGCGGCGACGGCGCTCGGTCCGGACCCGGTGACGGAGCCCACCGCCAGGCCCATCGCGCCCTCGGGCAGGGCCAGCGCGTCGTACCAGTCGCCGCCGCCGCGCGGGCCGGTGTGGTGCCGGGCCGCGAGCCGCACCCCGGGAATCCGGGGCAGCCGGCTGGGCAGCAGCTCCTCGGAGACGGTGGCGAGCCGAGTGCGGGAACGATCCACCTCCAGCATCCGGGCCAGGTGCTCGGCGGCGTGCCGGGCGTAGAGGCCGACCAGGTCGCGCTGGCGGTCGTTCGGCTCGGCCTGCTCGTCGTAGAGCCACACGGCCGCGCCCAGTCGGCCCGTGGCGTCGGCGGTCAGCGGCAGCGTATAGCTGGCGGCGTAGCCGAGGCGGGCGGCGACCTCGCGGTGGCGCGGGTCGACAGGGGGCTCGTTGCCGCCGGCGCCGGGCGGCGTACTCGGTTCGGGGAGCACCTCGGAACCGCCGTGGGCGTCGGGGAGGCCGTCGAGGATGCGGCCGTACGTCGTGGCGCTGCGCGGCACCGTCTCGATGTGGCCGAGGTCCGCGCGGCCGAGGCCGAGTCCGATGGTGGTGGTGGGGCCGAGGCCGTCGGAGGGCTCCAGGACGACGAGGCCCCGGCGCGCGCCGACCAGGGCGGCGCCGGCGCGCAGGAACTCCTGGAGGGAGGAGTCGAGGTCGTCGGCCCGGGTGAGGCGCTCGGTGAGTTCGTGGAGGGTGGTGAGGTCGGAGACCATGCCCGCCAGTCGGTCCTGGATGACGCTGCTCGCGGCGGCCTGGGCGGTCGGTGCCGGGGCGGTGCGCGGGGTGGTGGGAGCGGCCGTGGCCGCGGGTGGGGACGCGCCAGTGTGCGCTGGTGCTGTAACTGCCGGATCGATTCCAGCCACTTTCGGCAGATGCGGGGCGCTCATGGCGTCCGCCTTTCCACCTGGTGCGATTCGCCATATAGCATCGCAAACCCCCAGATCGTGCTGCGCCGCCATCAATGGATCCACATCTACACGCACACGAGGAGCGATGTCCAGCATTGTCCAGCTGGGAATCCTGGTGTCCGTGGGACGGCAACTCACCGTTCGGCCGGGGCTAAAACTTGGCCGGAAAAAGCGCCAAGCAGACGGTTTTTGCGATCGACTGGGCGGGCCTCGCGGGGGCTCGGGTACCTAATCATTGATGCCCGGGGTCAGTTGAGGACTCCCGGACCCTTCGGGAACCACCCGGCGGGGACCGTCGTCCTTAGCGGCGGCAGCCGGTCCCGGTGGCGGACCCGACACCGGTGCGGGTCGCGCGGACCGCTCGCGCCGAGCCCTCGCGGGACGTTTGATGGACCTTGGTGAACCTGTAAGAAAACTGCACGAACCGTGTGAACCTGCTTCAAGCGGACAGTGACGCGAAACGTGTACGTGTGGTGAAACACCGCTTACATGGTGTGATGTGGCCCTTCGGCGTTCAACGGAAAGGAACGAGCGCTCATGCGCGAGATCCTCGGAAGGCGTCTCCAGCGGCTCCGCGATCGCTTGAATTTCCCGCGCTCCGTCTCGCGCGCGGTGTCCGAATCCGTCGCCCGATCCTCTCGATCCGTCTCCCGATCCGTCTCTCGATCCGTGTCCCGTCTGATGTCCGGTGCCGTGAGGTCCGGTGTCGTCCCGGGCTCCGCTCCGGCCGCGGACGCCGCGCCTTCGTCCCTGCTGGAAGGGGCGATGACCTGCGCGACCGTCTGGCGCTGGCCCGTGCTGCCGGGCGTGGGTCGGGCCGGCGCGGACAGCGCGCGCTGTGCCTGCCCGGATCCGGACTGCGTGGTGCCGGGCGCGCATCCCTTCGATCCCGGGCTGCTCGCCGCGACGGCCGACGCCCGGATGGTGGCCTGGTGGTGGGCGCGCCGGCCCTCGGCCCCGATCCTGCTCGCCACCGGAGGGGCCGCGCCGTGCGCGGTGAGCCTGCCGGCGGGCGCCGCCGCG
Organism: Streptomyces sp. RerS4; assembly: GCF_023515955.1. GTDB lineage: Bacteria > Actinomycetota > Actinomycetes > Streptomycetales > Streptomycetaceae > Streptomyces. Next base: position 3,769,398 of record NZ_CP097322.1, read on the forward strand.
CGGGCCGTCGCACGGCTGGACCAGCAGGGCATGCGGCTCGGCCCGATCGTCGCCACGCCCACCCGCTGGTCGCTGCTGGTGTCGCCGTACTCGCTGGAGCGACTCGGCGAACTCCTCTACGCCAAGGACCACGTGCCGTCCTCGGTGCGCTTCCACGGTGAGGGCGGCTATCTGCTCCTGCCCCCCTCCACGGCGTCCGGCGGTGGGCAGGTCCGGTGGGAGCGCGAACCCGTGACCGGACCCGGTGGGCTCTGGCTGCCCGAGGTCGAGGCGGTCGTGGACGCGCTCGTGGAAGCCGGCAGCGGGGCCCCCGGCGGCGGCAGCCGGCTCGCCTACTGAGCGTCCTAGGGGTGAACGCGCGGGACGCGCCGGGGGATCCCGACGTCCGGCGCATCACTCGTACGGGTGCCGGCGTGACGAGTTTCCAAGGGAAATGGGCGCGGGGATCTCCGTGCCCCTTTCCCGCGTCGCTATCTTCGGCGAATGAATCTCCGCCTGATCGGTATCGGCGCCGGTGTGTTGATCATCTTGTCGCTCCCCCTGGCCGGAGCGATCGCCGGGCCGGATTTCGCCGGTCAGGACGACGGGAAACGAGGGGGGTTGTTCTCCTCGCTGGGCCTTTCGGACTCCTCCCGCACCTCGGAGTCGGACCGTACGTCGGCCTCGGACCGTACGTCGGACCCCGCGCGGCGCGCTCCGTCCCCGGCGCGACCCGGGCCGGTCGAGCAACCTCGTACGGATTCCCGTTGCGGACCCGAACTCACCTCACCCTACGGACTGGAGGCGCAGACCTGCGTCCTGGAGAGCGCGGGGCAGACGTGGGGCCGCAGCTACTACCGCAACACGAGCGGGGACGCGCTGGAGGCGGTGCTCACGGTCATGGGGCCGGCCGGGCGCACTGTTCAGATCAGTTGCGCGGTGGACGCGGGCGACGAGCCGGGACTGTGCGAAACGCCGCGAGCGGACTCGGTGGGGACGCGGGACGATTACTCGGCCGTAGCGGAATTCGCAGTTCCGGATGATGAAGGGCGACTGCTCCTGCGGTCCGGGAGCAACTCACCGGAGCCCACTGACGGTTGAGGACCGCCGGAAATGGAAGGGCCCGGTCGCTGGCGACGGGGGATGCACCAGCGACCGGGCTACAAGAACGGTAACAAGAGATCGCCGGTACGCAAATTCGATCTCTGATATTCAGACATCGATTTGCAGGCGATTAGCGGGAGTTGTGACACCCGTCACCGGCTCCGCGCGCTCCCGTCACGTCAGCTGAGGGTCACCTGACGGTTGGTGAGCCCGCCGCGCGCGCGGCGCTCCTCCGTGGTCAGCGGGGTGTCCGTGGCCAGCGCGGCGGCCAGCCGCTCGGCCAGCTCGGCGGCGGGCTTCTCCACGTCCTCGGCGGACACGCCGGTGGGGAGGTCCCAGACCGGGACCACCAGACCGTGGGCGCGGAAGGAACCGACGAGCTTCGTGCCCTCGCCGAGGGAGGAGGTCCCCGCCGCGTGCAGCCGCGCGAGGGCGTCGAGCAGCTTCTCCTCGGGGTGCGGCATGACCCAGCGCAGGTGGTTCTTGTCCGGCGTCTCGCACCAGTAGGCCGAGTCCACGCCCGTCAGCTTCACGGTCGGGATGGCTGCGGCGTTCGCGCGCTCCAGCGAAGCGGCGATCTCCGGGGAGGCGTTCTGCGCGGATTCCGCTTCCGGAATCCAGAATTCGAAGCCGCTGTGCACAACCGGCTCGAAAACGCCGTCCGGGTCCAGGAGATCCTGAAGTCGGGGTCCCTCGGCCGGCACGCGGCGGGCGGCGATCGGCGTGCCCGGTTCGGCGACGAGCGCGCGCTCCAGGGTGTCGGCCATGTCGCGGGCGAGGTCCCCGGTGGTCGACTCGTTCTGGAGGGCGAGCAGGACGGAACCGTCCTCGCGGCGCAGGGCCGGCCACGCCATGGGCAGGACGGTCACCAGCGTGACGGACGGGACGCCCTCGGGCAGGCCGCCCTTGAGGGTCAGCGGCACGGTGGCGGCGGGGACCAGCTCGCGCAGCGCGACCCAGTCGCACTCGCCGGACAGGCCCTCGAACGGGCGACGGACGTGCGCGGTGACGGCGTGGGCGGCGGCCGCGCCGTGGCAGGCCTTATAGCGGCGCCCGGATCCGCAGGGGCAGGGCTCGCGAGCACCGACCACCGGGATCTCCCCGTTGGTGAGCTGCGGCTTCGCGGTCTTCGCGGCGGGGCGCTTCTTGGCCATCTTGGGTGTCTCCCGGTTGCGGCGGTACGGCGGTGTCTCTGGGCGCGAGCCTAGCCGTTCGTACCGCCGGAACCGGTGGGCTGCGGCCGGGGCACGGTCGGCGTGCGCTCCCGGACGGCCGCGTGGGCGATGGCCGGTGGTCCCGCGGGATCCGGATGGCGGATCCCGCGGAGGAACGCGGAGGGAGGGGGAGAGGACGGGGAGGGGACCGGGTCACAGATCCAGGTCGTCGAAGGCCGATACGAGGTCGATCGCCGGAGGAGTGACGCGCGTAGCGAAATCGTCGTGTCGGGTCCCCCGGGCGACTATCACCCATACGGTGACCTCACCCGCCGCTCCGTCGCGGACGCCCCAGTCGTGGGCCAGGGCGCTGATGATGTTGAGCCCCCGCCCGCCGTGCGCCGTGACGGAGGGGGTGGCCGGGACCGGGCGGGTCGGACCGCCGCCGTCCGTGACCTCGACGGTCAGACGCCCCGCCTTGTCGACGCACCACGCGGCGCGTATCTCCCCGTCCCCCACCTCGCGCGCGCCCAGCGGTCTGCCGTGTCGACAGGCGTTGCTGAGCAGTTCGGAAAGGATCAGTACGGCATCGTCCACGACCGATTCGGACAGGCCGCTGATACGCAGTTGTTCACGCATCCGGTGCCTCGCCTCGCCCACCCCCGCAGGACCATGGCGTACGTCCATGCACGACGACGTGGGTACTTCTTGCGCCATCATCAATGCCACCCCCGGAACCTCCTTAGCCCCACGCCATGGTCTGGATGCCCCAATGGCCTGGACCGGAAACCGCCGTACCGGCGCCCTCTGACGCATTCATGACCATCGAACGCGGAGCGGATGCGCCGGAGCACACCCTGTGACGGACGTGGCGTCCGGGGCGGGTGGGCAAATCGGGATGTCAGCGCCCCAGTTGTGACAGAACCTGACGGGGCCTGTTCGTGATGATCGCTTCTACACCCAGATCAGCGCACAGCTGAACATCTTCCGGCTCGTTCACCGTCCATACGTGTACGGAGTGCCCGGCCGCCTGGAGCCTGCGGATGAAGCCGGGGTGGTTGCGCACGATGCGGATGCCCGGCCCGGCGATCCGTACGCCGGCGGGCAGTCGCCCCTCACGCATCCGGGGCGAGATGAACTGCATCAGGTACACGGTCGGGATCGTCGGGGCCGCCGAGCGGACGCGGTGCAGGGAGCGAGCCGAGAAGCTCATGACCCGGACGGGGTGCGGGCCCTCGGCGGGCGGGGCGTCGAGTCCGAAGCGCTTGAGGAGGAAGAGGAGGCGTTCCTCCACCTGTCCGGCCCAGCGGGTGGGGTGCTTCGTCTCGATCGCCAGCTGGACGGGGCGTCCGGCGTCGGACACCAGTTCCAGGAGTCGCTCCAGGGTGAGTACGGAGGTCCGCTCCGGGTCCGCGTCCCAGTCGGGGGACTCCTCGCGGTCCTTCCAGGAGCCGAAGTCGAGGGCGGCGAGGTCGGCCAGCTCCAGCGCGGAGACGGCGCCGCGGCCGTTCGAGGTGCGGTTCACCCGGCGGTCGTGCACCAGGACGAGATGGCCGTCGGCGGTCAGCCGGACATCGCATTCGAGGGCGTCGGCGCCGTCCTCGATGGCCTTGCGGTAGGCGGCGAGGGTGTGCTCGGGGGCGTCCTCCGAGGCGCCTCGATGGGCGACGACCTGGATGGGGCGGGGCAGTGCGTGCGTCACCCGGTCATGGTGCCACCGAGGAGGCTCGGCGCGTCGGGGTGAGTCTAGGGGATGCGCCCGAAATGTCGTAGATAAAGGATGGGGGGAGACGCACAGGTCCGGCTTACAGTGCTCTGACGGGGCATGGGAAAAGCTGTGGCCTGGAACTTGTATGGCGCGTCGAACGTTTAGTCGGGCCGGTGTCGGATCGAGGGAGGTCCGCCACCGCCGGTTTTCCGGCAGCCGTGTACCGGCCAGGTTTTCCGGCAGCCGTGTACGCCGTGTAAGTCGTAGAAGTCGTGTGTGACGAGGAGAGAGCGCTGTGAGCACCGAGAACGAGGGCACCCCGGCCCCGATGCCCCCGGCGGCCCCGTCCGTACCCCCCGCGCCGGTGGCGGCGTCCGCTCCGGAGGCGGCCCGCGAGCCCGCGCCGGCTCCGGAGACCCCGCGGGCCCGCCCGCGCCGGGCGCCGAGGCGAACCGGCAGCTGCCGCCGACTCCCGCGCAGGCGACGGCCCCGGGTTACGGGCACGCCCCGGATCCGGCCGCCCGGCCCCGGCCTACGGCCAGGCCCCCACGGCTCCGCCCGCCGCGGCGGCGTACGGCGCCGAGGGCTGGCCGCCGCCTCCGCCGACCATGCCCGCGTACGGCGGCCAGGATGGCCACGGCGGCGGTGGCTGGGGCGCCTCGTTCCCCGCCGACGGCATGCCGCCGGCCAAGCCGAAGGGCAAGGGAGGCCTGGTCGCGGCCGTCCTGGTGGCGGCCCTCCTCGCCGGTGGCATCGGTGGCGGTGTCGGCTACTGGGCGGCCGAGCGCAGCGACAACCCCTCCGGCTCGACCACGATCAGCGCGGCCAACACCCCGAAGGACCTCAAACGGGAGGCCGGCTCGGTCGCAGGTCTGGCCGCCGCGGCGCTGCCGAGCGTCGTCACCATCGAGGCCTCCGCCGGCGACGGCGAGGGCGGTACCGGCACCGGCTTCGTCTACGACCAGCAGGGCCACATCCTCACCAACAACCACGTGGTCGCCTCCGCCGCGAACGGCGGCAAGCTCTCCGCGACCTTCTCCGACGGCAAGAAGTACGACGCCGAGGTGATCGGCCGCGCCCAGGGCTACGACGTGGCCGTGCTCAAGCTGAAGACCCCGCCCGCCGGCCTGAAGCCCCTGGCGCTCGGCGACTCCGACAAGGTCGCGGTCGGCGACCCGACCATCGCGATCGGTGCCCCGTTCGGCCTGTCCAACACGGTCACCACGGGCATCGTCAGCGCCAAGAACCGCCCGGTGGCCTCCGGTGACGGCTCCGGCGGCAAGAACTCGTACATGAGCGCCCTCCAGACGGACGCCTCGATCAACCCGGGCAACTCCGGCGGCCCGCTCCTCGATGGCCGCGGCGCGGTCATCGGCATCAATTCGGCCATCCAGTCCGCCGGCAACGGCGGCTTCGGCGGCGGGCAGGCCGGCTCGATCGGCCTCGGCTTCGCCATCCCGATCAACCAGGCGAAGAACGTCGCCGAGTCCCTGATCAAGACGGGCAAGCCGGTGTACCCGGTGATCTCCGTCTCCGTCGACCTCCAGGCGAAGGTCGACGGCGCCAAGATCTCCGAGCAGGGCGCGAGCGCAAACGAGCTGGTCGACCCCAACGGTCCGGCCGGCAAGGCGGGCCTCAAGCCCGGCGACGTCATCACCGAGTTCGGCGGCAAGTCGGTCGACAGCGGCCCGACGCTGATCAGCCTGATCTGGACGTACAAGCCCGGTGACACGGTCAAACTGACCTACCTGCGCGACGGCAAGCCCAACACGGTCGACATCACGCTCGGCTCGCGCGTCGGCGACAAGTAGCCGCCACGGTCCTCGACAGTGGCTTGATGGGAGGGGCCGTGGGCGTGATTGCGCCTACGGCCCCTCCCAAATTCTGCTTATGCTTCGCTCGTGTTCGATTCACGGCACATACGGACATTCCATGAAGTGGTCGCCGCTGGTTCCTACACGGCCGCCGCTCGCGTCCTGGGCTATACCCAGCCCGCCATCACCCAGCAGATGAAGGCGCTCGAACGCGCCGTCGGCACCCCGCTGTTCACCCGCGTGGGCCGCAAGATGAAGCTGACCGAGGCCGGGGAGTCCCTGGCCCGGCACGCCGAATCCATCCTCGGCAGCCTGTCGGCCGCCGAAGCCCAGCTCAAGGCCTACACCCGGCTGCGGACCGGACGCGTACGGGTCTGCGGATTCCCCAGCGCCAACGTCACCCTCGTCCCGGAGGCCATCGGCCGGCTCGCCAAGGACCACCCGGGGATCCAGGTCGAGCTGTTGGAGGGGGAGCCCCCGGAGTCCCTCCACCGGCTCCAGCGCGGCGAGTGCGACATCACCCTGGCCTTCACCTATCCCGGCCTGCACGAGGAGATCCCCGAGGACGTCACCGAGGTCAGGCTGCTGGAGGACCAGCTGACGGTGCTGCTGCCGACCGGCCATCCGCTGGCGCGGCGCCGGGCCGTGCACCTCGCGGACCTCGCCGAAGAGCAGTGGATCGCGGGCTGCCCGCGCTGCCGGGCGAACCTGCTGCACGAGTGCGCCGAATTGGGCTTCGTACCCGACATCCGCTTCGCCACCGACGACAACCTGGTGGTGCAGAGCATGGTCGCGCAGGGGCTCGGCGTGGCGATGATGCCCGCGCTGGTACTGCCCTCGCTGTCCCTCACCAGGGTCTGCGGACGAGTGCTCCACCCGGCCGCGCGCCGTCACATCGCCGCGTACGTCTACCGCGACCATCTGCGCATCCCTGCGACGGCGGTCGTGCTCGACGAGCTCAAGCGGGTGGCGGCGAACCGCATCGGCTGCTGACGCGAGCGCCGCTCCACCCGGACCCCATGCATAAGCACTGCTTGGGATTTCAGGGCAGAACTGTCGTTGGACGTGATGGATCACCCGACGGACGCTGCTCACATGACCACCACCACGCCGGCCCGTACGACCGCGAGGATGGCCGCCCTCGTCCATGAGATCCGCAACGTCGTGGACCGGGGTCTGGCCCCCGACCTCACGGCCTACCTCGTCGGGGAGCGCCTCGCCCCCCACCTGGGCACCTCCGATCTGCTCACTCCCGAACAGCGGGAGGGTCATTCCGACCGGTACCGCCAACACATCCTGCACTCCGAGGCCGACGGAAGCTTCTCCGTGGTTGCTCTTGTGTGGCTGCCCGGTCAGGAGACCTCCATCCACGACCACGTCTCGTGGTGCGTGGCCGGAGTGCACGAGGGCACGGAGAGCGAGATCCGCTACCGGCTCGCCCCCGCCGCCGGCCCGGAGGCCACGGCCCGCCTCGTGGCCACCGAGGAAGTGGTCAACGCCCAGGGCGAGGTCTGCGGATTCGCCCCGCCCGGCGACATCCACAAGGTGCGCAACTCCTGTCGTACGACGGCGATATCCCTGCACGTCTACGGAGCCGACGTGGCCCGCCTGGGCAGCAGCGTCCGCCGCGTGTACCCGGAACCGACCGACTGATGGCCATCCTCAACCGCACCGCGCCCAAACCGCCCCGCCTGGCTCCGCGTCGCGATGCTTCACGTGAAACACCCTCCTCGCGGCCGGGGTTGGCCTTCGCGGTGGCGGGCGCTCTGGTGGCGTGGTGCGTCCACCTGGTCATCCCCGCCGTGCCGATGCTGACCGCCTCGGTGGTCCTCGGCATCGCCGTGGCGCACGTCCCCGGCCTGCGCCTCTTCGTACGCGGGCCGGCCCGGCCGGGCCTGTCGCTGGCGGGCCGCAGGCTCATGCGGATCGGCATCGTGCTGCTGGGCCTCGGTCTCGGCCTCGACCAAGTGGTCCGGCTCGGCTGGGCCACGGTGGTGATGGTGAGCGCGGTGGTCGCCGCCACCTTCTTCGGCACGATCTGGCTCGGCCGTCGCCTCGGCCTTCCGGGCGACCAGCCGCTGCTCATCGCCACCGGGTACTCGATCTGCGGGGCCTCGGCCATTGGCGCGGTGAGCGAGGTCTCGGGGAGCGACGAGGAGGACGTGGCCGCCTCGGTGGCTCTGGTCACCCTGTGCGGCACCCTGGCCATCGCGGTACTGCCGCTGCTCCAAGGCCCGTTGGGCCTCTCGGACCTGGCCTTCGGGCGGTGGGTGGGCGCGAGCGTCCACGATGTCGGCCAGGTCGTGGCCACGGCGCAGACCGCCGGTCCCGGCGCGCTCGGCGATGCCGTGCTGGTCAAGCTGATGCGGGTGGCGCTGCTGGCCCCGCTGGTGGCGGCGGTCGCCTTCTCCCTGCGGGCCCGCCGGCGCGGCGTGCGCACGGCCTCGGGCAAGCGCCCGGCTCCCGTGCCGCTGTTCGTCGCCGGGTTCCTGGCGGCGGCCGCGCTGCGGGCCACGGGCGTACTGCCGCCGGTGGCCCTGGAATGGGCGCACACGGCGCAGGAAGCCCTGCTGGCGGCCGCCCTGTTCGGCCTGGGGAGCGCCGTGCACCTGCCGACGCTGGCCCGCACCGGTGGACGGGCCGCGGTGCTGGGGCTGGGGGCGTGGGTGGTGGTGGCCGGGGTCTCGTACGCCGGGGTGCTGCTCACCGTATGACGGTTCGTACCAAGGGGAGTTGGCCATTTCGTGGCCGGAACCGACCGAACGTCCGGACTGCCCCCTGACATCTCGGGGCCCTCGTGCGACTCTGCCCCCGCAAGGCGAACAGCCGATCCGATCCGCACCGACAGCTCTTCACCCCCACCCTGCCCGGGTCCGACCGGTCCGGGCACGGCAGAAGGAGTCTGCGTGAATCGTCATCGCACGGCGGCGTCCGTCCTCCTGGCCGCGGGCGCCCTGCTCGCGGGGGCCCTGACGGCGGCCTCTCCCTCGGCGGCCGCGGAAGCGCCCGCCTCGTTCCGGCAGCAGCAGACCCCGGGCTTCTGGACGGCCGAGCGCATGCGCCAGGCCACCCCGCTCGACCTCACGGCGGCCCCGAAGGGCGCCCGCCCGACGCCGTCCCCGGCGGACCGGCCCACGCTGGTGGCCCCGACACAGGCCTCGACGGAGGTCACGCAGGCCTCCCCGACCGCGTTCCCGCAGGCCGGCGGCGCCTGGACGGGCAGCGGTGCGGTCGTGAAGACCTCGGGCCGGGTCTTCTTCACGATGGGCGACCGGACGGCCTCCTGCTCCGGCGACTCCGTCACCAGCGCCAACGGCAGCACGGTCATGACCGCCGGGCACTGCGTGAAGTACCAGGGCGCGTGGCACACCAACTGGGTGTTCGTACCGGCCTACAACAACGGCAACGCGCCCTACGGACAGTGGGCCGCGACCAAGACCTTCGCCACCGAACAGTGGGCCGCGAGCGAGGACATGAACATGGACGTCGGCCTGGCCGTCGTCGCCCCGCTGAACGGGCAGAAGCTCAGCCAGGTCGTCGGCGCGCAGGGCATCCTCTTCAACGGCGGCTACAACAAGAAGATGTACTCCTTCGGCTTCCCCGCGGCGGCGCCCTACGACGGCACGAAGCTCGTCTACTGCAGCGGCAACAGCGGCAAGGACTTCCTCCTCACCAAGGACCACAGCCTCGGCTGCAACATGACCGGCGGCTCCAGTGGCGGCCCCTGGTTCCAGGACTTCAACGAGGCGACGGGCCTGGGCACTCAGGTCTCGGTGAACAGCTTCGGCTACACCTTCCTCCCGAACCGCATGTTCGGCCCGTACTTCGGCAACGAGGCCAAGGCGGCCTACGACAAGGCCCAGAACACCTGACCCCACCCACCTCCCCCGCCCGGGAAGCACCCACCACACCCACCCCCACATCCCGGTACTCTGTACCGGCCAGGTGGGTTGCCCGAGCGGCCTAAGGGAACGGTCTTGAAAACCGTCGTGGCGCGAGTCACCGTGGGTTCAAATCCCACACCCACCGCCAAAGGTCAGACGACGTGCTGATCAGAAGGGGTGCCCCGAGAACGGGGCACCCCTTCGTCATGGGCCCTGTCTCACCCCGAGCCGCGTCCGTACCCCTTTGGATCACGGTCGTGGACCAGGCGTGGACCAGGCGTGGACCACGGTCCATCCATCCGCAGGCCGCTGAACAGGTGGTTAGGAGTCGAGGCGCAGCTGGAGAGTGATGGTCTGGCCGCCAACACGTCACCGACCTGAAGACCGGACTGAGCGACGTTCGAACTGGGGAGGACGAAGGCGACGCCGGCGCCACCATTGTTGGGCGCATTCATCAGGAACGCGGAGATTGCTCCCTGCGTGCCGGGGCTGATGATGACCGTCAGTGGCTGGGTGGAACCGTCGAGACTGAAGGTTCCCGAGAACGTTCCTCCCTCCAGCGGTGCGTCTTGGTCGGCAACCAGATCAACGTGGTACGGGTAGAGCCACACATGGTTGTTCGACGGCAGGTCTGCCGTGGCTGACTTGCCGTCCGCGGCGATGGTCACCGGACAGTGCCAGCCCGCGCAATTGGGTTCCAGGCGGGTGATGCGGGTATGTGCGGGAGCCTGGACTGTGATCCTGCCGAAGTGGCGGCGCGTGATGCCGTCGGGGTTGTACGTGACGGTACGGGCAGAACCAGGTGCGTCCAAGGTCGGCACACTTTGCTGAGGTGTCACATCGACGGGACGATCGACCAATGCCGGAGCCAGAGACCGGGAAGGTTCGGCCAAAGCCGTGGTCGTCGGCAGTACGGCCAGGCTGGTGAGCAACGCCGCGGCAGCGGCCACGGCGGAGGTGAATGAGCGACGGACGACGGGCATGGCATTCCCCAGCGGTTGAGTGAGTGATCGACACCCCGCAGGCAAGCGGAGCCGATCCGACCGTTCAGACCGGGCACGCCCATGTGAATTTGAGTTTCAATCGCATAGCCATACGAGCCGTGGCACCTCCCCAGCACCCGGACTGCTCCGCATCCTCACCGTCCGGGACGCAACCAAGGGGGCCGTCGTCGGCCAGGGCCCTCTCGATCTGCTGGTTCGCGTGGTGCTGGTTCCGGCGGATCGCGTCATGGGTGCCTGTGTGCTCCCTGACCGATATCCGCTGGTCAGAGCGCAGCGGATGCGGTCTGCGGGACGGGCCGCGACCCTGGAGGGGGCAGCCCGCATCCATGGCTAGGAGGCCAACGATGTCTGTGATGGACAAGCTCAAGCAGATGCTGAAGGGCCACGAGGACAAGGCCGGACAAGGCATCGACAAGGCCGGCGACTTCGTCGACGAGAAGACCCAGAGCAAGTACAGCAGCCACGTCGACACCGCCCAGGAGCAGCTCAAGCGGCAACTGGGAGGGGACCAAGGACAGGACAACCCGCCGCCTCGGCAGTAGGGCAGGGAGCCCAGGGGCGGGGGAGCCGGCTTCGTGCCGGCCGTAAGGGGCGCCTCGATTCCGGGGCGCCCCTTGCGGCGTCGGTCGGGGCGGGGGGTGGTTGCGCTTTCCGGGTGGTGTTTGTCGGAAGATCGGCGCGCGTGGTGGGCGCTCTGCGGTTGCGGACACATCATGACGAATGTATGCAGATCCGCCCGTCGGAACATCGCGAAATGAGGCGCTCGTCATGACCCACCGCAGCAGCATCACGTCGATCTGGGCCTCTGTCCTCGCCGCCCTCGTGGCGCTCCTGGCCGTTCTCGGCCTCGGCCGCAAGGCGGCCCCGGCGCTCGCCGCGTCGGTGGCCGCCCCCTCGACCCCGGCGGTACGCCGCCCCGTGGCCGTGACGCGTCGGACGTGGCGGGCGATGATGCGCGGCGGTTCGCTCCCGCCCACGATCAAGCAGCGGATCCGCGCCGAAGCGCACGGCAAGTGCCCCTCCGTCCGACGGTCGACCACCGCCGCGTCGCCGGTCTTCGGGTTGGTGCGCGCCGCCGTCGAGCAGGGCCGGCTGTCGCTCGCCGCGTAGCGGGCGGGCACGCGTAGGGACGTACGACCACAGGCGCTGGAGCCCGCCCGGTCAGGGTCGTGGATCGCGCCGCACGGTGCCCCGCGTGTGGGGCACAGGGGGATCGCTCCGGCGCACGCCAGGGGCGCGCGGGGGCGTGAAGCGTGTCATCGCAGGGCCGCAGACCCGGGAGACGGTGGGTTCCCCGGACGTCGCGGCCCACTTCGGCATGTCCGGGGCCGGTGGGTTTGGCGGAACGTTTCGCCGCCCGCCCGGCAAGGGCTTCGCCCCACGCGGCGGCGCCGCCCCGAGGATGCCCGGAAGTGAAGGGGGTTTATCCGTTGTTGGTCATGCTTGCGGGGGAATGGCAGGCTGCGGGGTGGTTCGCCGGGGATTCGGTGGGCAACGCTGGTCTCGCGACGTCGTCACGAACACCAAAGCGACCGAGGCGGTCGGCCAACCGCCTTGGAGAACACCCCACTTCCGTTTCATGGAGGATCAAGACATGGCAAGCATCCGTACCGCCCGCGTCATCGCCGCCGTCGCCGCTTTGCCCCTCGCCGTCGCCCTCTTCGGCGGCGTGGCCGCGGCCGACAACGGCTCCTTCGCGAACGACGGATCGAATGCGAGTGTCGCGAGCATCATCGGCAGCGGCGTCGGCGGCAACAACCACGGCAACTCCTCCACCTCACAGCAGGTGGCCACCGGCTCCGGCGCGTCCAACCAGAACAACACCGCGCAGGTCAACGGGTCCGCTTACACGGCGATCCACCAGGCCAACTCGAACGTCGCGGTGAACTTCTTCCCCTGGTGGTAGTCGCTCACTGAGCCGAGCCAACCTCTGAGGGCGCCCGTACGACCGGACCGGCTGGGGTCCGGTAGTGCGGGCGCCCTCGTGCGTGTCCGCCCCGTGAGCCCGCGGCCCCCGCAAGTTCCCTGCCTCCCGCCGACCTTGACATCCACAAGCGATCTGACGGACAGTCAGGTTCACTCGTCGATGTGATGCTCCGGGAGGCCAGAGTCGTGCACCTCGCCCCGTCCGAAGCCCAGTCGCGGCTCCGCGTCGAACTGCGCGCGTACTTCCGGGAACTGCTCCCCGACGGGCCGCCCGAGGACCCGGCCGCCCAACGGGCCCTGCTGCGCCGCATCGGCGCCGACGGGCTGCTCGGCCTCGGCTGGCCCGTCGAGTACGGCGGCCAAGGCCGCGACCCCGACGAGCAGTTCGTCTTCTTCGACGAGGCCTACCGCGCCGGCGCGCCCGTCTCCATGGTCACCCTCAACACCGTCGGCCCCACCCTCATGAAGTACGGCACCCAGGAGCAGAAGGACTACTTCCTGCCCCGCATCCTCAAGGGCGACATCGTCTTCGCCATCGGCTACTCCGAGCCCGAGGCCGGCACCGACCTCGCCGCCCTGCGCACCCGCGCCGTACGGGAAAACGGCCCGGGTGCCTGCCCCGACGGCCACTGGCGCATCGACGGGCAGAAGATCTTCACCTCCAACGCCCAGAACGCCGACTGGATCTGGCTGGCCTGCCGCACCGCCCCCGACGCCCCCAAACACCAGGGCATCTCGATCATCCTCGTGCCCACCGACAGCCCCGGTTTCAGCTGGACCCCGATCGAGACGGTCGGCGGACTCACCACCACGGCGACGTACTACGACGCCATCCGCGTCCCCGCCGGCAACCTCGTCGGCCCCGAACACGGAGGCTGGGGCCTGATCACCAACCAGCTCAACCACGAGCGCGTCGCCCTCGCCGCCATCGGCATGCAGGCCGAGGACTTCTACGAGGTCGCCCTCGCCCACGCCCGCGCCCCCGACCCGGTCACCGGCGAGCGCCCGGCCGACCGCCCCTGGGTACGGTCCCGGCTCGCCGAGGCGCACGCGCGGCTGGCCGCCGTACGCCTCCTCAACTGGCGCCTCGTCCAGGACGTGGGCGCGGGCACCCTGGCTCCCGGTGACGCCAGCGGCGTCAAGTTCCTCGGCACCGAGTCCACCGTCGAGGTCTACCGCGTGTGCCAGGAGGCGGTCGGTGAGGAAGCGCTGATCAGAGGGGCCGCCGGCATCGCGGGCGGCGAGCTGGAACGGCTGAACCGCGCGGCCCAGATCAACACCTTCGGCGGCGGCGTCAGCGAGGTCCAACGGGAGATCGTCGCCATGATGCGCCTCGGTATGAAGGGGAGGAAGCGATGACCAGGACACTGACACCGTCCGACGAGCGGTTCCACGCCCTGCTGCGGACCTTCGAGGGCCGCCCCGCCGCCACCGCCGGCCGGGCCAAGGACGTGGTGAACGAGCCGATGATCCGCCACTGGTGTGAGGCCATGGGGGACAGCAACCCGAACTACACCGGCCCCGACGCCATCGCACCGCCCACGATGCTCCAGGCCTGGACGATGGGCGGACTCTCCGGCCACACGGACCGCTCCTCCGCCTACGACGAACTGTTCGAACTCCTCGACGGCGCGGGCTGCACCTCGGTCGTCGCGACCGACTGCGAGCAGGAGTACCTGCGCCCGCTGCGCCCCGGCGACACGGTCACCTTCGACGCCGTCATCGAGTCGGTCTCCCCGCGCAAGACGACCAAGCTGGGCACCGGGCACTTCGTGACCACCCGGATGGACGTCCGCGCGAACGGCGAACCAGCCGGCACGCACCGCTTCCGCATCCTCAAGTACGCCCCGGCGGCACGCCCGCAGACCGCCGGCCCGGAGACCGCCCGCCCGCAGACCGCGCCCCAGCGGCCCCGCCGTCCGCGTCCCGTGATCAACCGCGACAACCAGGGGTTCTGGGACGGGGTCCGCGAGCACAGACTGCTGATCCAGCGCTGCACCGCCTGCCGGACCCTGCGCTTCCCCTGGCTCCCCGGCTGCAACGCCTGCTCCTCCCCCGAATGGGACACCGTCGAGGCGAGCGGCGCCGGCACGGTGTACTCGTACGTCGTCATGCACCACCCGCCCTTCCCCGCCTTCGATCCCCCGTACGCGGTGGCCCTCGTCGAGCTGGCGGAGGGCGTACGGATCATCGGCAACATCACCGGTGTCCCCTACGACAAGGTCCGCATCGGCCTCCCCGTCCACCTGGAGTTCCTGCGCGTCGACGACACGCTCGAACTCCCCGTCTTCCGAGGGGGAGCGGGCTGACATGGACTTCCACCCCACCGTGGAACAGGCCGAGGCGGCAGCCCTCGCCGCCCGGATCTTCCGCGACCTCGCCACCCACGAACGCCTCGCCGCGGCCGGCACCGGGAGCGACGCCGAACTGTGGAAGGCCCTCAGCACCGCCGGACTGATCGCGGCAGTGGAGGACGTCGGCCTCCTCGGCCTGGTGCTGCTGCTGGAGGAACAGGGCCGCACCACCGCGCAGGTCCCCTACGCCGCCACCTGCGCCTACGGGATCCTGCCGGTCGCCGCGCACGGCACCGACGAGCAGCGGACCCGACTCCTGCCCGCCTTCGGGACCGGCGAGGCGGTCGCCGCCGGCGCCTTCCCCACGCGCGGCCGGATCACCGCCGCCGCCGCCGCGACCGCCGCCGCCACCGCTTCCGCCGAGGGCCGCCTCACCGGCGTCGCCCCGGTCGTGCCGTGGCTGCGCGACGCCACCCACGTACTCGTCCCCGACGCCGACCGCGCGCTGTGGATCGTACGGACGGACGCGCCCGGCGCGCGCACGGAGCCGGTGGAGACGACCGCCCCCTGGGCGGCGGGCCGGCTCACCCTGAGCGACGCCCCCGCCGAGCGACTCGGCGGGCCGGGCGCCTACGAAGCCACCCTCGCCGCGGCCCGTACCGCCTTCGCCGGGCTCCAGGCGGGCGTCTGCGCCGGCTCGCTGGCACGCGCCGTGGAGTACACCTCCACCCGCGAGCAGTTCGGGCGCCCGCTGTCCACGAACCAGGGCGTGATGCTGCGCGCGGCCGACGCGTACATGGACACCGAGGCGATCCGCGTCACCGCCTACGAGGCCGCCTGGCGCCTCGACCAGGGGCTCACGGCGCACGAGCACGTCCTCACGGCGGCCTGGTGGGCCTCGGAGGCGGGCAAGCGGGTCGTGCACGCGGGTCAGCACCTCCACGGCGGCACGGGCGCCGACCTGGACCATCCCGTCCACCGGCACTTCCTGTGGGGGCGCCAACTGGACGCCTACCTGGGCTGTGGCAGCGAGCTGCTGGAGGAACTGGGCGCTTCGATAGCCGAGGGAGAACCCGTATGAACGGCGAGGCACCGCTGAACGTCGGCGACGCGCTGCCGCCGCTGGAGATCCCGGTGACCCGCACGCTGATCGTCGCGGGCGCGATGGCCTCGCGCGACTACCAGGACGTGCACCACGACGCGGAGAGCGCCCGCGAGAAGGGCTCGCCGGACATCTTCATGAACATCCTCACCACCAACGGCCTGGTCGGCCGGTACATCACCGACCACCTCGGACCACGTGCGGTGCTGCGCAAGGTGGCCATCCGGCTCGGCGCCCCCAACTACCCCGGCGACACGATGACCCTGACCGGCACCGTCACCGCTCTCGACGGGGACGCCGCCGAGATCCGGGTCGTCGGCGTCAACGCCATCGGCCACCACGTCACGGGCACCGTCACCGTGACGCTCGGAGGCGCGGCATGAGCGTGCGGAACAGGGACGACCTGGGCGGCCGGGCCGCCATCGTCGGGATCGGGGCGACCGAGTTCTCCAAGGACTCCGGGCGCAGTGAGCTCAAACTCGCCGTCGAGGCGGTGCACGCCGCCCTCGACGACGCCGGACTCGGCCCGGCCGACGTCGACGGCCTGGTCACCTTCACCATGGACACGAGCCCCGAGATCACCGTCGCCCAGGCGGCCGGCATCGGGGACCTCTCCTTCTTCTCCCGCATCCACTACGGAGGCGGCGCGGCCTGCGCGACCGTCCAGCAGGCCGCCCTCGCCGTCGCCACCGGCGTCGCGGAGGTCGTGGTCTGCTACCGCGCCTTCAACGAGCGCTCCGGCCGCCGCTTCGGCTCCGGGGTCCAGCAGCGCGAACCGTCGGCGGAGGGCGCGGCCCTCGGCTGGTCGCTGCCGTGGGGCCTGCTCACACCGGCTTCCTGGGTGGCCATGATCGCCCAGCGCTACCTGCACACCTACGGCCTGACCCCGGAGGCCTTCGGGCACGTCGCGGTCACCGGCCGTCGGCATGCCGCGAACAACCCCGCCGCGTACTTCCACGGCAAGCCGATCACCCTCGCCGACCACGCCGCCTCGCGCTGGATCGTGGAGCCGCTGCGGTTGCTGGACTGCTGCCAGGAGACCGACGGCGGCCAAGCCCTCGTCGTCACCACGCCCGAGCGGGCCCGTCGCCTGCGTCAGAGGCCCGCCGTGATCACGGCGGCGGCGCAGGGCGCGGGCCGTCGCCAGGAGGCGATGACCTCCTTCTACCGCGACGATCTCACCGGACTTCCGGAGATGGGCGTGGTGGCCCGACAGCTGTGGCGGACCAGCGGACTGCGCCCCTCCGACATCGACGTCGGCATCCTGTACGACCACTTCACCCCCTTCGTGCTGATGCAGCTGGAGGAGTTCGGCTTCTGCGGCCCCGGGGAGGCGGCGGACTTCGTGGCGGCCGGCGCGCTGCCGCTCAACACCCACGGCGGCCAGCTCGGCGAGGCGTACCTGCACGGCATGAACGGCATCGCCGAAGCCGTCCGTCAGATCCGCGGCACCTCGGTCAACCAGGTCGCGGGCGCTGCCCACGCCCTGGTCACGGCCGGTACCGGCGTCCCGACGTCCGGTCTGGTCCTCGGCGCCGACGGCTGAGGACCCGGGCCCTCGGTCTCCCGCCCCTCCACCTTCAGGAGGTGGAGCGTGGGCCGGGCCTACAACCTGAGATGGAGCCGGCTTCGGCACCTGCGGGCGATCCCAGGGCCGTCGCCCGCTCCTAGCGTGGAGCCATGACCACGCCTGTGTGCACGCTCGCCTCGAACCCGACGCCGTACCCGTCGTTCTCGGCGTACGTCCGGACCCGCGGCTCGGTCCTGATGCGTACCGCGCGCTCGCTCACCGCCAACCCCTGCGACGCCGAGGACCTCCTTCAGACGGCTCTCGCCAAGACCTATGTCGCCTGGGACCGGATCGAGGACCACCGGGCCCTGGACGGCTACGTCCGCCGGGCCCTGGTCAACACCCGGACCTCCCAGTGGCGCAAGCGCAAGGTCGACGAGTTCATCTGTGACGAGCTCCCGGAGAGCGAGGAGACGCCGGGGGTCGACGCCGCCGAGGCGCAGGCGCTGCGCGACGCGATGTGGCGCGCGGTGACCCGGCTGCCCGACCGGCAGCGGGCCATGGTCGTCCTGCGCTACTACGAGGACCTGAGCGAGGCGCAGACGGCCGAGCTGCTCGGCGTTTCGGTCGGTACCGTCAAGAGCGCCGTCTCCCGGGCCCTGGGCAAGCTCCGCGAGGACCCCGAACTCACCCCGGTGCGCTGACCCATCGGGCCGGCCCTTGTTTCACGTGAAACAAGCCAAGACGCCCGACGCGCCCGATGCTCGTGTTTCACGTGAAACATCGCCCGGCACCGACCCGCCCAGGGATCGGACCAGCCGTTTGTACTCCCGGGTAGTGACATGCCGACCGGTACGTGCGCAGAATCGGCAGCATCCGCAATCCGCCGCAGCGCCGTAGCGCTCACCGGGAGGACGCTTTGCTGAGCACCATGCAGGACGTACCGCTCCTCGTCACCCGCATACTCCGTCACGGGATGACGATCCACGGGAAGTCCCAGGTCACGACCTGGACCGGGGAGGCCGAGCCGCAACGCCGCAGCTTCGCCGAGATCGGTACCCGCGCCACCCGCCTCGCCAACGCCCTGCGCGACGAGTTGGGGGTCCAACAGGACGACCGTGTCGCGACCCTCATGTGGAACAACGCCGAGCACGTCGAGGCGTACTTCGCGATCCCGTCCATGGGCGCGGTCCTGCACACGCTGAATCTGCGGCTGCCTCCCGAGCAGCTCGTCTTCATCGTCAATCACGCGGCGGACAAGGTCGTCCTGGTCAACGGAACCCTCCTGCCGCTGCTCGCGCCGCTGCTGCCGCACCTGCCGACGATCGAGCACGTCGTCGTCTCGGGCATCGGCGACCGTTCCGTCCTGGACGGGCTCGGCGTGCGCGTCCACGACTACGAGGAGCTCCTGGCGGGCCGCTCCGACCACTACGACTGGCCCGAGCTCGACGAACGCCAGGCCGCCGCCATGTGTTACACCTCGGGCACCACCGGGGACCCCAAGGGCGTCGTCTACTCCCACCGGTCCATCTACCTGCACTCCATGCAGGTCAACATGACCGAGTCGATGGGCCTGACCGACAAGGACACCGGCCTCATCGTCGTCCCACAGTTCCACGTGAACGCCTGGGGCCTGCCTCATGGGACGTTCATGACCGGCGTCAACATGCTGATGCCGGACCGCTTCCTCCAGCCGGGGCCGCTCGCCGAGATGATCGAGCGGGAGAAGCCCACCTACGCCGCGGCCGTCCCCACCATCTGGCAGGGCCTGCTCGCCGAGGTCACCGCCAACCCGCGCGACATCAGCTCGATGAAGCAGGTCACCATCGGCGGTTCGGCCTGCCCGCCCTCCCTGATGGAGGCCTACGACCGGCTCGGCATCCGCGTCTGCCACGCCTGGGGCATGACGGAGACCTCCCCGCTGGGCACGATGGCGCATCCGCCCGCCGGGCTGAGCGCCGAGGAGGAATGGTCCTACCGCATCACCCAGGGACGCTTCCCCGCCGGCGTCGAGGCCCGTCTCGTCGGCCCCGGTGGCGACCACCTGCCGTGGGACGGCGAGTCCGCCGGCGAGCTGGAGGTGCGCGGCAACTGGATCGCGAGCTCCTACTACGGCGGGGTTTCGGGTGAACCCGTCCGCCCCGAGGACAAGTTCAGCGCGGACGGCTGGCTCAAGACGGGCGACGTCGGCGTGATCAGCGCCGACGGCTTCCTCACGCTCACCGACCGGGCCAAGGACGTCATCAAGTCCGGCGGGGAGTGGATCTCCAGCGTCGAGCTGGAGAACGCCCTGATGGCCCACCCCGAAGTGGCCGAGGCAGCGGTCGTCGCCGTCCCGGACGAGAAGTGGGGCGAGCGCCCGCTGGCCACCGTCGTCCTCAAGGACGGCGCCACGGTGGACTACGCGGGACTGCGCGAATTCCTCGGCCAGTCGATCGCCAAGTGGCAGCTGCCGGAGCGCTGGTCGCTCGTCGCGGCGGTCCCGAAGACGAGCGTCGGCAAGTTCGACAAGAAGGTGATCCGCCGGCAGTACGCCGACGGCGAGCTGGACGTCACGCAGCTGGACTGACCCAGGGGCCGGTCCGGGCCGCCGACCCGGGATCGGACCGGCTTCAGTCCTTCGTGAGCCATGGCCGCAGCAGCCTGCTGACGGCGGGCATGGCCACGTAGGTCATCAGGGTGCTGAAGACGACGGCGAACGCGGCCGTCCGCAGCACGAAGTGCACATCCACCAGGTACGGCCCGAGCAGCGCGTTCCCCGCCAGCGAGATCGGGAAGATGGCCAGCCCCGAGCTGATCGCCATCTTCCACCGGGGCGGCGCCGGCCGGGTCGTACCCGGCTTCGCGAACCACGTCTCCATGCCGTGCAGTTCACGCCGGGCTATCTCGGTGTGGTGGTGGCCCTCGCAGTGCGCGAACCACCGCGCCCGCTCCGGCGAGTCCTGCCACCGCTGGAAGGCGGCCTGATCACGGAAGCGGTGGACGAGGAACCACGGAGCCCCCTCGGCCGCCGGGCGGAACAGCCCGTACCCGAGGTGGTCCGGGAAGCCGGCGGCGGTCTCCAGGATCCCGCGCGCCCACGTCTCGAACGCGTCCTCGTAGCCCGGCTCCACCTGCCGCGCGATGAGCAGGCTCACCTCCCCGTTGTCGGCGGGGACGCTGTGCTCGGTCGTATCGGTGATGGCCATCGGCCCAGGATGGCTAGTTGGTGCCGATCTTGGCCAGCAGGTCCACGATGCGGCCCTGGACGTCGGTCGTGGTCGCCCGCTCCGCGAGGAACAGCACGCTCTCACCGGACGCCAGCCTCGGCAGGTCGCCCTGCTCGATCCCGGCGGTGGTGTACACGACCAGCGGGGTGCGGTTCAGCTGCCCGTGGGCGCGCAGCCAGTCCACGATCCCGGCCCGCCGACGGCGGACCTGCATCAGGTCCATGACCACCAGGTTGGGCCGCATTCGGCTCGCCAGCTCCACGGCGTCGGTGTCGGCGCCCGCCCGGCCGACCTGAAGGCCACGCCGCTCCAGCGCGGCGGTCAGGGCGGTCGCGATCTCGTCGTGCTCCTCGATCAGCAGTACCCGGGAGGGGTGCTGTTCGCTGTCGCGCGGCGCGAGCGCCTTCAACAGCACCGCCGGATCGGCCCCGTACGCCGCCTCGCGCGTGGCGTGCCCCAGCCCGGCCGTCACCAGGACGGGGACCTCCGCGGCCATCGCGGCCTGCCGCAGGGACTGCAGGGCGGTCCGGGTGATCGGGCCGGTCAGCGGGTCGACGAACAGCGCGGCGGGGAACGCCGCGATCTGCGCGTCGACCTCCTCACGGGAGTGCACGATCACCGGGCGGTAGCCGCGGTCGCTGAGGGCCTGCTGCGTCTGCGCGTCCGGCGCGGGCCACACCAGCAGCCGCCGGGGGTTGTCCAGCGGCTCGGGCGGCAGCTCGTCGTCCACCGGCTGCGGAACGGGCCGGTTGACCACCTCGACGGCCCCCCCGGGACCGTCCAGCGGTTCGGGGCCCTCGGCGGCGCCCGCCTCGGGGGCCCCTATGGCGAAGGCCCGCCCCTGCGGGGGCGGTTCGGAGAGCCGACGCCGTCGACCGGAGCCGGAACCACCGGGTCCCGCCGCGCCGGGGTCCACGGAGAGGCCCTGGCCCAGGGTGCCGAGCGCGCGCACGCTGATCGGATGCCCCGCACCCGCGGCGTCCCCGGGGTGCCGGGCGCCGGGTACGGAGACCTGCCCCGCCCCGTCGGTGTCCTCGGGGGCGGTCCGGGCCGCCGGAACGGGCCAGGCCGGGGTCGCCGGCAGCGCGCGCCGCCGCCCGGTCGGGTGTACGGGGTCCTCGGCGGGACCGGTCGGCGGCTCGGGTTCGGCGGGTACGCCGCCGGGCGCCCGAGGACGCGACGGCCACGGCGCCCGCCCGGGGCGTCGGCGTCGCCCTCGGCGCCACCGGGCACGGGGCCGCACCGGCCATCGCGTGGGCCTGCGGTCCGACGGCCGGGGTCGGAGCGGGGTCGGAGCCGGCGTCGGGGTCGGAGACTGGGCGGCGTCGGCCCGGCGGGCAGGGCGAACCCGCCCTCGGGAGCGATCGGCCGGGGCGCGGCGGGCGCCGCGAGACCGGCCGCCGGCACGGGACCGCCGGGCTGCGCGGCGGGCCCGCGGGGCCCAGGGCGCGGCGGCGTCCGGCAGGGTGCTCGGTCACCGGGACCGGAGGCACCGCCGCACGGGCGGGAGCGCGGGCATGGCGGTCCCCTGCGGGGGCACCGGCCGGCTGGCTCCGGGCGGCCGGGGTCACCGCCGCCGTCGTCGCCGTCCCGACCCCGCCGCCGACCGGTACCGAGCCCGGCCGGGTTCACCGGGGACTGCGCCAGCTCCGGGCCGGACCCGCCCGGTGCGACGGTGCCGTCGGCGCGGCGTCGCCCGGACGGCAGCGCGAGCGCGCCCCCGCCCTCGCGCGCCCCGGGGGACTTCGGCTCGGCCGTCTCGTCGTCCAGGAAGGCGTCCACCCCGCGCCGGCCACGCCGACCACCGGACACCGTCGCCGGGCCGCCGGTACCGCCGGAGCCGTCGGAGGTCTGGGCGGCGGCCTGCGCCGCGGGCTCCTCCGCCGGTTCCGGCAGGGTCACGGTCCCCGCTCCGGAGCCCAGCGGCAGTTCCAGCACGTACGCCCCGCCGGGCGCCCCCGGGACCTCCACCGTCTGGAGCACACCGCTGTGCGCGTTGACGATGCCCCGCACGATCGGTTCGTGCACCGGGTCGCCGCCCTCGTAGGGGCCGCGCACCTCGATCCGTACGACGTCACCGCGCTGCGCGGCCGCGACCACGATCGTGGAGTCCCCGTATCCGCTGCCCTGGGCGGTCTTGCCGGTGGCGTCCACCCCGGCGACGTCCGCGACGAGGTGCGCGAGCGCGGTCGCGATGTGCTTCGCGTCCACCTCCGCCTCGATGGTCGGGGCGTGGACGGCGAACTGCGCGCGGCCGGGACCGATCAGTTCGACCGCGCCGTCGATACCGGCGGCGACGACCGTGTTGATCAGGACGTTCTTCTTCTTGAGCTTCTCGCTGCCCGCGTCCAGGCGCTGGAAGCCGAGGACGTTGTCCACCAGGGTCGTCATCCGCGAGTACCCGGCGGCCAGATGGTGCAGCAGCTGGTTGGCCTCGGGCCACAGCTGTCCCGCGTCATCGGCGGCCAGCGTGGCCAGTTCGCCGCGCAGCTCCTCCAGCGGACCGCGCAGGGAATCGCCGAGAACGGCCAGCAGCTGGGCGTGGCGCGCGGCGAGGGCGTCGTAGGGGCGTCGGTCGGTGAACGTCATCACCGCGCCGACGAGGACGTCGCCGTCCCGTACGGGGGAGGTCGTCAGGTCGACGGCGACGGGCTGGCCGGCCTTGTTCCACAGCACCTGTCCGCGGACGCGGTGCTTGCGGCCGCTGCGCAGGGTGTCGGCGAGCGGGGACTCGTCGAAGGGGAAGGGCGAACCGTCGGCGCGGGAGTGCTGCACCAGGCCGTGCAACTCGCGGTTGCCGAGGTCGGTGGCGCGGTAGCCGAGGATCTGCGCGGCGGCCGGGTTGACGAGGACGACGCGGCCGTCGGTGTCCGTGCCCACGACGCCTTCGGCGGCGGCGCGCAGGATCATCTCGGTCTGCCGCTGGGAGCGGGCCAGCTCGGCCTCGGTGTCCACGGTCTCGGAGAGGTCGCGGACGACGAGCATCAGCAGTTCGTCGCCGGTGTAGGCGGGCTGGGGCTCGCGGTAGGCGTCACGGCCGTCGAGGTGGGCGGTGGTGAGTTCGACGGGGAACTCGCTGCCGTCGGTCCGGCGCGCGGTCATCCGCCTGGGCGCGGTCCGACCGGACACGTCGTCGCCGGGGCGGCGCATCGAACCGGGGATCAGCTTGGAGTCGAAGTCCGGGAAAAGGTCGAGCACGCCCCGGCCGACGAGGCCGGTTCCGGGGCTCTCCATGACTTCGAGGGCGATCGAATTCGCGTTGACGACCGTGCCGTTGGCGTTGACGAGCAACAGCGCGTCCGGAAGCGCGTCGAGTATTGCTGCGAGGCGAGCAGCGCCTCGGGATGGCCTGCTGCTCACGACGAGCTTCCTCCCTGACCACGACTACCGGCATGTCACGGGAGGAGTCTAAGGGCACCGTCCCGCGGCAAGGTGGCGGATGTACGGGGGAAAACGTGCATCCGCCGCATCCTCCCTGGTCAGGAACGCGCAGTCGGAAGCAGAGGTTCCAGGGCGTTCCACCGGGCGATGTCGCAGCCGTTCTTGCGGCGGAAGGTCGCGTTCACCTTCTCGCCGTGCCAGGTTCCGCTGACGCGCGCGGTGGCGGGGCCGCCGTCCTGGAAGGTGCACATCCGACGCTTGGGTTCGGGGGCGAAGGGGTTCTCGCCGTCCTTGGCGAAGCGGTCGAGGAGGGCGCAGGCCTTCTCGGCCTCGGGGTGGTCGCCGCCGACGGGCCGGCATTCGAGTCGGTACTCGCCGTCGAGATCGGAGTTGCCGGTGTGCGAGATGTTGACGGTGAGCCGGTCGGGCGACGCCAGCAGCCGGCCCAGGGGCAACGGTGGCAAGGGGCCGGCAGCGGCGGCGGCCAGGGCGGAGGTGACGGCGAAGGCGGCGAGACGCAGCATGGGGCACTCCAGGTCGTCCGTACGTCGTACGCCTCACCAACGACGGGGCCGCTCCGACGTTGCGTCCGTCCTTCCGCGCGACCGCGCGGGGAAGCGCGGGGCAGCGGCCGCGCGGGCGCCTGTGGCCGCGTGCGTGCCGTGTGTGTGGCGTGTGTACGAGTGGGCTTAAGGCTTTGCCCTGCGGCCCCGGGTCCTTGTACCGTTGGCAGCGGATTGGTGAGCGGCCCCACGGCTGTGTCATCATCTGCACGCACCCTCGTACGCGGGGGTGTGCTGGAGGCGTCGCCTAGTCCGGTCTATGGCGCCGCACTGCTAATGCGGTTTGGGTCTTACCACCCATCGAGGGTTCAAATCCCTCCGCCTCCGCACTTCACGAAGCCCCGGTCCTCATGGACCGGGGCTTCGGTGCGTTCGGGGTCCGGGCCGGCGCGTTCCGGGGTCCGTTCACCCCTTGGAGGCGTCGTGGGGGTTTCGAGAGACGTCTGAGGGGCAGAGGCGCAGGCCACGGCCGGCTCGCGGATCCACCCGGACGATCTTCTTCCTGGCTGTTTCCGCAGGTCAGAGGTGGTGCGGCTAATGGATTTCGCGTCCCGGCGAGGTCCATGTATTGTTGTTCTCGCAAGGCCAACGGGGCGAAAAACCCCGGGAAGCCCAAGCACTCGTAGCTTAACGGATAGAGCATCTGACTACGGATCAGAAGGTTGCAGGTTCGAATCCTGCCGAGTGCACAGCAGGTCAGAGGCCCTCAGGAGAAATCCTGAGGGCCTCTGTCGTATGTGCGGGCCCTCCTGAAGGATGAGGCGGTCCCCCGGAAGTACTCAGGGGTGAGATCGCTCCGGTGGGGGACGTGGACCACGCGGTCCCTTGCCTAAGGTTTTCGAAGACGGTCGAATGAAGACGGTCGAAAGCCGAGGGGGGACGTCATGGGACTGTTCGGGAACGCGCACACGGTGGATCCGGTTTCGGCGCAGCGCGACTTCGCGCGCCTGCTGGGCAACGGCGAGCAGGTGCACGCCGCGTACTTGCTGATCCGGGACACCATCCTGTTCACCGACCGCCGGCTGGTGCTGGTCGACAAGCAGGGCATCACCGGCAAGAAGGTGGAGTACCACTCCATCCCGTACCGGAGCATCACGCACTTCTCCGTGGAGACCGCCGGCCACTTCGATCTGGACGCCGAGCTGAAGATCTGGATATCGGGCAGCGCGACGCCGATCGAGAAGACGTTCACCAAGGGTGTCGACATCTACGAGGTGCAGGCGATCCTCACCCAGTTCGTCGCGCGCTGAGCGCCTGCCGGCCGGGAAGTACGCGGGGCAGGCCGGTGACCGACAGCACCAGTGAGTACAGCGAGGTGGTGGCGGTGATGAAGAGGCGGTTGTTCTTCGGGCCGCCGAAGGCGATGTTCGATACCGGCTCGGGGACGCGCAGGCGGCCGATGAGGTCCCCGTCCGCCGCGTAGCAGTGCACGCCGGACTCCATCGCGGCCGCCCACAGCCGGCCCTCGTCGTCGAAGCGGATGTTGTCCACGTGGGCGCATTCGGTGAAGACCCGGTCGCCGCTGAGGGTGCCGTCGTCGCCGACCTTGAAGGCCCGGATGTGGCCGGCGCGGGTGTCGGCCGCGTACAGCTCGCTCTCGTCCGGGGAGAAGGCCAGGCCGTTCGGGCCGAGGAAGCCGTCCGCGACGAGGCGGACCTCGCCGGTGGTCGGGTCGGCGCGGTAGAGGTTGCAGGCTCCGATCTCGCTCGGCGCGCGGTGGCCCTCGTAGTCGTTCGTGATGCCGAAGTCCGGGTCCGAGAACCAGACGGAGCCGTCCGAGTGCACCACCGCGTCGTTCGGGCTGTTGAGGCGCTTGCCGTTCCAGTGGTCGGCGATGACGGTGATGCCGCCGTCGGGTTCGGTTCGGGTGACGCGTCGGTTGCCCTGCTCGCAGGTGATCAGACGGCCCTCGCGGTCGAGGGTGTTGCCGTTGGAGTGGCCGGCTCGGTCACGGAAGACGGAGACGGCCCCGGTCGCTTCGTCCCAGCGCAGCATGCGGTCGTTCGGGATGTCGCTCCACACGAGCTGGCGCCAGGCCGGCAGATAGAGGGGTCCCTCGGCCCAGCGGCAGTCGTCGTGAAGCCGCTCCAGTCGGGCGTCGCCGTTGGCGCAGCGGCCGGTGCGGAAGCGTTCATCCAGAATCTCGTACAAGGTGAGGTCGGCAATGCCAAGCATGATTCCCCCTGGTGGTGATGAACCGAACCCTATTCGGTGTGATGGTGAGATTGCAGGATCCGGTACCGTCTCCGCAAGAGTCGAGGGGTATCTGGGAGGAAGATCGCGTGGACGACATCGACCGGGCGCTGGTCCTGCACCTCCAGCAGGACGCGGGGCAGTCCTACGCCGCTCTGGGCGCCGCCGTCGGGTTGTCGGCCGGCGCCACGCACGAGCGCGTCCGCAAGCTGCGGGAGCGGGGGGTCATCCGGCGGACGACCATCGAGGTGGATCCGGCAGCCGTGGGCAGCGGGGTGCTGGCCTACGTCATGGTCGACTCCGACGCCTGGATGGGTGACTCGGGCACCGCGTTCGCCGCGATCCCGGAGATCCAGGAGGCGCACGTCATCGCGGGCAGCGCCTCCGTGCTGGTCAAGGTGCGCGCGGCCTCCACCGGTCAGCTCCAGGACGTCCTGCGCCGGCTCTACGCCATCGACGGCGTCAGCGGGACCCAGGCCACGGTGGTCCTGGACACCTTCTTCGAGCGACCGCTGCCGCTGTGACCTGGCAGTGCGCCGGGATCCGCTGGGCGGACGGCCGTCCCGCCATCGGCTGGTACGGGCCTGGGGGCGCGGAGCGCGGCAGCCCGCTCGTGCGGGGGCAGGCGCTCGCGTTCGTGGCCCGGGGCGAGCGGCGGTGCCTGGGCGTGCGGCGGGCCGGGCGGCGGACGCCGTGCCCCCGGGGCGCGGGCGTGCCCGGCCGGGCCGGGAACGCCCAGTGCCCGGAGTGCGCCCGCCTGGACCGGTCGTTCTCGGTGGCTGCCGATACGAACGCCGCCGACCCGCGCACCTACCGGGTGTACCTCGCGTGGTTCGGGCCGGGCATGGTCAAGGTCGGGATCACCGCCGAGGAGCGCGGCGCGGTCCGGCTGCTGGAGCAGGGGGCGGTGACCTGGGCCTGGCTGGGGCGGGGCCCGCTGATGGCCACCCGCCGCACCGAGGAGCTGCTGCGCGCCGCCCTCGGGGTCCCGGACCGGATCGCCTACTCCCGCAAGCGGGCCGCGCGGGCCGGGCTGCCGCCCGCGCCGGAGCGGGCCCGGGAGGTGGCGGAGCTGCACGCCCGCGCGACCGCGCTCATCGGGTGGCCTGAGTCCCTGGAGCGGCTGGGGTGCGAGGTCACCGACCACGCCGCGCCGTTCGACTTGGCTGACCTGCCCGTTCCGACCTGGGGGCTCGCGCAGCTGCTGCCCGGCGCCGCCGTCGTGGGGCGGCTCGCGGGCGCCGCCGGGCCGGACCTGCACTTCACGGACGGGCTGGTCGTGGACACCCGACTGTTGGCCGGTTGGGAGCTGGCGCCCGCTCCCCGGGGAGCGGTCACCGACGCACCGCTCGTGGACATCGCCCCGTCCGCGCCCCCGGCCGAGCAGGACGGGCTGTTCTGACCCGGGCACCGGGCACAGGCCGCCGGACGTTGGGTCGCCGGGACCGCAGCCAGGTCACAAGGTCAAAACTTGGATCCCTTTGGCCTTCCGGGGCCGGTTTTTGTGGACATGCCAGGGGCCGGCCACGGAGGGTGGAGGCCATGACCATCCAGCCCCTTCCGGCCTTCGAACCGCCGTACGTCATGGCGGTGTTCACCAACGTGCGGACCGCCGACGAGACCGGCTTCGCCGAGACCGACGCCCGGTTGAACGCACTCGTCCAGGACAACCCGGGCATGCTCGGCTACGAGTCCGCGCGCACCCCCGGTGGCCTCAGCATCACCGTCGCCTACTTCCGCGACCACGAGACCCTGACCGCCTGGCGGCAGGACGCGGAGCACCAGGCGGCCATGAAGCACGGCCGCGCCCACTGGTACGAGAGCTACACCCTGCACGTCGCGACCGTGGAACGGAGCCACGGCTATGTCCGCGACGCCTGACGCGATCCGGGCCTTCCGGGAGCGGTTCGGGATCCCCGGACTGGTCGATGTCCACACGCACTTCATGCCCGACCGGGTCCTGGCCAAGGTCTGGGACTACTTCGACGCAGTCGGCCCGCTGACCGGCGTCGAGTGGCCCATCACCTACCGGCACGAGGAGGAGCAGCGGGTCGCCCTGCTACGGGAGTTCGGGGTACGGGCCTTCACGGCCATGCTCTACCCGCACAAGCCGGCGATGGCCGCGTGGCTCAACTCCTGGGCGGCGGAGTTCGCCGCGCGCACCCCCGACTGCCTGCACACCGCGACCTTCTTCCCGGAGGAGGGGGTGGAGGGGTACGTCCGGCAGGCCGTGGAGCGGGGGGCCCGGATCTTCAAGGCGCACCTCCAGGTCGGCGCGTACGACCCGAACGACGACCGGCTGGATCCGGTGTGGGGGCTGCTGGCCGAGGCGGGGATCCCGGTCGTCGTCCACTGCGGTTCGGGTCCCGTCCCGGGCAAGCACACCGGACCCGAGCCGATCGGCCGGCTGTTGGCCCGCCACCCCCGGCTGCCCCTGATCGTCGCGCACATGGGGATGCCCGAGTACGCCGATTTCCTCGACCTCGCCGAGCGCCACCCCGAGGTGCGGCTCGACACGACCATGGCCTTCACCGACTTCGCCGAGCGGCTCACCGGCTTCCCGCCCGGGGAACTCGGCCGCCTCGCCGACCTGGGCGACAGGATCCTGCTGGGCACCGACTTCCCCAACATCCCCTACCCCTACGAGCACCAGCTGGAGGCCCTGGAGCGGCTGGGCCTGGGCGACGACTGGCTGCGCGCGGTCTGTCACGACAACGGCGCCCGCCTCTTCTCGCTCCGCTGAGACCGGGCCCGGCTTTCTCAGGAGATTCACAGGAACCGGCAAGAACGCTCTCAGAGGCGGCGGCCAGCGTGGAGGCATGACAGCGACGACCACCTCCCACGCGTCCCCGTCCACCGGCAGCCCGACCGCCCTCGTGCGCCCCGACGGGGGACCCTGCCGGGTCCTCGTCGTCGACGACGAGGCCTCGCTCTCCGAGCTGCTGTCCATGGCCCTGCGCTACGAGGGCTGCGAGGTCCGCAGCGCCGGCGACGGCGCGGGCGCCGTCCGGGCGGCCCGCGAGTTCCGGCCGGACGTGGTGGTCCTCGACGTCATGCTCCCCGACATGGACGGGCTGACCGTGCTCGGCCGGCTGCGCCGGGAGATCCCGCAGGTCCCGGTGCTGTTCCTGACCGCCAAGGACTCGGTCGAGGACCGCATCGCGGGGCTCACGGCCGGCGGGGACGACTACGTCACCAAGCCCTTCAGTCTGGAGGAGGTCGTGGCCCGGCTGCGCGGCCTGGTCCGCCGCTCCGGCGCCGCGCAGGCCCTGCGCGGCGGCTCCGTCCTCACGGTCGGGGACCTGCTGCTCGACGAGGACAGCCACGAGGTGGTCCGGGGCGGTCAGGAGGTCCGCCTCACCGCCACCGAGTTCGAGCTGCTGCGCTACCTCATGCGCAACCCGCGCCGGGTCCTCAGCAAGGCGCAGATCCTCGACCGCGTGTGGTCCTACGACTTCGGCGGACAGGCCAACGTGGTCGAGCTCTACATCTCCTACCTGCGCCGCAAGCTGGAGTCGGGTACCGGTCTGCCCCCGATGATCCACACCCGACGCGGCGCCGGATACCTGATCAAGCCGGCCGAGTAGTGGCACCGGATTCCTCCACGACGCCGACCCGGCGCGGGTTCCAGCTACGCCGACCGGCGGCCAAAGCGGCGGGTCGGGCCTCGCCCCGACCGGCCTCGCCCCGACCGGCCTCGCGCCGGCCGGCGTCGCGCCGTCGGCGGCCCTGGTCGCTGCGGACCCGGCTCGTCGTCTCGGCCGTGGTGCTGATCGCCGTCGTGGGGGCGGCCATCGGCACCGTCACCACCCTCGCCCTGCGCTCGTACCTGGTCGACCGGCTCGACGAGCAACTGCGCGTCTCCCTGGAGATGGCCACCCGGGGCCCCGGCGCGGGGAAGGCGGCCCGGGAGAACAACAACGGCTACGTCCTGGCCCCCGGCAACCCGCCCGACACCGCCGGCGTCCGCCTCGACCCCTTCGGCCAGGTACGCGGCACCGCCCGCAGCACCAACGCCGGCGGAGCCTCCCTCGACCACGTCAAACCCCTCACCGAAGCCCAGACGCAGGCCTTCCTCCAGGCCGCCCGCAGCGCGGCGCACGGCAGATCCGGCCCCGTGAACCTCGACGTGCCGGACCTGGGCGCCTACCGCGTACGCACCGCCCCCGACGGCAGCCTCGTCCTCGGCCTCCCGCTGCGGGAGGTCGACTCCACCGTGGGGACCCTGGTCGCCGCCGAGGTGTCCGTCACCCTGGCCGGTCTCATCGCCGCCTCCCTGGCCGGGCAGGCCTTGGTCGGCGTTGCCCTGCGCCCCTTGCGGCGGGTCGCGGTCACCGCCACCCGGGTCTCCGAACTCCCCCTGCACAGCGGGGAACCCGCCCTGCACGAGCGGGTACCCGACGCGGAAGCCGACCCCCGCACCGAGGTCGGCCAGGTCGGCGCCGCCCTCAACCGGATGCTGGGCCACGTCTCCTCCGCGCTCACTGCCCGCCAGCACAGCGAGATGCGGGTCCGCCAGTTCGTCGCCGACGCAAGCCACGAGCTGCGCACCCCCTTGGCCTCCATCCGCGGCTACGCCGAACTCACCCGCCGGGGACGGGAGGAGATCGGGCCCGACACCCGCCACGCGCTGGGCCGCATCGAGTCCGAGGCCACTCGGATGACCGGCCTGGTCGAGGACCTGCTGCTGTTGGCCCGCCTCGATGCGGGCCGCCCGCTCGACACCGGGGACACCGGCACCGACCTCGCCCCGCTCGTCGTGGACGCCGTCAGCGACGCCCGCGCCGCCGGCCCCGCCCACCACTGGCGGCTCGACCTCCCCGACGAGCCCGCGCCCGTACGCGCCGACGCGGCCCGGATCCAGCAGGTGCTGGTCAACCTACTCGCCAACGCCCGCACCCACACCCCGCCGGGCACCACCGTCACGGCCCGTGTTTCACGTGAAACATCCCTCGTCCGGCTCCGGATCGAGGACGACGGCCCCGGAATCCCGCCCGACCTGCTGCCCCACGTCTTCGAGCGCTTCGCCCGGGGCGACGCCTCCCGCTCCCGGGCCGCCGGCTCCACCGGCCTCGGCCTCGCCATCGTCCAGGCCGTGGTCGCGGCGTACGGCGGGGAGGTCGGCGTACGGAGCGAGGGCGGCCGGACCACCTTCGAGGTCGAACTCCCCCTCGCGGCCGACACGGACGGCCCCGCGCACTCACAGACGGGGCACAGCCTGAGCACACACCGGTGACAGGGCGCCCCACGAGGGTCGGTGCATGCCAACCGACGCCTCTCCCGGGGCTCTTCCCGCACGGACGCCGCTCGCGCCGCCGCCCGGGGTGCTCGTACTCGACGTGGTGATCCCGGTCTTCAACGAGGAGAAGGACCTCGGCCCGTGCGTGCGCCGACTGCACGCGCACCTCACGCGCTCCTTCCCGTACCCCTTCCGCATCACCATCGCCGACAACGCGAGCACCGACCGCACCCCGCAGGTCGCGGCCGGCCTCGTCGCCGACATCGCGGGGGTGCGCAGTACGCGGCTGGAACAGAAGGGCCGCGGGCGGGCGCTGCGCACCGTCTGGTCCGCGTCCGAGGCGCCCGTCCTCGCGTACATGGACGTGGACCTGTCGACCGACCTCAACGCGCTGCTGCCGCTGGTCGCCCCGCTGATCTCCGGTCACTCCGACCTCGCCATCGGCACCCGGCTCGCCCGTTCCTCGCGGGTCGTGCGCGGGGCGAAGCGGGAGTTCGTCTCCCGCGCCTACAACCTGCTGCTGCGCTCCTCGCTCGCCGCCCGGTTCAGCGACGCCCAGTGCGGGTTCAAGGCCATCCGGCGGGAGGTCGCCGAGCGACTGCTGCCCCTGGTGGAGGACTCCGGCTGGTTCTTCGACACCGAGCTGCTGGTGCTCGCCGAACGGGCCGGGCTGCGGATCCACGAGGTGCCGGTGGACTGGGTCGACGACCCCGACTCCACGGTCCACCTCGTCCGGACGGCCACCGAGGACCTCAAGGGCGTCTGGCGGGTGGGCCGGGCGCTGGCCGTCGGCGCGCTACCGCTCGACCGACTCGCCCGCCCCTTCGGCGACGACCCGCGTGACCAAACCGCCCTGCCCGGGGTACCGCGCGGGCCCGCCCGTCAACTCCTCGGCTTCTGCGTGGTCGGGCTGCTCAGCACCCTGCTCTACCTGGCGCTCTACTCCGCCCTGCGGGCGCTGACCGGGCCGCAGACGGCCAACGCCACCGCGCTGCTGCTGTGCGCCGTCGCCAACACCGCCGCCAACCGTCGGCTCACCTTCGGCGTACGGGGCCGGGCCACGGCCGTACGCCACCAGGCGCAGGGGCTGGTGGTGTTCGGCATCGGGCTGGCCCTGACCAGCGGTTCGCTCGCCGCCCTCGCGGCGGCCGGGGCACGGCACGCGCACAGCACGGAGCTGGCCGTACTGATCACCGCGAACCTCGCCGCGACCGTGCTGCGGTTCCTGCTCTTCCGCGCCTGGATCTTCCCCGAGCCCCGCCCGGAGAAGGCCACCCGCCCGCTCTCGAACCAACCGAGCCACCCGAACCACCCGAACCACCCGAGCTACTCAACCCACCCGACCCACCCGACTCCGACGCCTCAGGAGGGCCCGTGACCACGGCCGCCCCGCCGCTCTTCCCGCCCACCGAGCCCGCGCCCCCCTCCGGTGCCCGGCCACCCGGTTTCGCCGCCACCCGGTACGCGGTCGGGCGCCCGCGCCGGGAGCGGTTCGCGTACGCCGCCCTGCTGCTCGGCACGGCGGTCCTGTTGCTGTGGAACCTCGACGCCTCCGGCTACGCCAACTCCTTCTACTCCGCCGCCGCCCAGGCCGGCTCCGAGAGTTGGCAGGCGTTCTTCTTCGGCTCCTCCGACGCCGGGAACTCCATCACCGTCGACAAGCCCCCGGCCGCGCTGTGGCCCATGGCCCTGTCCGTCCGGCTCTTCGGGCTCGGTGCCTGGCAGATCCTCGTCCCGCAGGCCCTGATGGGCGTCGCCACCACCGCCGTGCTGTACGCCTCCGTACGCCGCCAGTTCGGCCCCGGAGCCGCCCTGCTGAGTGGGACCGTCTTCGCGCTCACGCCCGTCGCCGCGCTGATGTTCCGCTTCAACAACCCCGACGCCCTGCTCACCCTCCTGCTGACGGTCACGGTGTACTGCGTCCTGCGCGCCCTCGACGGCGCACAGACCCGGTGGCTGGTCTGGGCCGGGGTGGCGGTCGGGCTCGGCTTCCTGACCAAGACCCTCCAGGCGTTCGTCATCCTCCCGCCGCTCGCCCTCCTCTACGCCGTCTGCGCGCCGACGCGGCCGCTGCGCCGCCTCGGGCAGCTGCTGCTCGCGGGGCTCGCGATGGTGGTGGCCGGGGGCTGGTGGGTCGCCGTCGTGGAGCTGTGGCCCGCCGGGTCCCGCCCGTACATCGGCGGCTCGCAGAACAACTCCTTCCTGGAGCTGACCCTCGGCTACAACGGCCTCGGACGGATCAACGGCAACGAGACGGGCAGCGTCGGTGGCGGGGGCGGTCGGGGCGGCGGCCCCGGCGGCGGGGGATGGGGGGAGACCGGCGTCGACCGGCTCTTCTCGGCGAACATCGGCGGCCAGATCTCCTGGCTGCTCCCGGCGGCGCTGGTGTTGCTCGTGGCCGGTCTGGTGATCACCTGGCGGGCCCGTCGGGCCACCGACTCCCTGGAGAGCATGGCCCGTGCGGCCTTCCTCGCCTGGGGCGGGAGCCTGCTGATCACGGCCGCCGTCTTCAGCTGGATGCAGGGCATCTTCCACGAGTACTACACGGTCGCGTTGGCGCCCTTCGTGGCCGCGCTGGTGGGCATGGGCGTCGCCGTGCTGTGGGAGGAGCGCGGGGGACGGCTCGCCGCGCCGGCCCTGTCCGCGACGCTCGCGCTGACCGCCGGCTGGGCCTTCGTCCTGCTCGGCCGCTCGACGGGCTACCTGCCGTGGCTGCGCTGGACGGTGCTGGTGGCGGGGCTGGCCGCGGCGGCCGCGCTGCCGTTCGCCGCGCGGCTGCGGCGTCGGGCGCTGCCCGTCGTGGCGGCGGTCGGGCTGGGCGCGGCGCTGGCCGGGCCGTTCGCGTACTGCCTGACCACGGTGAGCACCGGGCACACGGGCTCCATCGTGACCGCCGGTCCGGCGGTGGCGGGCGGTCGGGGCGGGCCGGGCGGTGCGGGCGGCCCCGGGGCGCGGCGATGCGCTTCGGTCCGGGCGGCGAGACCCCGCCGCAGGGCGTGCCGCAAGGCGTGCCGGGCGGTCAGGGCGCCTTCCCGGGCGGCTCCGACGGTGCGCGGGGGGCGGCCCGCCCCGGCGGTCCCGGCGGGCTGCTGGGCGGTACCCGCGTCGGCGACGAGGCGAAGGCGGCGCTGCGCGAGGGCGCCTCCCGCCACACCTGGGCGGCGGCCACCATCGGCTCCCAGAACGCGGCGAGTTACCAGCTGGCCTCCGGCGAGCCGGTGATGGCGATCGGCGGATTCAACGGCAGCGACCCCTCCCCGACCCTGGAGCGGTTCCAGGCGTACGTGAAGGCCGGCCGGATCCACTGGTTCATCGGCTCCGGCACCCAGGGCGGGGCGCGGGGCGGTGGTCCGGGAGGGGCCGCGGGCAGTGCCATCGACGGTTGGGTGAAGGCGAATTTCCGGGCGAGCACCATCGGCGGAGCCATCTTCTACGACCTCACCACCCCCACCACCGGCGCTTCCTGACGGGGGCACGGCAGGGGCACGGCATGGCCCCGCAGGGTCAGGGCGTGGGCAAGCCCTGAAGCGGTGATCCGGCCCCGACGCGGGCCTCACCCCCTAGCATCAAGAGGGCGGACCGGGCATTCCGGGCTGATCCCCTTGTGGTGAGGAGGGTGCCTCCATGGTGACCGAGGCCGATCCGGGCGAGGCGAGGACCAGTGTGTGGCTGGCCGCCGGGCCCGTCACCCCGGCCAGGCGGCGCAGCGAGGCGCCCTCGGGCCTGGACCGGGACCGGATCACCGCCGCCAGCGTGCGGTTGCTCGACACGCAGGGGTTGGCCCGCTTCTCGATGCGCCGGTTGGCGGCCGAGTTGGGCGTCACCGCGATGTCCCTGTACTGGTACGTCGACACCAAGCACGATCTGCTGGAACTCGCCCTGGACAGCGCGCTGGGACGGCAACGGCCGGCGGCCGGCCCGCCCCCGGAGGAGTCCTGGCAGGTCCGCCTACGGGCGCTGGCCTGCGGCTACCGGCGGCTGCTGGCCGAACACCCGTGGGTGGCCCCGCTGAGCGTGGCCTACCCGAACATCGGCCCGCACGCGCGGGCCTTCGACGCCGCCCTGCACCGGCTGTTGGACGCCGCCGGCCTGGCGGACGCCGGTCGCGCCGGCGCCCACCTGGCCGTCTCGCAGTTCCTGCGCGGTTGCGGGGGCGCGGTCCGGCGGGAGCCGGAGCGGGACTTCGGCGCCGCGCTGGACGTCCTGATCGCGGGCATCGAGGCCTCTGCGCCGCGACCTCGGCAGGACGGGAGCGGCGCCCGCGTCAGGCCTTGACCGACGTCAGGCCTTGACCGACGTGCCCGCCGGCGTCCGCGTCGCGCCCTCGGCCTCCGTCGCGTCCTCGGCCTCCGTCGCGCCCTCCGCCGTCGGGGCGTGGGCCGACGGCTTCGACTTCAGCGCGACCTCCTTGATGAACACCACCAGCACCAGGGAGAGCAGCGCGAAGGGGGCGGCGTAGAGGAAGACGTCGCCGACGCCGTGCCCGTACGCGGACTCGATCACGGTGCGGATCGGCGCGGGCAGCTTGTCGAGGTCGGGGATCCCGCCCCCGGCGGTACCTCCGTGGCCCGTGGCGGCGGCTGCCTTCGGCCCGAGCGCGGCCAGGCCGTCCTGGACGTAGTGGGTGACCCGGTTGGCCATGACGGCGCCGAGCGCGGAGACGCCCACGGCGCCGCCGAGGGACCGGAAGAAGGTGACGACGGAGCTGGCGGCGCCGAGGTCTTCGGGGGCGACCTGGTTCTGCGTGGCGAGGACCAGGTTCTGCATCATCATGCCGAGGCCGAGGCCGGTCAGCGCCATGAAGCAGGCGATGTGCCAGTACGCCGTGTCGTAGCGCAGGGTGCCCAGCAGGCCGAGGCCGGCGGTCAGCAGCACGCCGCCGGAGACCAGCCAGGCCTTCCACTTGCCGGTCTTGGTGATGATCTGGCCGGAGACCGTCGAGGAGACGAAGAGGCCGCCGATCATGGGGATGGTCAGGACGCCCGACATGGTGGGCGATTCGCCCCGGGCCAGCTGGAAGTACTGGCTGAAGAAGACGGTGCCGGAGAACATCGCGATGCCGACGAACAGCGATGCCGCCGACGCCAGGCTGATGGTCTTGTTGCGGAAGAGGCGCAGCGGAATGATCGGGTCGCTCGCGCGGGACTCGACGAGCAGGAAGAGCAGGCCGAGGACGACCGCGCCGCCGGTCATCGCCAGGGTGGTCCAGGAGATCCAGTCGTACGAGTCGCCGGCCTGGGTGACCCAGATCAGCAGCAGCGACACCGCGCCGCTGATGAGGAAGGCCCCGAGCCAGTCGACCTTGACGTCGCGGCGGACGACCGGCAGGTGCAGGGTCCGCTGGAGGACGATCAGCGCGATGATCGCGAAGGGGACGCCGACGTAGAAGCACCAGCGCCAGCCGAGCCAGTCGGTGTCGGTGATGACGCCGCCGAGCAGCGGGCCGCCGACGGTGGCGACGGCGAACACCGCGCCGAGGTAGCCGCTGTAGCGGCCGCGCTCGCGCGGGGAGATCATCGCGGCCATCACGATCTGGGCGAGCGCGGAGAGACCTCCCACGCCGATGCCCTGGACGACACGGCAGGCGATGAGCGTGCCCGTGTTCTGGGACAGGCCGGCGACGACGGATCCGAGGACGTAGATCACCAGGGATATCTGGACGAGCAGCTTCTTGCTGAAGAGGTCGGACAGCTTGCCCCACAGGGGGGTGGCGGCCGTCATCGACAGCAGGGCGGCGGTGACGACCCAGGTGTAGGAGGACTGGGTGCCGCCCAGGTCGCCGATGATCTGCGGCAGGGCGTTGGAGACGATCGTGGAGGACAGGATCGCCACGAACATGCCGAGCATGAGCCCGGACAGCGCCTTCATGATCTGGGGATGGGTCATGGGTGCGCCGTCGGACGTGGTTTCCGACAGGCCGCCTCCCCGCACACCACCGGGTGTGGTCGTAGCCATGTGTTTCCTTCGGTCTGGAGGTCTGGCGAGTTGGATGTTCAGAAGCTCGATCGGAGTCGGGCCAGCAGGGTGTTGAGGGCGTCGATGTCCTGTGCCGACCAGTCGGCGAGCGCCCGCTCCAGCGCGTCCGTGTACCGCGCGCCGATCTCGGCGAGCACGGCGTGGCCCGCGACGGTCAGGCGCAGGATGCGGCAGCGTCCGTCGCCGGGGTCGGTCTCCCGGTCGATCCAGCCGCGCTCCGCCACGTGGGTGACGTGTCTGCTGGACACCGAGATGTCGACGGCCATCAGCTCGGACAGCCGGCTGAGTCGCATCGGGCCGTGCCGGTCGAGCACGGTCAGGACGGCGGCGGCGCCGGGTGGGCAGTCGGCGGGCAGGGTGCGGGCGAGGTCCCGTTTGACCGCCCCCACGCCGGTGAGTTGTCGTGCCAGCTCCTCGTAGCGGGTGCCCTGTGCCGTCCGTGTGGTCACCGGCTCACCACCCTCATCTCGTTGCTTAGGGCAACCGTAGAAGCGGATGGTTGCTACAGGCAAACGAATCCGGGGGATAGGGCGGTAAAGGAATCGGAAAATCGCACAGGTCTGGGATCAATCGGACATGGTGGCGACGCCGGTCAGCTCCAGGTGGCCGTGACGTTACGGGTCTCCACTCGCATCCCCAGCGGGACCCGCCAGGCCTCCACGCACACCGTGTAGGTCTGGGTCTTCGACGTGCCGCCCGCGATCGGCGTCGGGAGCGGTTGGGTCGTCGTGATGGTGGCCCAGTCGATGCCGAGCGCGCCGATGATGTGCGTCGCGAAGGAGACGGTCCCCGAACGGACGGCCGCGCCACCGGTGTTGGCGAAGCTCACCGTGACCAGCTCGCACCGGCGCTCCGACGCCGCCGCGCGCACCGGCGCCCCGACCGTGAGCCGCGCCGGGCGGCGGGCGTCGCGGGCGGCGCGGGCGTGGTGGTGCCCGGCGGCTTCGTTCCCGGCGGCTCCGTTCCGGGCGGCTTCGTTCCGGGCGGCCTCGTGCCGCCCGACGGGGTGGACGGGGCCCCGGGCCACCCGCGCCCCGGCGCCGGGCTGCGGTGGTGGTCCCGCCGGGTCCGGCGGGGTGCCGGGCGGCGCTACGGAGCCCACCGGGGCGGTGGCGGTCGCTCCGCCCCGGCGGAGCCCCGGTACGGGGACCCCGGCGCGCCGGGCGACGTAGAGGCGGCGGAGGAGGCCGAGGCCGAGGTCGCGGAGGCGGCCGGCAGGGGCTGGAACTCCACGCCGCCCCGGGGCGCCACGTTGTCCCCGCGCCCCGCTCGGGCCCGGGGCCGCCGCGCCCACGGCGGCGTAGCCGTCCCGGGCCGGGCCGCCGCAGCCGGTCAGGCCGGCTGCGGCCGCGCAGCACACGGCGACGGCGAGGATCGGCGCCGTACGGGATCCCGTTCGCATCGCGCCAGTTTTCCTGACGCCACGTCAAATCGGAACCCCACGCACGACACCCGCCCGCGACGGGTCCCTACTCCCCGATGAGCCCCGCGCGGAGCTGGGCCAGCGTGCGGGTGAGCAGGCGGGAGACGTGCATCTGGGAGATGCCGACCTCCTCGCCGATCTGCGACTGGGTCATGTTCGCGAAGAAGCGCAGCATGATGATCTGCCGCTCCCGGGGCGGGAGTTTGGCCAGCAGCGGCTTCAGGGACTCCCGGTACTCGACGCCTTCGAGCGCGGTGTCCTCGTACCCGAGCCGGTCGGCGAGGGAGCCCTCGCCGCCCTCGTCCTCCGGGGAGGGCGAGTCCAGGGACGAGGCGGTGTACGCGTTGCCGACGGCGAGCCCGTCGACCACCTCCTCCTCGGAGACCCCGAGCACGGCCGCGAGCTCCGGCACCGTCGGCGAGCGGTCCAGCTTCTGGGCCAGCTCGTCGCTCGCCTTGGTCAGCGCGAGGCGCAGCTCCTGGAGCCGGCGCGGGACGCGGACGGACCAGGAAGTGTCTCGAAAGAATCGTTTGATCTCGCCCACGACGGTCGGCATCGCGAACGTCGGGAACTCCACTCCGCGTTCGCAGTCGAACCGGTCGATCGCCTTGATCAGACCGATGGTGCCGACCTGGACGATGTCCTCCATCGGCTCGTTGCGGCTGCGGAAGCGGGCCGCCGCGTACCGCACGAGGGGCAGGTTCAGCTCGATCAGGGTGTCGCGTACGTACGCCCGTTCGGGACTGTCCGCGTCCAGGGTGGCGAGTCGCTGGAAGAGCGAGCGGGAGAGGGTGCGGGTGTCGATGGCTTCCGAGCGGTCGGACACGGCGGGCTCATCGCGCTTGACGAGCGTGAGCACCTTGGAGCTGCCCTGGTCTACGGACATGCCACCCCCTTGAGGTCGCGGACGGTCGCGTATGGGCGCGCCCGTCGGAGGAACGCAGCCTCCACCTGAATACCGGAGGCGGAGCTGCGGCAAACGCGGTTCCAGCAGAATGTCACATGTCGGCAACACGCTGTAGCGTCATGTCGACAAGTATCTCCAGCGACAGTGCGCCGGCCGAGCGGAATGAGCCGGTTCTGTAGGGAAACGCTGAAAACCCTCCACCCGATCCGGTTAGGCCTCGATCCTGTTTGCGGATCTCAGACGGGCGAAACTGCGCGCCAGCAGCCGCGAGACGTGCATCTGGGAGACGCCCAGCTCGGCGCTGATCTGCGACTGCGTCAGATTGTTGTAGTACCGCAGGAGAAGGATCCGCTGCTCGCGCTCGGGGAGCTGGACCAGCAGGTGGCGTACGAGGTCACGGTGCTCGACCCCGGCCAGCTCGGGGTCCTCGTAGCCGAGCCGGTCGAGCAGGCCGGGCATGCCGTCGCCCTCCTGGGCGGCTTCGAGCGAGGTCGCGTGGTAGCTGCGGCCGGCCTCGATGCAGGAGAGCACCTCGTCCTCGCTGATGCGCAGCCGTTCGGCGATCTCGGCGGTGGTCGGGGTGCGGCCGTGGAGGGTGGTGAGGTCCTCGGTGGCGGCGTTGACCTGCACCCACAG
Source organism: Streptomyces sp. RerS4 (assembly GCF_023515955.1). Taxonomy (GTDB): domain Bacteria; phylum Actinomycetota; class Actinomycetes; order Streptomycetales; family Streptomycetaceae; genus Streptomyces. The sequence continues at coordinate 3,810,404 of NZ_CP097322.1, forward strand.
CTCGTGGAGCCGGCGCGGGACGTGGACGGTGCGGACGTTGTCGCGAAAGTACCGTTTGATCTCGCCCACGACGGTCGGCATGGCGAAGGTCGGGAACTGTACGCCGCGTTCGGGATCGAAGCGGTCGATGGCGTTGATCAGGCCGATGGTGCCGACCTGGACGACGTCCTCCATCGGCTCGTTGCGGCTGCGGAAGCGGGCGGCCGCGTAGCGCACCAGCGGGAGGTTGGCCTCGATGAGGGCCCCGCGCACCCGGTTGTGCTCGCTGGTGCCCGGCTCCAGGCCCTTCAGCTCCCCGAAGAGCACCTGGGTCAGGGCCCGGGTGTCGGCTCCCCGGCTCGACGGTCTCGGGGCGGGGGCCTCCTCCTGTGGCTCCGCCGGATCCGCCGGGTCCGCCGGATCCGCCCCGTCCGCAGGCTCCGCCGGGTCCTGTCCGGGCTCCGCGCGTGCCTCCTCGTGCCCGTCCGTACGCGCCCCCGTGCGCGCCGCCGTATTGCGCGCCTGCGTGCGCGCCTGCTCCTGGTGGTTGCGGAGCTCTTGCTGGGGAGGCACCTGAGGCGCAGTACTGGCCGGCACGGTCACGCCACCCCTTCGTTCAACTCATCCGTCAAAAGCGGTCATAGCATCACAAGAGATGTGGACTGTGTGCAAGCACCGTATATCGCCGTGTTGAAGGCAAGTTGGGCATATGGGGCATTCGGCGTGGCGGTCGATTTCCCCACGGGGAACGCGAAAGACCCCCCACCCGTCGGAGTGGGGGGCTGGGAAGCCTGGAAGCGCTCCAGCGTAAGGGTTCAGCTCACCAGTTCGGTGATGAACTCGCCGATGCCCGAGGCGGCATCCGATATGCCCTGGAAGCCTATTCCCACCATCTCGGCCGCCCGCTTGGGCTGGGTGATGATCACGAAGAGGACGAACACGGTGAGGACGCCCGTGATGAGCTTTTTGGTGTCCATGAGCGGTGTCGGCCTCCCCAACCGGTACTGCGAAGTCGGGTGAGTCTAACCGGTCAACTTTGGACACTCACCTGACCTTTAAGGACCAACGACCCGTTGGTCCGGGTCCTTTGCCGGTGGGTGTCCGATCGAGGGAGGCGCAGGATGGAAGACGAGCCCACCGGTTCTGGCAGGAAATCGGTGGGTGAGGGACAGGACCTCACTGCGGGGTCCGAGCCGCGAGCTTCCCCCTGACTGCGGCCCGGACTGGCAGGTTCGTTCCCATCGGGGGAAGTGGCTCGTCCCCCCGACGCCACTTCCCCCGTCCCCACGTCGAAGGTCCCGACTCCGGTCGGGGCCTTCTTCGCGTGCGGTCCGCAGGCCTCGCTGCCTGCAGAGGCCTGACTACTGGATGGCCCCGGCCAGGTCCACGAGCGGCTGGACGGGCGCGATCACGGGGGCGAGTTGGTCCGGCAGGGTCATCACCTGGTTGAGCTGGTTGGCCCCCTCGCTGACCTTCGCGCCGATCTCCTGGACCGAACGGGGCTGCGCGCCCGCCGGCATGTCCGCCGTCGGCGTGGGCAGGTCCGGGAGGGTGAGCGGGGCGAGGGGCGCGGCGGAGGCGGCAGGTGCGGCGAGGCCCGCGGCGGCCCCCGCGAGGGCGAAGGCGGCGAGGATGCGCTGGGTCTTGGTCATGCCTGGACAACGGCCGAACGGGCGGGCCGGTCACGGCGGACGAAGACGAGAGCCCCGGTTCGTACGAACCGGGGCTCTCGATCAAGAGCGGTAGTGGAGGGATTTGAACCCCCGATGGGTTGCCCCATACTCGCTTTCGAGGCGAGCTCCTTCGGCCACTCGGACACACTACCGAGAGAGATCCTAGCCTACGGCGGGGAGTGCTTTGCAAATCCGCGGTCCGCGGACCCGCCGGCCCCCTGCCCGCATGCCCCCGCTCGCGCCCTTTTCACCGCTTCCGGAAGAACTCCGTCAGCCGGCGCGCGCACTCGTCCTCCAGCACCCCGCGGATGACCTCCGGCCGGTGGTTGAGCCGGCGGTCCCGTACGAGGTCCCACAGAGACCCCGCCGCGCCCGCCTTCTCGTCCCCCGCGCCGTAGACCACCCGGGCCACCCGGGACTGCACGAGCGCGCCCGCGCACATCACGCACGGCTCCAGGGTCACCACCAGCGTGCACCCGGTCAGCCTCCACTCCCCGAGCCGGACGGCCGCCCGGCGCAGCGCCAGTACCTCGGCGTGCGCCGTGGGGTCGCCGGTGGCCTCCCGCTCGTTGTGCCCGACGGAGAGGAGGTCCCCGTCGGGGCCGAGCACGACGGCACCGACCGGCACGTCGCCGGCCGGTACCGCCAGGGCGGCCTGCTCCAGCGCCAGGCGCATGGAGTCGAGCCAGGGATCCCGTACGGGATCCGGGTGGTCGTACGTGATGTCGTGCGCGGCGGTCACTAGCGGACGGCCTCCAGTACCTCGGTGGCGCCGAGCGCGTCGGCGATCTCCGTGAGGGCGTCTCCGTCGAGGGACATCAGTTCCTTGTGGCCGACGCCCAGGTCGTCGAGCAGCCTGGGGTCGCCGAGCGGGCCGGCCGGGACCGGTTCGCTGCCCGGTCGGGACGTGTCGTCCTCGTCGTCCTCCTCCTCCGTGAACGCGGCGAGGGGTGCGTCCTCGCCGTCCTCGGTGCCGTCCAGGTCCAGTTCGTCGAGATCGTCGTCCTCCTCATCGCTGCCCAGCAGCTCTTTGGTCAGCATCGAGCCGTAGGAGCTGCGGTCGGCGGTGGAGGCGTTCGATACGAAGTACCGGGGGTCCTCCTCGCCGTCCACGCGGATGACGCCGAACCAGGCGTCCTCCTGCTCGATGAGGGCGACCACCGTGTCGTCGTCGACAGCGGCGGATCGGGCGAGATCGATCAGATCACTGAGGGACTCGACGGCGTCGAGTTCCAGGTCGCTCGCTTCCCACCCGTCTTCGGTGCGCGCGAGCAGTGCGGCGAAGTACACCGTGACTCTCCCACTGGTCATAGGCGTGCCGGTTGGAGGTCCCCCCGGCCGGAGGTTGGGGCGCGACGGCCGTGACGCTCACCGACGTGTGCCCCGCCCAATCGGCATCGTGGCAGAAACGGCGGCTTTGCGAGAGGTCTTCCGCGCGGCGGCCGTGTCGCGGCGCCGGTCACCAGCGGAAGGTACGCATCCGCATCTGCTGGCGCATGCGCGCCGCTCGGGCGCGCCGGGGCTGCACCCGGTCACGCAGCTCACGGGCCTCGTTCAGATCGCGCAGGAACTGGGCGCGTCGTGCCCTGCGCTGCGCCACCGTCTCCGGTGACGCGTCCGGATCTCTCCCGTCCGTAGTCGTCGTACCGCTCTGCTGCGTTTCGGGCATCGGCCACCACCCAGGCTGGTCCGGTCGTCCTCCTCCGCCGGCGCGAAGCAGACCCCCCTCGCCCCCACCTTCCCCCGGTCGGCCCGATTGATGCCACCCCGGCGCGAATCGACCCAGGTCAGGCCGGGCTCGCGCTCAGAAGTCATCGGTGGACCACTCGGCCCCGGTGGGCAGGTGCGGTACGACGGCCACCGGGCCGTGCGCGTGGTGGAGGACGGCGTGGGCCACCGAGCCCATGAGCGGCCCCCGGCGGCGCGGATGGTGGCGGCCGACCACCACCAGCGCGGCGGACCGCGACGCCGTCACCAGCCGCCCCGCCGCGTCCCCGGGCACGGCCGCCTGCTCCACGGGAACGTCCGGATACCGCTCCCGCAGCGGGGCGAGGCGCGCCGTCTGGGCCCGCAGCATCTCCCGTTCGGCCGGTACCGCGTCGGTCTCGTCGGCGAGGGCCTCGGGCGGGATCACCGCGAAGGGGCTGTCGATGATCAGTGTCGGGCCGGGCGGGATCGCGTACGCCGAGACCACCTGGACGGTGGTCCCCCGCGCGGCGGCTTCCGCGAACGCGAAGGCCAGTACGTCGTCGGCGGTCTCGGAGGCGTGCAGCCCGAGCACCACCCGCCCGGCGGAGGGCTCGGCGGCGGCGTCCTCGGCGTCACGGTCGGCGTGGGGGACCACCACCACCGGGCAGGCCGCGGTGGTGGCGACGGCCCGGCTGCTGGACCCGAGCAGCAGGGCGGCGAACCCGCCGCGCCCCCGGGACCCCATCACCAGCATCAGCGGCGCGCATTCGCCGCCCACCGCCCGCAGCGCCTCGGGCACCGAGCCCTCCAGGGCCTCGTAGCGCACCTCGCGGGGCAGCTCGGGCGCGGCGTCGAGGACGGAGCGCACGTGGTCGCCCACCGGGTCGGCGTAACGCTCCGGCTCGTTCCGGTCGTGCAGGGCGGCGCGGCGTCCGGCGTACAGCTGGGAGACGTCGGGCAGGACGTGGGCCACCATCAGGGCCGCGTCGTGGCGCAGGGCCGCCGTACGGGCCCACTCCAGGGCCCGCAGGCTGTGCTCGGATCCGTCCACGGCCGCGATCACCAGTCGGTCGCCCACCAGTCCGTCGCTCACCAGTCAAGGGTGGTGCGAACGGGAGCCGACCGCATCTCGAACGGCCCTGGACGGCGTGCGCACCGGCCGGCGGCGTGGTGGGGGACGCGGTGGGCAAGCGGCGGGGACGCGGCGGGGACGCGTCGGGGTCGTCCCAGCGCGTAGCCTTTTGCTGCGGGTCGCGACGTGCGGCCGTGTTTTCGCAGGTAGCAGGGTCACAGGTCACAGGTCGAAACCCGGCTGAGTCTTGTCTTGGAGGATGTTGTGCGTTTGCAGGTCGTCGATCACCCCTTGGTGGCGCACAAACTCACCACCCTGCGCGACAAGCGCACCGACTCCCCCACCTTCCGTCGCCTCGCCGACGAGCTGGTGACCCTCCTGGCCTACGAGGCCACCCGCGACGTCCGCACCGAGGCGTCCCACATCGAGACCCCGGTCGGCCCGACCACCGGCGTCAAGCTGTCGCACCCGCGTCCGCTGGTCGTGCCGATCCTGCGCGCCGGCCTCGGCATGCTGGACGGCATGGTCCGCCTGCTGCCGACCGCCGAGGTGGGCTTCCTCGGCATGGTCCGCAACGAGGAGACCCTGGAGGCCTCCACCTACGCGACGCGCATGCCCGAGGACCTCTCCGGCCGCCAGGTCTACGTCGTCGACCCGATGCTGGCCACCGGCGGCACGCTGGTCGCCGCGATCCAGGAGCTCATCAAGCGCGGCGCCGACGACGTGACCGCCGTGGTGCTGCTGGCCGCCCCCGAGGGCGTCGAGATCATGGAGCGCGAGCTGGCGGGCACGCCGGTGACGGTGGTGACGGCCGCCGTGGACGAGCGGCTCAACGAGCACGGCTACATCGTGCCGGGCCTGGGCGACGCGGGCGACCGCATGTACGGCTCGGCCGAATAGCCCCGGACCCGCGGGTTCAGCACGTGGAGGCGGGCGTGGGCACGGGGTTGGCCAGGATGGTCAGCGCCTTGTCCGCGTCCGCCTTCGGCTTCAGTTCCTTGAAGGAGTCGCCCAGGATCAGGTCGATGTCCGCGCCCTCGCGCGTGTCGGTCTGCTGGGTGAGCCCGTCGAGCTGCGTCGCGAGGACGGAGTAGGCGGCCTTGTCGGTCGTCGGGGAGCCGAGCAGTATCCCGGACCCGGGGACCTTCTTGTCGAAACCGGCGGGGGCGTTGCCGACGTGACCGACGACGAAGCCGCGCTTGCGCAGTTCGTCGCCGACGGCCTTGGCGAGGCCCGCGCGCGGGGTGGCGTTGTAGACGTTGACCGTGATCTGGCCGGGCTGGGGCAGCGCGGCGGCGGGGGAGGCGGAGGGGGTCGCGTCGGCGTTCGGGGCGGAGGCGGGCTTGGCGGCCCCGGCCTTCTTGCCGGAGCCGGGGGAAGCGCTCGGGCAGGGTTTGCCGGCCGCCGCGTTCCGCTTGTCGCCGCCGCCTCGGAACACGTCGATGAGCTGCACTGCTCCGTAGCCGAGCAGAGCCAGCGCGAGGACCGATCCGAGCAGGGCGAAGACCACCTTCCGGCGGCGCCGGGGACGGCTCATGCGGGGGTAGGCAGCTCCCGTGACGCGGTACTTTCCGCCCATGCCGGGGGGAGTGAGCATGCTCATGGGCGCAGCGTAGTGCGGTACCGGAACGATGCCTACGAAATGATCTGTTGATCGGGTAAGAGAGACCCGAAAGGCGCAATCAGTCCATTTCCAGGACGCGCGCGTGCAGCACCTGGCGCTGTTGCAGGGCGGCGCGCACGGCGCGGTGGAGCCCGTCCTCCAGGTAGAGGTCGCCCCGCCACTTCACGACGTGCGCGAAGAGGTCGCCGTAGAAGGTCGAGTCCTCGGCGAGGAGGGTTTCGAGGTCCAGCTGCCCCTTGGTCGTCACGAGCTGGTCGAGCCGGACCGGGCGCGGGGCTACGTCCGCCCACTGCCGGGTGGTTTCCCTGCCGTGGTCGGGGTACGGCCGCCCGCTTCCGATGCGCTTGAAGATCACACGGAAAGCCTACCGGGCCCGTGCCTCCGGGCGCAGCCTCGCGCCGACGGTGCAAAAGTGGCAGAGGGTGTGAATGGGTGACTACGGGAGCCGGAGACGGCGGTCCGGGAGTTCGGGAGTGATGCATGAGCCAGCACGCGGACCCTTCCGTTCCGGTAGGCCCGGCCGCCCGCATCGCCGCCGGTTACGCCTTCACCGGCCCCGCCCTCGACCTCGGCGCCCTCCTGTGGGACGGGCACGTCCTGCCCGACCGCCAGATCCGCATCCCGCTGTCGATGCTCAACCGGCACGGCCTGGTCGCCGGCGCGACCGGCACCGGCAAGACGAAGACCCTCCAGCTCATCGCCGAACAGCTCTCCGCGCACGGCGTCCCCGTCTTCCTCGCCGACATCAAGGGCGACGTCTCCGGCATCAGCGCTCCGGGCGCCGAGAACGAGAAGGTCCGCGAGCGGGCCGCCGACGTCGCCCAGGACTGGCAGCCCACCGGCTGCCCGACCGAGTTCTACGCGCTCGGCGGCATCGGCACCGGCATCCCGGTCCGGGCCACCGTGACCGCGTTCGGCCCCGTCCTGATGTCCAAGGTGCTCCAGCTCAACCAGACCCAGGAGCAGTCGCTCGGCCTGATCTTCCACTACGCCGACTCCAAGGGCCTGGACCTGATCGACCTCAAGGACCTGCGGGCGGTCGTCGCCTTCCTCGTCTCCGACGAGGGCAAGGCCGAACTCAAGGGCATCGGCGGCCTGTCCACCGCCACCGCCGGGGTGATCCTGCGCGCGCTGACCGCCTTCGAGCGGCAGGGCGCCTCCGAGTTCTTCGGCGAGCCCGAGTTCGACACGAGCGAGTTCCTGAGTACGGCCGCCGACGGCCGGGGGACCGTCTCCGTACTGGAACTCCCGGCGGTGCAGGACAAACCGCGGTTGTTCTCCACCTTCCTCATGTGGCTGCTCGCCGACCTGTACGGCGACCTGCCGGAGGTCGGCGACCTGGAGCGGCCGAAGTTGGTCTTCTTCTTCGACGAGGCGCACCTGCTGTTCAACGGCGCCTCGAAGGCCTTCCTGGAGTCGATCACCCAGACCGTGCGACTGATCCGTTCCAAGGGCGTCGGCGTGTTCTTCGTGACGCAGACGCCCAAGGACGTGCCCGGCGACGTCCTCGCCCAGCTCGGCAACCGCGTCCAGCACGCGCTGCGCGCCTTCACCCCGGACGACGACAAGGCGCTGAAGGCGACCGTGAAGACCTTTCCCAACTCCGCCTACGACCTGGAGGAACTGCTCACCGGCCTCGGCACCGGCGAGGCGGTGATCACCGTCCTGAGCGAGAACGGCGCTCCGACCCCGGTCGCCGCGACCCGGCTGCGCGCCCCGCGGTCGCTGATGGGCCCGATCGAGGCGACGGCCCTGGACCGGGCGGTGAAGTCCTCGCCCCTGTACGCGCGTTACGCGGAGCCGATCGACCGCGAGTCGGCGTACGAGAAGATCAGCGCCGAGCAGGCGGCGGCCGAAGCGGCGGCGGAGGCGGCAGCGGCCGAGGCGGAGGCCGAGAAGCAGGCCAAGGCGGCCGAGCAGGCGGCGGCTCGGGGCGCGCGCGGAGCCGCGAAGCCGGACCCCTCACTGGCCGAACAGGTGGTGGGCAGTGGCCTCTTCCGCTCGCTGGCCCGCTCGATCGGCACCCAACTCGGCCGGGAGATCTCCCGCTCCCTCTTCGGCACGGCCCGCCGTCGCCGGTAGGAACCGTTCGGTTCCGTTCCCCTCCAGACGGATTCGAGCGAACCGGTTGTCGCCGGTGCGGTACACGCTGACAGACTCGGAGGTATGCGGACCGAACTCACCGACACCACGTCCAGCAAGGTCGACCGGGCCCTGCTCGAAGCCCGCCGAGCCGTCGGCAGCCCCGCCATGGGGCTGGTGCTGACCCTCGTCGTCGTCACCGACGAGGAGAACGCCTACGACGCCGTACGCGCGGCCTCCGAAGCCTCGCGCGAGCACCCGTGCCGCATCATCGCGGTGATCAAGCGCAGCGGGCGCGGCCCCCAGCGCCAGCGCCAGGCCCGCCTCGACGCCGAACTGCGCGTCGGCTCCGACGCCGGATCCGGGGAGATCGTGCTGCTGCGCCTGCACGGCGAGCTCACCTCGCAGGCGGGCTCGGTGGTCCTGCCGCTGCTGGTGCCGGACGCGCCGGTGGTGGCGTGGTGGCCGGCCGAGGCCCCCGCCGACCCGGCCCGCGACGAGCTGGGCGCGCTCGCGCAGCGACGCATCACCGACGCCCAGGAGGCCCCCGACCCGGTGGCCGCGCTCGCCGGGCGGGCGGCCACGTACGCCCCCGGCGACACCGACCTGGCCTGGACCCGGCTGACGCCCTGGCGCTCGCTGCTGGCGGCCGCCCTCGACCAGAAGCCGCTGCCGGTGACCGGCGCGGCCGTCGAGAGCGAGGCCGACAACGCCAGTGCCGAGCTGCTCGCGCGCTGGCTGGAGGACCGGCTGAAGGTGCCGGTGCGGCGCGTGACCACCGACGGGCCGGTCATCACCCGGGTCCGGCTGGAGACGACCGCCGGGGAGATACGGGTGGACCGGCCCGCCGGGGTGCTCGCCACGCTGGTGCTGCCCGGGTGGCCCGACCGCAAGGTGGCCCTGAAGATCCGCAGCCAGGCCGAGCTGATCGCGGAGGAGCTGCGCCGGCTCGACGCCGACGAGGTCTACGCGTCGGCGCTGCGCGTGCGCCCGGCCCAGGCGTCGCTCTCCGCGTAGTGGTTGTCGTAGGTGGGCTGGCTGTCGATGATGTCCTGCACGGTGGCCTCGCCCGCGCGCACCCGCCCGAGGAGGCGGTAGTAGTCGAAGCGGGCCATGCCCGGGGTGAAGCCGACGAACACCTCGGCCGTGTGGCCCGCGGCCGGGGCGAAGGCGTGCTTCACGCCGGGCGCGATGGTGATGAAGTCACCCTTGGTGAGGGTGTGGACCTCGTCGCCGACGAGGACGTCGAGGGCGCCGTCCGTGACGTGGAAGAACTCCGTCGCCTTGGTGTGGAAGTGCACCGGTGCGCCGGCGGCGCCCACCTCGAAGCTCGCGGTGTTGCAGGTCAGTTCGGCGGTGTCGGTGAGCAGGGTGATGAGGGAGCCGGGACCGTCGGAGATGGTCTCGGCGCTCGCGGCGCGGGTCAGGTTCTCGATCATGCCGCCGACCCTACGACGGGCCGGCGCGCTGACCTGCGGCTTGTTTGGCTGTTCGTCAACTCGCCGTGCCACTCCTACCGCTCCTTCTCCTCCTTCTTCTTGGCGGCGGCCTTCTGCGCCTGCTTGTACTCCCGCACCTTCGCCAGTGACTCCGGGCCCGTGATGTCGGCCGCCGAGCGGTGGACGCCGGCGAGGCCGTAGCCGCCCGCGGCCTCCCGCCAGCCCGGGGGGCGCACGCCGAAGCGCTTGCCCAGCAGGGCGAGGAAGATCTGCGCCTTCTGTTCCCCGTAGCCCGGCAGTGCCTTCAGCCGCGCCAGGAGCTCGGCGCCGGTGCCGACGTCCGCCCAGACGGCCGCCGCGTCCCCGGCGTAGTGCTCCACCAGGTACGCGCACAACTGCTGGATCCGCTTCGCCATCGACCCCGGGTATCGGTGCACGGCCGGCTTGCGGGCGAGGAGTTCCGCGAAGGCCTCCGGGTCGTAGAGGGCGATGACGTGCGCGTCGAGGTCGTCGGAGCCCATGCGCTGGGCGATCGTCCACGGCCCCGAGAAGGCCCACTCCATCGGCACCTGCTGGTCCAGCAGCATCCCGGTGAGCGCGGCGAGCGGGCTGCGGGCGAGGAGGGCGTCGGCCTCGGGCTGCTGCGCCAGCCGGATGGTGATGTCGTCCATGCCCCCAGCCTCCCGCGCCGGGCCGCCGGTCGCGCGCCGGCCCGCCGTCGCGCGGATGTCAGACCCCCCGCCTAGCGTGGAAATCGTCAGGTTGCGCACCGCATGGACAGACAGGCGACACAGGAGTCGATCGACCATGGCTGAGTTCCAGGAAGGCGCCCCGTGCTGGGTGGACGCGATGTTCACCGATGTGGAGGGGGCCAAGGAGTTCTACGGCGACGTGCTGGGCTGGACTTTCGGTGAGGCCAGTACCGAGTACGGCAACTACACGCAGGCCTATTCCGACGGGAAGGCGGTCGCGGCCGTCGTGCCGCCGATGCCGGGGGCCGACGCGCCGTCGCAGTGGTGTCTGTACTTCGCCTCGTCCGACGCCGCCGCCACCGCCGAGAAGATCAAGGCGGCGGGCGGCGATCTCATGATGGAGCCGATGCAGGTGGGCAGCTTCGGCACCATGGTGATCGCCAAGGAGCCGAGCGGCGCCGTCTTCGGCGTCTGGCAGCCGGGCGATCACCGGGGCTTCGAGAAGATGGGCGAGGCCGGTTCGTACGCCTGGGCGGAGGTCTTCACGCGGGAACCGGAGAAGGCGGACGGCTTCCTTCCGCAGGTCTTCCCGTACGAGTCCCAGCAGATGGACCCGGGGGACGACCCGGAGACGGCCGGGATGGACTTCAAGGTCTTCAGCCTCGGCGGCACGCAGAACGCGGTGCTGGGCCGGATGAAGATGGGCGACGACTTCCCGCCGGAGATCCCGCCCTACATCCAGGTCTACTTCGCCGTGCCGAATTGCGACCAGGCGGTGGAGAAGACCGAGGCGCGCGGCGGGATGCTGCACTTCGGCCCGATGGACAGCCCCTTCGGGCGGTTCGCGGCGCTCACCGACCCGCAGGGCGCGGCCTTCGCGGTGATCGACCTGGAGACGACGGTCGGGGAGATGCCGTCGTTCGAGTGAGCGAGCCTCGGGCCCGGTCTGTCCCGCGCCCCCGCCGGTGATCGCGGCGGGGACGCGGGCGTACGGGGGGTCAGCGGACGGTGTACACCACGTAGCCGGGGTGCACGAGGAGCGGGGCGGCCTGCCAGCCGAGCGGCGCGGGGGCGAGGGCGTAGTAGCCGAAGGGCGGCAGCGGGAAGGAGTGCGGGGCGGCCTGGGCGGGGGCGCAGGTCAGCAGGGCGGAACTGAGAGCGAGCGCCGCGGCGGCGGCGATGTTCTTGATCATGCGCGTAGGGATATCGCCCGCTCGCCGCCACCCGCCAGTCGAGGACACTCCCGATCACTCGTATGCCGCAACCGGTTCACCGAAGAATCGATCACTCGGGGTTTGGTGTGAACGTTCCTACGTAAAAGGGTTGTATGACCATGAGCCTGAGCGTCCGCAACCAGATCCCCGGCACCGTCACCGCCGTCACCTCGGGCGAGGCGATGGCCACGGTCAAGGTCCGCCTCGAAGGCGGCCAGGACATCACCGCCGCCATCACGGCCGACGCCGTCAAGGAGCTGGGTATCGCCGCCGGTTCCTCGGTGAAGGCCCTGGTCAAGGCCACCGAGGTGGCGCTGGCGACCGGCCCGGTCGAGGGGCTGTCGATCCGCAACCAGATCGCCGGCACGGTCGTCGACGTCGCCACCGGGCCGGCCATGGCCTCCGTGAAGGTCGACGTGGACGGGGGCGGCCTGACCGCCGCCATCACCGCCGACGCCGTCGACGCCCTGGGCCTGGCGGCCGGCTCCCCGGTCGTCGCGCTGATCAAGGCGACCGAGGTCTCCCTCCAGGCCGCGTAGGCGCTGTCACTGGATGAACAGGCTCATGCCGGGGGCGGGGTGGACGTACTGACCCGGCGCGACGGAGCCCGTCACCCGCCCGTCGCACTGGGGTCCCGACCACAGGAAGGCCACTTCGTCCGTGAAGTTGGCGACCTCCGAGGGCACGAAGTCGCCCAGCGGATAGCAGCCGGACGGGTCCCCGATCGCGACCCGGTCGATGAACAGCACCCCGTTGGCCGCCTGCGCCGTGCCCGGCGCCGACAGCGCCAGCGTCAGCGCCGCCGCGCACGCCCCGAGCACCTGCGCCACGCGTCGTGTCTCGCGCATTCCCTCGCCCACCTCGGCCACCTCTTCCACTTGCCCGAACATCCGTAGTCACCGAAGGTAGGCTGTCGCTACTCAAAGTGACACGGCGTGCGGTGGTGAAGGAGGGGCGCGTGAAGCTCCAGGAGACCGTCGACGCGCTGGTCGCGTCCGGCGCCGAGGGCGGCGTCCAGGTGGCCGCGTACCTGCACGGCCGGCCGCTGGTGGAGGCGTACGCCGGCGTCCCCGGCCCCGACACGCTGATCCACGGCTTCTCCACCGGCAAGGGCTGCACGGCGACCCTCGTCCACGTCCTCGCCGCACGCGGGCTGATCGACTACGACGCCCCCATCGCCCGCTACTGGCCGCGGTTCGGGGCCCACGGCAAGGCCGGCATCACCGTCCGGCACGCCCTGACCCACTCCGCCGGGATCCCCCACCTTCCGCGCTCCGTCACCGCCGCCGAGCTGTGCGACTGGGAGCACATGTGCGGGGTCGTCGCCGGGCTGCGCCCGCTGTGGGAGCCGGGGGCGGGCAGCGGCTACCACGGCTGGACCTTCGGCTGGATCCTCGGGGAGACCGTCCGGCGCGTCACCGGCCTCACGCCGGGGCAGGCCCTGCGGGAGTACGTGGCCGAGCCCCTCGGGATCGCCGACGAGCTGTACTTCGGGCTGCCCGCCTCCGAACTCCCCCGCGTGGCGCCGCTGGTGGAGGGCGGCTGGGAGACGTACCTGGCCGGACTCCCGACGATCGCCCCGTTCACGCGGCTCATCGCGCCGAACCGGAGCCTGTGGACCACCGCCGGCCTCGCCAACCACCCCCGCTACCTCCGCGCCGACCTCCCCTCCTGCGGCACCATGACCGCCCGCGCCGCCGCCCGGATGTACGCGGCGCTGCTCGGCGAGGTGGACGGCGTACGGCTCCTGCCGCCCGACCGGCTCGCGGCGGCGGCGGCCACGGCGGTGGACGGGCGGGACCGGATGCTGCTCGTCAGGTACGCCAAGGGGCTGGGCTACTTCCTCGGCATGACACCGATGGGCGGGGAGCCCACCGCCTTCGGCCACCACGGCAGCGGCGGATCGATCGCCTTCGCCGACCGCCGGCGCGGCCTGTCCTTCGCCTTCATCCACACCCACCTGGTCGCCCCCGCGAACCCCACGGCCCGCAAACTCGCCGACGCGGTCCGCGCGACCGCCGAGGAAGCCCCTACGCGGGGGTGAGGGCGGTCAACGGCTTCTGTGGGCGTCCCGACCTGCGACGGAGTGGCTTCGACGCCGCCGTCCGGATGGGCTCGGACGGCGGCGAACGCAACCACGTCAGGGGTCGGCGATCGCGTCGATGGAGCCAGCAAATGTCCGTTTCTTGACAGTTTGGCGTGTATTGGAGTACTGTCAACGTGTCATGAATAAGCGAGGCCGGTACGAGAGCCCGCTGCGTGCCGAGCAGATGGAGCAGACCCGTCAGCGGATCTTCGCGGCAATGACCGAGGCCATCGCCGACGAGACCGTGGAAGAGCTCACCATCCCGCTCGTCGCACAGCGCGCGAACATCGCCGTACGCACCGTCTACCGCCACTTCCCGACCCGGGACGAACTCTTCGTTGCGTGGAACGAGTGGGCCCAGGCCCACCTCCACGTGCTCATGCTGTCCTACCCGGACACCCTCGAAGGGCTTCGCCGCCTGACTCCGGAGCTCTACCGCTCGTACGACGAGAACCAGGCGCTGATCCTTGCCCTGCTGAACTTCAAGGCGGCCCTGCCGCTGCGGCGCCAGGGTCGGGCCCACCGGTTCCGCGCCGTGGAGTCGGCGCTTGCCGAGGTCACCGCCGCGGCCTCCCCGACGGCCCGGCGGCGCGCGGTGGCGGTCCTCTACCTGCTGGTGAGCGCACCGGCATGGCAGGCCATGCGTGAGCAGACAGGACTCGACGGGGCCGAGGCCGGCGAGGCGGCCGCCTGGGCGGTCCGGGTCCTCACCGACGCTCTCCAGCGTGATCCACAGGGCCCGGCAGGCGCAGCCACCACCTGAGCCGTCTGGGCCACCTTGGCCACCTTGGCCACCTGAGCCATTCGAACCATTCGAGCGGCGAGGAGGAAGCGGCCATGAGCATCGCCGCCGCACCCACGTTTGCCCCTCCGGGACCGGGCACCTGGTCCCTCGATGCCACCCACTTCACACGTCCTGTCACCCGCTTCCACGCCGAGATCTTCCCGGCGGAGTTCGGCCGGGGCTTCGGCGACAGCCTGCGCCGGTACGGCTCGCTGCTGGAGCGTCTCGACTGGGCGTTCGTCAACGGCTTCAGCTACTACTGCCCCCGGCCGATAGGTGCGCCGCCGGACGTCTCGGGCCACCCCCCGCACGAGGTGTGGGAGCGCATGGCGGCCGACGACCCGCGGATCCGGGAGCGGCTGGCGACGAGCGCGATGGTCTTCGAGCGCCGGCTGTGGCGCGAAGACCTCCGCCGCTGGGACAGCGAGGTGAAGCCTTCGCTGGTCGCCGACCACCGGGCGCTGCTGGAGGTCGAGCCCGCCGCTCTGGACGACGCCGGCCTGCTGGCCCACCTCGACCGCTGTCGCGAGCACCAGCGGCGGGCCTGCTACCTGCACCATCTGTTCAACATGCCCGCTCTGCTGCCGATGGGCGACCTCCTGGCGCACTGCCAGGAGTGGACCAGCCGTACTCCTGGGGAGATTCTCGCGCCGCTGGCCGGGTCCAGCCCGGACCCGTTGGCCGCCGGCGAGGAGCTCGCGCGGCTGACCGCGGCGGTCACCGCCGACCCCGAGGCGCGCAGGCTCTTCGCCTCGTCCACCGAGCCCGCCGAGCTACTGGACGCGCTGTGCGCGCTGCCCGCCCCGACCGGTGCTGCGGCGGCCGCGTACCTCGAACAGGTGGGCTGGCGCCCCGTCAACGGCGAGGACGTCGGCGACCCTTGCGTCCTGGAGATGCCCGGTCTGGTCGTCAGGGCCATCCGGACCACGGCGGCGGGCCGGCCGTCCGCGAACGAGGGGCAGGAAACCGAGACGGCAGCCGAACTGCGAAGCGCCGTACCCCTGCCCCACCGCGGCCGCTTCGACGAACTGCTCTCCGAGGCCCGGTTGGTGTCGCGACTGCGCGACGAACGCGGATCGTTCGCCGACCTCCCGGCCATCGGCCTCACCCGCCGCGCCATCCTCGCCGCCGGCCGCCGGCTCGCCCGGACCGGACGGATCGCCGACCCCGCCCACCTGGTCGAGGCCGATTACACCGAGCTGCGCGAACTCGTCCGTACCGGCGATGGGCCGGACCCCGGCGAATTGTCGGACCGTGCCCGCTACCGGGAACAGGCCCGGTACGCAGACGCCCCACTCCTGCTCGGGCCACCCCCGGGCGATCCTCTGCCACCGCAGTGGCTGCCGCCGGCAGCCGCACGACTGGAACAGGCCCTCGGAGCGGTGGTCCAGGCGATGTTCGGAAACCCCGTGGCACGTACCGCGGGACGGACCGTGCACGGACTGGGCGCGAGCCCCGGCGTCTACGAGGGCACCGCACGCGTCATCCGCGACGTGGCGGAGTTCGGACGACTCCAGCCCGGCGACGTCCTGGTGACCAACGCGACCACGACCGCCTTCAACATCGTCCTGCCGCTGCTCGGTGCGATCGTCACCGACCGCGGCGGGGCACTGTCCCACGCGGCCATCGTCGCCCGGGAGTTCGCCATCCCGGGAGTGGTCGGCTGTACGGATGCCACCGCGGTACTCCCGGACGGATCCCGGGTCCGGGTCGACGGCCGGGCCGGAGAAGCGGCGGTCGTGTCATGAGGACATCGCCTGCCGAGGTGGTGCCGCTCGGGTCCGCGACCGACGAGGCCCTGTACGGCGGCAAGGCCGCGAACCTCGCGATCGCCGTCCGAGCCGGGCTGCCGGTGCCTCCTGGGATCGCCCTGCCCTGGCCGTTCGTGGACGCGGTCGCCGAGGGCAGCCCCGGCGCACAGGAGGCGCTGCGCGCGGCGGTCGACCACCTCGCGGGCGGATCGTCCGCGTCGGGACAGCCACTGGGACAGCCGCTGGCAGTACGTTCCTCCGCCCCGGGTGAGGATTCGGCCGAGGCGAGCTTCGCCGGCCAGCATCTCAGCTGCCTCAACGTGGACACCCACCAGGCGCTGACCGAGGCGGTCCGGGCCGTACGAGAGTCCGCCCGCGCCCCCGCCGCGCTTGCCTACCGCCATCGGCTCGGTCTGGTGGGGCAACCGCGCATCGCGGTGGTCGTACAGGCTCTGGTGGCCGCTGACCGCGCCGGCGTCCTGTTCACCCGCGATCCGCTCGACGGCTCCGAAGTCGTGGTGGTCGAGGCGAGCTGGGGCCTGGGCGAGTCGGTGGTCGAAGGCCTGGTCGTCCCGGACCGCTACCGGATCGACGCCGGCGGCAGAGTACGAGAACGCGTGGCGGGAGTGAAGGACATCGCCGTCCGGCCCTCACCCCTCGGCGGTATCAGCCAGGTCACCGTCCCGCCCGAACACGTCCGAACGCTCTGCCTCGACGACGCGCAGCTCACCGAGCTGCGCGAACTGGCCTCCCGCTGCGCACTGGTCTTCGCAGGACCGCAGGACATCGAATGGGCCTTCGCGGGCGGACACCTGCACCTGCTGCAACGGCGGCCGCTGACCGTGGCCGCCGAACAGGGGCTGAGCGCACCGGCCGGACGCCTCGACGGTGCCGGTGGCCCATGACGTGCACACGCGCAGATCTGGTGGCGCCGGCCCGGTCAGGCCGTATGCCAGGCGCTGATCAGTTCCTCAGGCCCGTACGACGCCTGGAGGCCGGAGCAGCGCCACTCCGAGCAGATCAGCGGAAGGCCGCCCGTGATCAGAGCGGCGTCGAAGGCGGCCGCGGGCCAGTGGGGCAAAGCAGAAGAGCCGAACCGCAAATTGCGGCTCGGCTCTTCGTTCGCCTGTTCAGGCGGCTGCGGAGGATACGAGATTCGAACTCGTGAGGGGTTGCCCCCAACACGCTTTCCAAGCGTGCGCCCTAGGCCTCTAGGCGAATCCTCCGCCGCAAACAATACAAGACGTTGAGGGGTGCTCGCGAACACGATCCTGATCTTGGGGGTCGGAGGGGGTCGGAGGGGGGGCCGGGTGGGGCGGGGATCCGGGGCGGCTCGATTCCGGGGGGCGGTATCCGCTAGGGTGGGGCCCAGCCCCTCACGCGGCGCTATCTCACCCAACTCCCCCAGGGCCGGAAGGCAGCAAGGGTAAGTGGGCTCTGGCGGGTGCGTGGGGGGCGCTTTGCGTTCCGGAGCCGTTGGGGGCCGCCGTTGTCGGTGCGCCCGGATAACCTCGTAGACGTGTCGTCCCTTGCGCTGTACCGCCGCTACCGCCCCGAGTCGTTCGCCGAGGTCATCGGGCAGGACCATGTCACGGTCCCGCTCATGCAGGCCCTGCGGAACAACCGGGTCAATCACGCGTACCTGTTCAGCGGGCCGCGCGGGTGTGGAAAGACGACCAGCGCGCGGATCCTCGCGCGGTGCCTGAACTGTGAGCAGGGTCCCACCCCCGACCCCTGCGGCGAGTGCCAGTCCTGCCGTGACCTGGCCAGGAACGGGCCGGGGTCGATCGACGTCATCGAGATCGACGCCGCGTCGCACGGTGGCGTGGACGATGCCCGTGACCTGCGCGAGAAGGCGTTCTTCGGGCCGGCGTCGAGCCGGTACAAGATCTACATCATCGACGAGGCCCACATGGTCACCTCGGCGGGCTTCAACGCCCTGCTGAAGGTGGTCGAGGAGCCTCCGGAGCACCTCAAGTTCATCTTCGCCACCACCGAGCCCGAGAAGGTCATCGGGACCATCCGGTCCCGGACGCACCACTACCCCTTCCGGCTCGTGCCGCCCGGCACGCTGCGCGACTACCTCGGTGAGGTCTGCGGCCGCGAGGGCGCCCACGTCGAGGACGGCGTGCTGCCGCTCGTCGTGCGGGCCGGCGCCGGATCCGTGCGTGACTCCATGTCCGTCATGGACCAGCTGCTCGCCGGCGCCGGGGCCGAGGGTGTGACGTATGCCATGGCCACCTCCCTGCTCGGGTACACCGAGGGCTCGCTGCTCGACTCCGTCATCGACGCCTTCGCCGCCGGCGACGGGGCAGCCGCGTTCGAGGTCGTCGACCGGGTGGTCGAGGGCGGCAACGACCCGCGCCGGTTCGTCGCCGACCTGCTGGAGCGGCTGCGCGACCTGGTGATCCTGGCCGCCGTGCCCGACGCGGGGGAGAAGGGGCTCATCGACGCTCCCGCCGATCTCGTGGAGCGGATGCAGGCCCAGGCGTCGGTGTTCGGCGCCGCCGAGCTGTCGCGCGCCGCCGACCTGGTCAACGCCGGGCTCACCGAGATGCGGGGGGCGACCTCGCCCCGGCTCCAGCTGGAGCTGATCTGCGCGCGGGTGCTGCTGCCCGCCGCCTTCGACGACGAGCGCTCCTTCCAGGCCCGCCTCGACCGGCTCGAACGGAGCGGCCCGCCCGCCGGTGTGGCGTACGCCGCCCCGGCCGCCGCCCCCGCCATGGGATACGTTCCCGCGCCCGAGGCCCATGGCATGGCTCCGGCCGGCCCGGGTGGCGGGGTCGCCGCCGCGCGTGCCGCCGTACGGGGCCCCGAGCCGCAGCCCGCGGCGCCGGTGGCACCCGTAGCGGCGGAGCCCGCGCCGCAGCCCGCAGCCGCGGCCGCCGCCCCGGCCCCGCCGCCCTCCCGCCCCCGCGCCCGCCGCCCCGGGGCCTGGCCCGGTGCCGCGCAGCCCGGCAGCGGTGCGCCCGCGCCCGGCGCCTGGCCCGGAGCCGCGACCCCGGCCACCCCGCCCCGGCCGCCGCTCCCGCCCCGGCGCCTGGCCCAGCGCCGCCGCCCCGGCAGCGGCGCCCCGGCCCCACCCCGGCCCCGGCCCCGGCACCCGCCCCGACGTCCGCCCCGCCCGCCGCCGCGCCCTCCCCCGGCATGGCCGCCGGCGCGGGACAGGTCCAGGCGATGTGGCCCGGCGTCCTGGAGGCCGTGAAGAACCGCCGCCGCTTCACCTGGATCCTGCTCAGCCAGAACGCCCAGGTCACCGGCTTCGACGGCACCACCCTCCAGCTCGGCTTCCCCAACGCTGGCGCCCGCGACAACTTCGCGAGCAGCGGCAGCGAGGACGTCCTCAAGGCGGTGCTCTCCGAGCAGTTCCAGGTCAACTGGAAGATCGACGCCGTGGTGGGAGGCGGCGGCCCCGCCCCGACCCAGCAGTCCTCTTACGCCGCCCCGCCGGCCCCCGCCCAGGCCCCGGCCGCGCCCACCCCCGCCTACAACCCGCCACCGGCGCCCCACCAGAACCAGCAGAGCCACCAGCCCCACCAGCCCCAGCAGCCCCAGGCGTCCGCCCCGCAGCAGCCGTACCAGCCACCGGCACCCCAGCAGTCCCACCAGTCCCACCAGTCCCAGCCCCCCACCCCGCAGGCCCCCCCGCCCGTCGCCCCCGAGGACGACGTGGCGGAGGCCGACGACCCCGACCTCGTCGAGAGCGCCCTGACCGGACACGACCTGATCGTGCGCGAGCTCGGAGCCACCGTTGTGGAGGAATACACGAATGAGTAGCGCCCCGTAGTTGGGTGGCCGCACGAAACCCGCCACGCCGGCCGGGCTACCCTGGGCGGCGTGAAGGTCCTCGTCATCGGCGGCGGCGCCCGCGAACACGCCCTGTGCCGCTCTCTGTCCCTCGACCCCGACGTCTCCGCGCTCTACTGCGCCCCCGGCAACGCCGGCATCGCCGAGGTGGCGGAGCTGCGCCCGGTCGACGCCCTCGACGGCGCCGCGGTCGCCGCCCTCGCCGTCGAACTCGGCGCCGACCTGGTCGTCGTCGGTCCGGAGGCCCCCCTGGTCGCCGGGGTCGGCGACGCCGTCCGCGCGGCCGGCATCCCCGTCTTCGGCCCGTCCGCAGAGGCCGCGCGGCTGGAGGGCTCCAAGGCCTTCGCGAAGGACGTGATGGC
Source organism: Streptomyces sp. RerS4 (assembly GCF_023515955.1). Classification (GTDB taxonomy): domain Bacteria; phylum Actinomycetota; class Actinomycetes; order Streptomycetales; family Streptomycetaceae; genus Streptomyces. The sequence goes on from NZ_CP097322.1 coordinate 3,830,658, forward strand.
CGCCGCCGGTGTCCCGACCGCGCGCAGCTACGTCTGCGTCACCCCGGAGGAGGTCGACGAGGCCCTCGACGCCTTCGGCGCCCCCTACGTCGTCAAGGACGACGGCCTCGCCGCCGGCAAGGGCGTCGTGGTCACCGAGGACCTCGCCGTCGCCCGCGCCCACGCGCTGGCCTGCGACCGCGTCGTCATCGAGGAGTACCTCGACGGCCCCGAGGTCTCCCTCTTCGCCATCACCGACGGCGTCACCGTGGTCCCCCTCCAGCCCGCGCAGGACTTCAAGCGCGCCCTCGACGGCGACGCCGGCCCCAACACCGGCGGCATGGGCGCGTACTCCCCGCTCCCCTGGGCCGACCCGAAGCTGGTCGACGAGGTCATGGAGCTGGTCCTCCAGCCCACCGTCGACGAGCTCCGCCGGCGCGGCACGCCCTTCTCCGGACTGCTCTACGCCGGCCTCGCGCTCACCAGCCGCGGCACCCGCGTCATCGAGTTCAACGCCCGCTTCGGCGACCCCGAGACCCAGGTCGTCCTGGCCCGGCTGCGCACCCCCCTCGCGAGCGTCCTGCTGAACGCCGCGAACGGCACCCTGGCCGACGAGCCGCCGCTCTCCTGGCGCGACGACGCGGCCGTCACGGTCGTGATCGCCTCCCACAACTACCCGGACACCCCGCGCACCGGCGACCCGATCGAGGGCCTGGCCGAGGTGGCCGCCGAGGACGGCCCCGACGCCTACGTGCTGCACGCCGGGACCCGCCGCGAGGGCGACGCCATCGTCAGCGCGGGCGGTCGCGTGCTGTCGGTGACGGCGACCGGCTCCGACCTGGCCCAGGCGCGCGAGAAGGCGTACAAGGCCGTCGCGCGGATCCGACTCGACGGCTCCCAGCACCGTACGGACATCGCGGCCAAGGCGGCGGAAGGCCGCTGACCAGCACGGCGGAGCGAGCACGGGCCCGGGGCGCGCGGACGCGCACCGGGCCCGCGCGCGTGTCCGCGTACGAGTGCCTCCGGCCGCGTTCGAGCGCACCCACCTTTACCCAAAGCCATTCCATCGGGTGATGTCACCCGGTCCGCCTGACGCCCGGCCGCTCCCCAACTAGGGTGCGGCGCAAGCATTCCGGCACATGGCCCACCGGCATTGCGATGTCGGTGGCGGGTGTCACAGTGGGGGAGTGAGCAACGCCGCCGCAGGGCAGAGGGGGTGAGGTCCGGCCGTGTCCGGAACCGGTTCGATCGCAGAAGTGGGCGTGCCGTCCGCACGATCCCGCGCCCTCGCCGTGCTGCGCGTCCGCAGCAGGGCGCTGGCCGCCGTGCTGGTGCCCACCGCCGTCGCGGTGGTGCTCGTGACCGCCCGGATGACGGGCCGGCTGGCCGGGGACCCCTGGCCGACGGTGACCCTCGTCGTGTGCGCGGTCGCCGCGCTGGTCCTGCTCGCCGGCGGCATCTTCGGCGCCGTCGTGGTGCGGGCCGGTCCGGCCGTGACACCGACGGTGCCGCTGCCGGAGAGCGCCGCGCCCGACCTCTACCGCCTCGTGCGGGACCTGGCCGACCGGATGGACGTTCCCGCGCCCTCCGCGATAGCCCTGACCCCGGACTGCGACAGCTGGCTGGAGGACCGCGCGCATGCCGCGCACCGGCGCGCGGGCATATCCGCGGGTCCGGAGTCCGAGCCCGGCGCCGCCCCCGTCCTCGTGATCGGTTCGCCGTTCCTGTGGTGGATGCGGGTCGCGGAGCTACGGGCAGTCCTCGCGCCCGTCGTCGCCGGTACGGGCCCCTCCGCGCACCCCGACATAGCCGACGCGCGCGGCTTCGTCCGCGGGCTCGACGCCGCCGTGGACATCGGCGACCGGCCCGGCCTCGGCTGGATCGCCGGCCCCGCCCGGCTGCTGCTGCGGCTGTGCCGGACGGACGCCGCCGAGATGGAGCGCGGCGTCGCCGCCGCCGCATCGGACCGCGCCCAGGACGTGGACTACGGGCTGCGCATCATGGCCCAGGAGCAAGTCGGCCTCGCCTACGCGGGCTGGGACCGATTGTTGACCCGCGTCGCGCTGCCCGCCTGGCGGATGGGCCGCTGGCCCGCGCACCTCGACGCCGGGGTGGTCTCCGCCCTGACGGAACTGTCCCGCCGCGACCGGCTGGCCGACGGGTTCACCTCGCGCCTCGAAGAGCGCCCCGCCTGCGATCTGCTGGAGCAGCCCGGCGTGGTCGACGAGGCCGCCTCCCTGCTGGCGGCGCGGCTCTTCCACGGCGGCCCCGCCGAAACCGGGCCGGACTGGGCCCCGGTGGACTGGGCGGAGTATCCGCGGGAGGTCGTCGACCGCAAGTGGCGTACGGAGGCGGCCCGCCTGCACGCGGCCCTCGACGCCCTCGCCACCGCCCCGACCCCGACGGCCCCCGCCACCACCCCGGCTCCCGCCACCACCCCGGCTCCCGCCCCCACCCCGGCCCCGCCCACCGACGGCCTCGGCGGGCCCACGCTGGAGCGGGTCCTCGGCTACCTCACCGACCCGGCGGGCCACTGCGCCGCCGGCGAGGCCCTCGCCGGACGCCTGAGCGGCGACCTGGCCCGGGAGGAACGTGCCGCCGACTCCCGCGCGGCCGCCGAGAAGGCCCGGGGAGCCGACACGATGCCGCTCTTCCCGCTCCAGCCCCCGCGCAGCGGCCGGGACCTGCTCGCCGACCACGTCACCGCCCTGGTCTGCTGCGCCGCCGTGGACTACGCCGGCGCCGGCCCGGGGTTGGACTGGCTCGACGGCCCGGTCCTGCTGGTCGGCGGCGAGCGCCGCTCGGACCTCGCGCCGCTCGTGCTCTCCCTCGTGGAGGACGGGGACCCGGCGCCACTGCGCGACTGGCTCGCGGAGGTCGGCGTCCGCCCGGAGAAGCCGGTCCGCCTCGCCTGAGCGCCTCGCCCCCGGGTCCGACCGACGTCCGAGCCACCCCACGCCACCCCCCAAGCGGCGGCCACCCTTCCGTTCACGTCAATTCGCGACGAACGGTGACGGAGTGCGTGCGTTATGTGATGTGCTGGGACCGGTCGCGCGGCGGTGTCCGAAACCCACCGCGCGCCAAGACGACGAAGACACGTTCGGGGGAGCGAGGGAGGGGAGCGGTATGGGTGCGGACCAGATCCGGCGATGGGAGTCAGGTGCGCTCGCGCACGCGGTGAACGACCCCTTCGGCCAGGGCCCCCTGCCCTGGTTCCGAGGCAGCGAGCTCTACTTCGGCGACACCGGCCAAGTCGTCCCCTGGTACGCCGACCCGGCCGCCACCCCCGGCTCCCTCCCCCGAGCCCACGGCACCCCGGGCGGCTCCGGCGGCCCGCGCACCGCCGACGACGTCCACCGGCAGATCAAGGGCTTCTCCTCCACCGGAGCCGTCACCCCCGGCGAGGCCATCGACTTCCACATCACCGTCGACCCACCCCAGCAGTTCTCCGTCGACGTCTACCGCATCGGCCACTACGGCGGCGACGGCGCCTCCAAGATCACCACGAGCCCCCGGCTGTCCGGCATCGTCCAGCCGCCCCCGCTCACCGCCGACCGCACCGTCTCCTGCCACCACTGGTGGCAGTCCTGGCGCCTCCAGATCCCCTCGTACTGGACCGTCGGCGCCTACGTCGCCGTCCTCACCACCGCCGACGGCCACCGCTCACACATCCCCTTCACGGTCCGCGACGACCACCCCGCCGACCTGCTCCTCCTGCTCCCCGACATCACCTGGCAGGCCTACAACCTCTACCCGGAGGACGGCCGCACCGGCGCCAGCCTCTACCACGCGTGGGACGAGGACGGCCGCCTCCTCGACGAGCGGGACGCCGCCATCACCGTCTCCTTCGACCGCCCCTACGCGGGCGCCGGCCTCCCCCTGCACGTCGGCCACGCGTACGACTTCATCCGCTGGGCCGAGCGCTACGGCTACGACCTCGCCTACGCCGACACCCGCGACCTGCACGCCGGCCGCGTCGACCCGACGCGCTACCGGGGCCTGGTCTTCCCCGGCCACGACGAGTACTGGTCGCTCCCGATGCGCCGCACCGCCGAACGCGCCCGCGACCACGGCACCTCGCTCGTCTTCCTCTCCGCCAACACCATGTACTGGCAGGTCGAACTGGCCCCCTCCCCCTCCGGAGTGCCCGACCGGCTCCTCACCTGCCGAAAACGCCGCGGCCCCGGCCGCCCCAGCCTGTGGCGCGAGATCGACCGCCCTGAACAGCAACTGCTGGGCATCCAGTACGCCGGCCGCGTCCCCGAGCCCGCCCCGCTCGTCGTGCGCAACGCCACGCACTGGCTGTGGGACTCCACCGGCGCCGCCGAGAACGACGAGCTCGACGGCCTCGTCGCCGGCGAGGCCGACCGCTACTTCCCCCGCACCCAGCTGCCCCCGCACCAGGACCGGATCCTGCTCGCGCACTCCCCGTACCGCGACGGCGAGGGCGCCAAGCGCCATCAGGAGACCTCCCTCTACCGGTCCCCCAGCGGCGCGCTCGTCTTCGCCTCCGGCACCTTCGCCTGGTCCCCGGCCCTCGACCGCCCCGGCCACGTGGACGAACGGATCCAGCGGGCGACGGCGAACCTCCTCGACCGGATCTGCAAGCGCGACTAGGACACCCGCCAGGACGCCGACCACGGGCGGCGCACCCCAAGGCCCGTTCCCGCCGCCCGGTGGGGGAGAATGGCCGTGCGCTCGTACAGAACCACAGGGAGACCCCGTGCCCGGATTCGTCGAAAAGCCCGAGCCGGTCCAGGTGCCCGGCCTCGTCCACCTCCACACCGGCAAGGTCCGCGACCTCTACCGCGACGAGGACGGCCGGCTCGTCATGGTCGCCAGCGACCGCATCTCCGCGGCCGACTGGGTCCTGCCCACCGAGATCCCGGACAAGGGTCGCATCCTGACCCAGCTCTCCCTGTGGTGGTTCGACCAGCTCGCCGACCTGGTCCCGAACCACGTCCTGTCGACCGAGCTGCCCGCCGGCGCCCCCGCCGACTGGGCCGGCCGCACGCTGGTGTGCCGCAGCCTCGACATGGTCCCCGTCGAGTGCGTGGCCCGCGGCTACCTGACCGGCTCCGGCCTCGCCGAGTACGAGAAGACCCGTACGGTCTGCGGCCTCGCCCTGCCCGAGGGCCTGGTCGACGGCTCCGAACTGCCCGCGCCGATCTTCACCCCGGCCGCGAAGGCCGATGTCGGCGACCACGACGAGAACGTCTCCTACGAGGAGGTCGCGCGCTCCACCGGCGCCGAGACGGCCGCGATGCTGCGCCAGACGACCCTCGCCGTCTACAGCCGCGCCCGTGACATCGCCCGCGAGCGCGGGATCATCCTGGCGGACACCAAGTTCGAGTTCGGCTTCGACAAGGACGGCACCCTGGTCGCCGCCGACGAGGTCCTCACCCCGGACTCGTCCCGCTTCTGGCCGGCCGACCTGTGGGAGCCGGGTCACGCCCAGCCCTCGTTCGACAAGCAGTACGTCCGCGACTGGCTCGCCTCCCCGGCCTCCGGCTGGAACCCGAAGGGCGAACTCCCGCCGCCCCCGCTGCCCGAGGACGTCGTCGCGCAGACCCGCGCCAAGTACGTGGAGGCCTACGAGCGCCTCACCGGCCAGACCTGGCACTGACGCCACTGCGCCGCCGGCCGGGGCACCCCCCGGCCGGCGGCGGTGACGGCTCCCCGACCCCGCGCCGCGCACACGAAGAAGCCCCCCGGTCCAGGACCGGGGGGCTTCTCTCGCTGAGCGGACAACGCGACTCGAACGCGCGACATCCACCTTGGCAAGGTGGTGCTCTACCAACTGAGCTATGTCCGCAGGTGCGCCGTAACGCGAGACCTACTATACCCAACCTCGCGCGCGTGCGAGACGCACGGCCGTGTGCCGGTTCTCGGCGCCCAGCTTCGTCGCCGCCGACGACAGGTAGTTGCGCACCGTCCCCTGCGACAGCGAGGCCCGCTCCGCGACCTCCGCGATGGGCGCTCCGTCGGCCGCGAGTTCCAGCACCTCGGCCTCCCGCGCGGTCAGCGGCGAGTCCCCCGCGCTGATCGCGTCGGCCGCCAACTCCGGGTCCACGTAACGGCCTCCGGCGTGCACGGTCCGGATCAGCTCGGCGAGCTGCTGCGCCGAGACCGTCTTCGGCGCGAAGGCCCGGACGCCGGCCGCCAGGGCCCGCTTCAGGTGTCCGGGCCGGCCGTGACTGGTCACGATCATGGCCTTGCACTCGGGGAGTTCGGACCGCAGCGATGTGGCGACACTCACACCGTCCGCCCCCGGCATCTGGAGGTCCAGCACCGCCACGTCCGGCCGGTGCGCCCGCGCCATGGCCAACGCCTCCGGCCCCGAAGCCGCCTCCGCGACGACGACCAGGTCGTCCTCCAGCGCCAACAGCGCGGCCACCGCACCCCGGATCAGGTGCTCGTCGTCCGCCAGCAGAACCCGTACGGGCTTCACGCGCCCACCTCCGTCGCGCCCACGCGCGCTCCCGTCACCTCGGCCCGCAGCCGGAACAGGCCGCCCCCGGCCGGTCCCGCCGTCAGGGTCCCGTCCACCGCCGCGAGCCGTTCCCGCAGCCCCGCGAGCCCGGACCCCGGAGGTCCGGCCGGGGCCTCGGGCACCCCGTCGTTCTCCACCAGCAGGGTCACCGCCTCCGAGGGCCGCCCCACCGTCAGCCGGATCAGGCAGCTGCGCGCGTCCCCGTGCCGCAACACGTTCGTGGTGGCCTCCCGCACCACCCAGCCGAGCGCCGACTGCACCTCGGACGGCAACGTCCGCACCGCCGCCGTACGGAACTCCACCCGGCAGTCCATCCCGGCCGCGCTCAGCACCCCGCGCGCCCCCTCCAGCTCCACCGCGAGGTCGGCCTCCCGGTAGCCGCGCACCACGTCGCGCACCTCCCGCTGGGACTGCCGCGCGATCCGCTGCACCTCGATCATCTGGTCCACCGCCTCGGGGCGTTCCCGCCGGGCCAGCCGCACCGCCAGCTCGCTCTTGAGGGCGATCACCGCGAGGTTGCGGCCCATCACGTCGTGCAGGTCCCGCCCGAAGCGCAGCCGCTCCTCGGCGACGGCCAGCCGGGCCTGGAGCTCCCGGGCGTGCTCCAGTTCGTGGACGGTGCTCACCAGCCAGCCGGAGAACCCGTAGGTGAACGCGAGGAACGCGCTGGTCAGCAGCACCCCGACGAAGTACCCGAGCACCTCGCTCAGCGACAGGCCGAGCGCGGCCACCACCGCCGCCGTCCCGCCCGCTGCGACCAGGGGCACGTACCACATGTGCCGGACGCGGCGCAGACTCATGGCGATGGATCCGCAGCCGAAGCAGCCCACGCCGACCACCAGCGCCGGCGCCACGGAGTCGTCGAGCGAGCCGAAGCGGCGCAGGAGCAGGAAGAGCAGCATGGCGGCGGCCGTCAGGACCGCGGTCGCCGCCGCGAGCCGCACCGGCCGCTCCCGACGGTCGGCCACGCTGTCCAGGGCCCGGGAGGTGAGGAATCCGGCCAGGACGGCGTGCGCGCAGACCACCAGGAAGACCGCCGCACCCAGCGGCCTCGGGGTGTCGTTGTCCTGCGGCGAGAGGCCCATCAGCCCGACGGACACCATCTCGATGGGCACGAAGGAGTGGAAGGACCAGCGCGTGTACAGCTCGACCTTTCCCGCGCTCCCGCGGTTCTTCCACCACCCGGTCAGCTTCGACACGGCACACGTCCCCCCGGTAGCGAACACCCCGACCATGATTGTCGCCCAAAGGGAAATGACGAAGGCCCCGATCGGAATCCGATCGGGGCCTTCGTACGCTGAGCGGACGACGCGACTCGAACGCGCGACATCCACCTTGGCAAGGTGGTGCTCTACCAACTGAGCTACGTCCGCATGCTGCCACGACACGAATGCCGTCGCGATGCGAGCATCACTCTACCTGATCCACAACCGTGATCGGTAAAGCGTGCAGAGCGGGTGACAGGGATTGCACACTGCGCCTCCCCCCTGGAAGGGGGGTGTTCTGCTACTGAACTACACCCGCACGACTCGGGGGCTTCGGCTTTTCGGCCTGGCCCCTCGGCGTGATCCACACACTAGCCGATCGGAGGGGGTGGATGCCAAATCCGCCCCCGCCCGCCCCCGGTGGGGCCGGCGGCGACGCCCTCAGTGGGCCTCGTTGTACGCCTCGTAGACCCGCTTCGGGATGCGGCCGCGCGGGGGCACGTCGTGCTGGTGCGCCCGCGCCCAGGCCCGGACGACCGCCGGGTCCGGGGCCACCGCGGTGTGCTTGAAGGCCTTGCCGGAACGGGACTGCCGGCGGCCCGCGGCCACGAAGGGCGCGAGGCTCTTCCGCAGTTTCTTTGCGTTGGCCACATTGAGGTCGATCTCGTACGTCTTACCGTCGAGGGCGAACGTGACCGTTTCCGCCGCTTCTCCGCCGTCGAGGTCGTCGGAGATCGTGACTACTACGCGCTGCGCCACGGATATCGGTCCCTTCGGTGCGCCGTCGCCGCCCGTTGACGTGCGGTGATGTCGCCTCTGTGGTTGTTTCGGGGGAATGCGTCAAACCGTCGGAATCCCGGCTGATTCCTTTGTACCGCGATTCCCGTGGAATTGTGAAGCCCAGTTAATTCCCCCCGCGTGTCCCGCCGCAATGCCGGCCGCCCGGTTTTCCGGTGGATTTTGCGAAGCGTTGGGGAAGCCGAAACCGCGCCGCTCTCGGGGGCCGTCCGATATCTACCCGCGTAGAAATTTTGGCCGGGTACGCTGAGGGAACCGCCTTCGCACCAACCACCTCATCGGGAGTGCCAGTGGCACGCGTCGTAGTCGACGTCATGCTCAAGCCGGAGATCCTCGACCCCCAGGGCCAGGCGGTGCAGCGTGCACTGCCGCGCCTGGGCTTCGAGGGGATCGCCGACGTCCGCCAGGGGAAGCGTTTCGAGCTGGAAGTGGAGGGCCCGGTCGACCAGGCCGCCCTCGACCGCATCCACAAGATGGCCGAAACGTTCCTCGCCAACACCGTCATCGAAGACTTCACCGTGAAGGTCGAGGCCTGACGGTGACCACACGCATCGGAGTCGTCACGTTCCCCGGAACGCTCGACGACCGTGACTCACTGCGCGCCGTGCGCCTCGCCGGAGCCGAGCCCGTCTCGCTGTGGCACCGCGACAAGGACCTGCACCAGGTCGACGCGGTCGTCCTCGCGGGCGGCTTCTCCTACGGGGACTACCTGCGCGCCGGAGCCATCTCCCGCTTCTCGCCGGTGATGGAGACCATCATCGAGCAGGCCAAGGCCGGGATGCCCGTCCTCGGCATCTGCAACGGCTTCCAGGTCCTCACCGAGGCCCACCTGCTGCCGGGGGCGATGCTCCGCAACAACCACCTCCACTTCATCTGCCGCGACCAGAAGCTGCGGGTGGAGAACGCGGAGAGCGCGTGGACCGGCGACTACACCGCCGGCCAGGAGATCTCCGTACCGCTCAAGAACATGGACGGCCGGTACGTCGCCGACGAGCGCGTGCTCGACGAACTGGAGGCCGAAGGCCGCGTGGCCTTCCGGTACCTGGACGTCAACCCCAACGGTTCGCTCCGCGACATCGCCGGCATCACCAACGCCGCGGGCAACGTCGTCGGCCTCATGCCCCACCCCGAGCACGCGGTCGAGCCGCTCATCGGGACGGGCCGCACCGACGGCCTCCCGTTCTTCACCTCGGTCCTGAAGAAGCTGGTTTCCGCATGAGCCTCGACACCGTCAAGAACGCCACCGAGACCCCGGACGCCTCCCAGCCGTGGAAGGAGCTCGGCCTCAAGGAGGACGAGTACGCCCGCATCCGGGAGATCCTCGGCCGCCGCCCCACCGGCGCCGAGCTCGCCATGTACTCGGTCATGTGGTCCGAGCACTGCTCGTACAAGAGCAGCAAGGTCCACCTGAAGCAGTTCGGCGAGAAGGCCCCGCAGAACGACGCCATGCTCGTCGGCATCGGCGAGAACGCCGGCGTCGTCGACGTCGGCCAGGGCTACGCGGTCACCTTCAAGGTCGAGTCGCACAACCACCCGAGCTACATCGAGCCCTACCAGGGCGCGGCCACCGGCGTCGGCGGCATCGTCCGCGACATCCTCGCCATGGGCGCCCGCCCGGTCGCCGTGGTCGACCCGCTGCGCTTCGGCGCCGCCGACCACCCCGACACCAAGCGCGTCCTGCCGGGCGTCGTCGCGGGCATCGGCGGCTACGGCAACTGCCTGGGCCTGCCCAACATCGGCGGCGAGGTCGTCTTCGACTCCTGCTACCAGGGCAACCCGCTGGTCAACGCCGGCTGCATCGGCGTGATGAAGCACGAGGACATCCACCTCGCCAAGGCCTCCGGCCCCGGCAACAAGGTCATCCTCTACGGCGCCCGCACCGGCGGCGACGGCATCGGCGGCGTCTCGGTCCTCGCGTCCGAGACTTTCGACGACACCAAGCCCACCAAGCGCCCCGCCGTCCAGGTCGGCGACCCCTTCCAGGAGAAGCTCCTCATCGAGTGCACCCTGGAGATCTTCAAGGAGAAGCTGGTCGCGGGCATCCAGGACCTCGGCGGCGCCGGGCTCTCCTGCGCCACCTCCGAACTGGCCTCCGCCGGTTCCGGCGGCATGCGCGTCGAGCTCGACACGGTCCCGCTGCGCGACGCGACGCTCTCGCCCGAGGAAATCCTCATGAGCGAGTCGCAGGAGCGCATGTGCGCGATCGTCGAGCCGCAGCACGTCGAGCGGTTCATGGAGATCTGCGAGAAGTGGGACGTCATCGCCACCGTCATCGGTGAGGTCACCGACGGCGAGCGCCTGGAGATCTTCTGGCACGGCGAGCAGATCGTGGACGTGCCCCCGGGCACCGTCGCCCACGAGGGCCCGGTCTACCACCGCCCGTACGCCCGCCCCTCCTGGCAGGACGCCCTCCAGGCCGACGACGCCGGCCGGCTGCCCCGCCCGCAGACCTCCGAGGAGCTGCGCGCGCAGGTCCTGGCCCTGGTCTCGTCGCCGAACCAGGCCTCGAAGTCGTGGGTCACCGACCAGTACGACCGCTTCGTGCAGGGCAACACGGTGCTGGCGCAGCCCGAGGACGCGGGCATGGTCCGCATCGACGAGGAGTCCAACCTCGGCGTGGCCATGGCCACCGACGGCAACGGCCGCTACGCGAAGCTCGACCCGTACACGGGCGCGCAGCTCGCGCTGGCGGAGTCGTACCGCAACGTCGCCGCGACCGGCGCCAAGCCCCTCGCGATCTCCGACTGCCTGAACTTCGGCTCCCCCGAGGACCCGGACGTCATGTGGCAGTTCGCCGAGGCCTGCCGCGGTCTCGCGGACGGCTGCCTGGAGCTGGGCACCCCGGTGACCGGCGGCAACGTCTCGCTCTACAACCAGACCGGCGACATCGCGATCCACCCGACCCCGGTCGTGGCCGTGCTCGGCGTGATCGACGACGTCAACCGCCGCACGCCGATGGCGTTCTCGGAGGCCGGCCAGCTGCTCTACCTGCTCGGGGACACCGCCGAGGAGTTCGGCGGCTCGGCGTGGTCGCAGGTCGTCCACGACCACCTGGGCGGCATGCCGCCGAAGGTGGACCTGGGCCGCGAGAAACTGCTCGGCGAGATCCTGATCTCCGCCTCGCGCGACGGCATGATCGACGCCGCGCACGACCTGTCCGACGGCGGCGTCATCCAGGCGCTCACCGAGTCCTGCCTGCGCGGCGGCAACGGCGCGCGGATCGTGGTCCCGGAGGGTCTGGACGCCTTCACCTTCCTCTTCTCCGAGTCCGCGGGCCGCGCCATCGTGGCCGTCCCGCGCAGCGAGGAGCTCCGCTTCACCGACATGTGCGGCGCCCGCGGCCTGCCCGCTGCCCGCATCGGTGTCGTGGACGGCGAGGAGATCGAGATCCAGGGTGAGTTCAGCATCCCGCTGACCGAGCTCCGCGAGGCCCACGAGGCGACGATCCCGGCCCTGCTGGCCTGATCGCGGCCTCGCGCCGTCCCGGGACGCCGTCCGCGTACGCCGTCCCCGTACGTCGCTCCGTACGCGCCCGAACCCCCGGCCCGGAACCTTCCCGGCCGGGGGTTCGGCCGTCCGCGCCCCGGCGGGTCGGCCCCAGTAGGGTCGGGCCATGCCGCCTGCCAAGAAGAAGCCGCGTACCTACGACCCCGCGAAGATCCGCGCGGCCGTCACCACGCAGTTCGGGCACCTCACCGACGCGGTACGGGAGCTGACGCCCGAGCAGCTCGCGCGCCCCAGCGGGCTCGGCGACTGGAGCGTCGCCGAACTCGCCGCGCACATCGCGTGGATCGTCGATTCGCTGGCGCGCGGCCTCGCCAAGCCCCCGGCCGCCATCCCCGAGCTGACGGCAGTCGAGTGGCCGTTCGCCACGGCCTCCCTCGCCGGGAAGATCAGCGAGGCGGCCCGCGAGGTCCTCGACGACGCCCCCCTGGTGGAGCTGTACGACCGGGCCGCCGACGGGTTGGCCGCGCAGTTGGCGGTGAACCAGGGCAGCCGCGTACTGGACCTGTGGATCGGGGACATGACCCTCGCGGACTTCCTCGTCACCCGCACCGTCGAGCTGATCGTGCACACCGACGACCTCAACCGGGCCACCGGCCTGGACGTCCCCTTCGACCGGCAGGCCCTCGCCGCCTGCACCCGGCTCCTCGCCGACGCCCTCGCCCTCAAGGCGCCCGGCGGCTCGGTGGAGGTCCGGATCCCGCCCTTCGCGGTCGTCCAGTGCGTCGAGGGCCCCCGCCACACCCGCGGCACCCCGCCCAACGTGGTGGAGACCGACCCGCTCACCTGGATCCGCCTGGCCACGGGCCGCACCCGCTGGGCCGAGGCCCTGGACGCGGCCAAGGTCACCGCGAGCGGGGAGCGCGCCGACCTGTCGGCCCTGCTCCCGCTCATGGGCTGACCGTCCCCCGACCGGCGGGGAACCGTCCGGCCCGCCGCTCCGTCCCAGGGGCATGCGTACCCTCCGGAACCTCGCGTCCGGTCTGGCCCTGGCGGCCGCCCTCGCCCTCACGGGCTGCGCGGGCGGCGCCTCCCCGGACACCGCCCTCACCCCGGACGGCCCCGGCTCCCCGACGCCCGTCGTGGACGCCCCGCTGGCCGCCACCACCTGGACGGTGACCGGCGTGGACGGCGCCCCCGCCCCCGCCGGTCGGGCCCGCTTCACCCTCGCCCCCGACGGCGGGGCGAGCGGCAACCTGGGCTGCAACCGGTTCACCGCCCCGGGCGGGGTCACGGGCCCCCTCCTCACCCTCGGCCCGATCAGCAGCACCCGCATGGCCTGCGAGGGCCCCGTCGGGGACCTGGAGCGGGCCCTGAGCGCCCTGCTCGGCGGCGGTCCGCTGACGTGGAAGGTGGAGGGCGAAACCCTCACCCTCACGGGCTCCGACGGCAGGAAAATCACGGCCGAAGCCGCCTCCGCGGCGGAGTGAGGGCTCCCCTGAGCGCGAAGCGCCCTTGTGCGAAGCCACAGGAGGGGCGCAGCGGGGACGCGAGGCACCACACGGTCGACCCACCCGTCGGCGGCGGGCGCGGAAATCCCCAAGGGAACGCACGAGTTCCCCGCCGGACAGACCTGCCGTGACGACCGGCCGTCGCGGCCCGCCCCGGTCCGCGCGCCGGGCCTCACGCGGCCACCGGCCGGCTGGGGCTCGTAGGAACATACATGGACCCGCCGGAGACCTGGGGGTAACCCTCCGCACGGGTAACCGGACTGTCCGCACTGTGACTTTTCCCGGCCGTCCCCAATTCGGACCAGTGGTCGATCTCGCCTACACTCGGGAGCGTGCCTCGTGGTGATGGACGACTCAACCACGACCTGCTCCCCGGCGAAAAGGGCCCCCAGGACGCTTGCGGCGTCTTCGGTGTCTGGGCTCCGGGTGAAGAGGTCGCCAAGCTCACCTACTTCGGACTGTATGCGCTACAGCACCGCGGACAAGAGTCCGCGGGCATCGCTGTGAGCAACGGTTCCCAGATCCTCGTCTTCAAGGACATGGGCCTCGTGTCCCAGGTCTTCGACGAAACCTCTCTCGGCTCGCTCCAGGGTCATATCGCGGTCGGACACGCCCGCTACTCGACCACCGGTGCCTCCGTCTGGGAGAACGCTCAGCCCACCTTCCGGGCGACCGCCCACGGCTCGATCGCCCTGGGTCACAACGGCAACCTGGTGAACACCGCCGAGCTCGCCGAGATGGTCGCCGACCTCCCCCGTCAGGACGGCCGCGCCACCCAGGTGGCGGCCACCAACGACACCGACCTGGTCACCGCCCTCCTGGCCGGCCAGACGGACGACGACGGCAAGCCCCTGACCATCGAGGAGTCGGCCGCCAAGGTCCTCCCGCAGGTCAAGGGAGCCTTCTCCCTCGTCTTCATGGACGAGGGGACCCTCTACACCGCCCGTGACCCGCAGGGCATCCGCCCGCTGGTCCTCGGCCGCCTGGAGCGCGGCTGGGTGGTCGCGAGCGAGACCGCCGCCCTCGACATCTGCGGCGCCAGCTTCGTCCGCGAGGTCGAGCCGGGCGAGCTCATCGCGATCGACGAGAACGGCCTGCGCACCTCGCGCTTCGCGGAAGCGAAGCCCAAGGGCTGCGTCTTCGAGTACGTGTACCTGGCCCGCCCGGACACGGACATCGCCGGCCGGAACGTCTACCTCTCGCGTGTCGAGATGGGTCGGCGCCTCGCCAAGGAGGCCCCGGTCGAAGCCGACCTGGTGATAGCGACGCCGGAGTCCGGCACGCCCGCCGCCGTCGGATACGCCGAGGCCAGCGGGATTCCGTACGGCTCCGGCCTGGTCAAGAACGCCTACGTCGGCCGGACCTTCATCCAGCCCTCGCAGACGATCCGCCAGCTCGGCATCCGGCTCAAGCTCAACCCGCTCAAGGAAGTCATCCGGGGCAAGCGCCTGGTCGTCGTCGACGACTCGATCGTGCGCGGCAACACGCAGCGCGCGCTCGTCAAGATGCTCCGCGAGGCCGGCGCGGCCGAGGTCCACATCCGGATCTCCTCCCCGCCGGTGAAGTGGCCGTGCTTCTTCGGCATCGACTTCGCCACCCGGGCCGAGCTGATCGCCAACGGCATGACGGTCGACGAGATCGCCACCTCGCTGGGCGCGGACTCGCTCTCGTACATCTCGCTCGACGCGATGATCGAGGCGACCACCATCCAGAAGCCCAACCTCTGCCGTGCCTGCTTCGACGGCGAGTACCCGATGGAGCTGCCCGACCCGCAGCTCCTCGGCAAGCAGCTCCTGGAGACCGAGCTCGCGGGCGGTACCGACGCCGCCGACGCGCTCCGGCGCCCGTAGCGCCGCGACCCGCGCCCCCGGCCCCCGGCGCCGACCCACGGCTCCGGGCCCCCGGCTTCGGTCCCCGGCTCCACCTGCGCCGGGCCCTGTCTTTGCGAGTGCTTCTCCCAGGGCCCGGCACCACCCGCAGTAACGACACGAAAGCTCTCCCTGTCATGACAGAGAAGACCACCGGTGCCAGCTACGCAGCCGCAGGCGTGGACATCGAAGCGGGCGACCGCGCCGTCGAGCTGATGAAGGAGTGGGTGAAGAAGACGCAGCGCCCCGAGGTCCTCGGCGGCCTCGGCGGTTTCGCCGGCCTCTTCGACGCCTCCGCCCTCAAGCGCTACGAGCGCCCCCTGCTGGCCTCGGCCACCGACGGGGTCGGCACCAAGGTGGACATCGCCCGCCAGATGGGCGTGTACGACACGATCGGCCACGACCTCGTCGCGATGGTCATGGACGACATCGTCGTCTGCGGCGCCGAGCCGCTCTTCATGACGGACTACATCTGCGTGGGCAAGGTCCACCCGGAGCGGGTCGCCGCCATCGTCAAGGGCATCGCCGAGGGCTGCGTCCTCGCCGGCTGCGCCCTGGTCGGCGGCGAGACCGCCGAGCACCCGGGCCTGCTGGGCCCGGACGACTTCGACGTGGCGGGCGCGGGCACCGGGGTCGTCGAGTACGACAACCTGCTGGGCGCCGACCGCATCCGTACGGGGGACGCCGTCATCGCGATGGCCTCCTCGGGCCTTCACTCGAACGGGTACTCGCTCGTCCGGCACGTCCTCTTCGACCGCGCCGGGATGTCCCTCGACCGGCACGTCGAGGAGCTCGGCCGGACCCTCGGCGAGGAGCTGCTGGAGCCCACCAAGATCTACTCGCTGGACTGCCTGGCGCTCACCCGCACGGCCGAGGTCCACGCGTACTCGCACATCACCGGCGGTGGCCTCGCCGCGAACCTGGCCCGGGTCATCCCGGACCACCTGCACGCCACGGTCGACCGTTCCACGTGGACGCCCGGAGCGATCTTCGACCTGGTCGGCAAGGCCGGCTCGGTCGAGCGCCTCGAACTGGAGAAGACCCTGAACATGGGCGTCGGCATGATGGCCGTCGTCCCGCAGGAATCGGTGGACGTGGCCCTGACCGCCCTCGCCGACCGGGGCGTCGACGCCTGGGTCGCCGGCGAGATCCTCGACCGGGGCGACCACGCCGAGGGCGCGACCCTGACCGGCTCGTACGCCGTCTGAGCAGCACTGAAACCCGGTCCGGGGGCAATGGCCCCGGACCGGGTTTCGGCGTTCTGTAGCTGTGCGCGGTGTGATGTGCGCTGTGTGTCAGCCGCGAAGAGTGACAGCTGTGCGGACGGCGCGCGGACAACTGCGCGTCAAGCCCCGCGACGGTGCGCCGACGGACCGGACTCTTCGTCCTCGTCATCGTCGTCATCGTTGTAGAGATCCGCGTACTTGGCGTACGGGTCGTCGTCGTCCAGATCGTCATCGACTTCGACCGGCGCGCTGATAGGCAGCGGCTCTGTCGGCGATGCGCCCAGCTCATTGGCCAGACGCGTCAGGTCGGTCCCGCCGCTGTTGTACTTCAGCTGGCGGGCGACCTTTGTCTGCTTGGCCTTGGCCCGGCCGCGCCCCATGGCTCGACCCCCTCGGTGACGGGGCTCGACGGCCCCAGAGTCTGACACGCGTTCATGGTTCGGAGCGGGCTCTCCGTGGAGAGACCGTCCGTAGGGGTTCAACGGTACCTGCTTCCGCGGCCATACGGTACGCCGCCCGCATGACGCGCCTCGTCACAGAACCAGCGCGACACCCCGTACTCGCTGGTCAGCTGCGATTTTAACGCTTTCCTGGCCCGCGACCCGCCGAAGCGCAGTGAGTTCCGTCTCGCCGCACCCCGACGGGTCCCCGTCGGCTACGCCCTGCGGGCGGCGGCGCGGGCGGCGAGGGCGTCCGCCATCCGCTGCTCGGCGATCCGGTCGGCCGCGGCGGCCGGCGGAATACCGTCTGCCTTCGCACGTGCGAATATGGCCAGCGTGGTGTCGAAGATCTTCGACGCCTTCGCCTTGCACCGGTCGAAGTCGAAGCCGTGCAGCTCGTCGGCGACCTGGATGACCCCGCCCGCGTTCACCACGTAGTCGGGCGCGTAGAGGATCCCGCGGTCGGCGAGGTCCTTCTCCACACCCGGGTGGGCGAGCTGGTTGTTCGCCGCGCCGCAGACGACCTTCGCGGTCAAGACCGGGACGGAGTCGTCGTTCAGCGCCCCGCCGAGCGCGCAGGGTGCGTAGATGTCCAGGCCCGCCACGCGGATCAGGGCCTCGGTGTCGGCGACGGCGCTGATCGCGGCGCCCGGGTGGCTGTCGAGGATCTGGCGGACGGACTCCTCGCGGACGTCCGTGATCACGACCTCGGCGCCGTCCTCCAGGAGGTGGCGCACCAGGTGCTTGCCGACCTTGCCGACGCCGGCGACGCCGACCTTGCGGCCGCGCAGCGTCGGGTCGCCCCACAGGTGCTGGGCGCTGGCGCGCATGCCCTGGAACACGCCGAAGGCGGTCAGGACCGAGGAGTCGCCGGCGCCGCCGTTCTCGGGCGAGCGGCCGGTGGCCCAGCGGGTCTCGCGGGCGACGACGTCCATGTCCGCGACGTAGGTGCCGACGTCGCAGGCGGTGACGTAGCGGCCACCCAGGGACTCCACGAACCGACCGTAGGCCAGCAGCAGTTCCTCGGACTTCAGCACGGCGGGGTCGCCGATGATCACGGCCTTGCCGCCGCCGAGGTCGAGACCGGCGAGGGCGTTCTTGTACGACATGCCGCGCGAGAGGTTCAGCGCGTCGAGGACGGCCTCCTCGTCGGAGGCGTACGCGTGGAATCGCGTGCCGCCGAGGGCGGGACCCAGGGCGGTGGAGTGGATGGCGATGACGGCCTTCAGGCCGGAGGCTCGGTCCTGGCACAGCACGACTTGCTCGTGGCCACCCTGTTCCGTGCGGAACAGGGTGTGCAGGACGCCGTCGGTCATTTCGGTCACGGTGGTGACTCCCATGGAAGAGATGCGGCGCGGAAGACGCCCGCCCTGCGGGTGGGGGAGGGCGTGCTGGAAGCAGGGTAAGACCTGCGGGGCGCGGGGAGACCCCCTGTCCGGGGATCGGAACACTCCTGTGCCCCACCCGTCGCCGGCCGCCCCCGGAGGTGAACCGAGCCCCCGGAAAGGGGAGGAGGTGGGGGTGACTGCATCCCCCGAGCGGCGGCCGGCCTCGGCGCGCCCCGCGCCGAACGTCCCGTACGCCTCCTACCTGCGCGTCTACGAGCCCCTCGCGGCCTTCGCCGAGCCCGAGCGCACCCACTGGGCGGACTACGCCCGGCGCGGGGTGAGCCCGACGGCCCAGGACGAACTGCGCCGCTCCCTCTCCGACTTGGTACGGGTCCCCGTGGTCGGGGTGCCGGAGCGGGAGAGCGCGGACGCCTTCACCGCGCGGGTGGGCGGGGCGCTGCTGGTGTGCCCGTGGCGGACCCGGCTGCGCGGGTGGCTGGCGCTGCGGGAGCTGGTGGCGGAGTTCCCGCGTCCGGTGTTGGACGCGGCGCTGCCGCCGTCGGTCCGGCGCCGGGCGGAGGAGGAGTACGTGGCGTGGCGCGAGCGCAATCCGGACGCCCGGCCGTGGATCCGTACGGCGGTGTGGCAGGTGCCGTTGCGCTGGTTCGTGCTGGTGGCGGACGGGGAGCGGGAGTACCTGCCGGGGGAGCGGCTGCGCTACCGGACGCCGATGGTGCAGGCCCGGCGCCGGCTGGCGCGGGCGCTGCGGACGCTGCGGGAGACGGAGGGGTACGGGGCGATGGCGGAGGGGCTGGCGGAGGTCGGCAGCTGGTTGGAGGAGTTCCATCCGCGGTCGATGGTCGAACTGGACTACGGGGGGCTGTCGTACGCGCTGCCGGCTGACGCGTTGGCGGCGGACCGGTCGGCGCGCGACCTCGCGGAGGCGATCGAGGCGCTCCGTTCGGGTGACGAGGAGGCGGCCGCGGAAATCCATGCCGATCTGGCGCTCCGTTGGAGGGCGGTTCGGGAGAGACTGTTCGCGAACTAGCGGCCCGGGTAGCACCCGTACGGATGTTCTTGCGCGCGGGGTCGGGGGCGGTGCCGGTCCGGGTGCGGGGCGTATCGCCCGTATCGGCTGTATCTTCCCATCAGGCGTAAGGCGCAGATCAAGGGCTTGATCGTGACATTAGGGTCTTAGTTCCAGGACCTACGTCCCGATACGGGCCATTGGCCCAAGCGTGACGGACCGCACTATCTACACCCTTGCGCCCTTCCCCTACCCTCGTGCCAAAATAGGACAAGGAGTCCGGGGAGGGTTCCTTTCGCCCAACTATGGGCGGAATGCTCGGTATTGCACTCTATGGGGGGTCTGACGACTCCTGATCGCTCTGTGACTGATCGTCACAGTGGGGTGACTGTCCGTTATGGGGCGGTCCATCGGCTTCCGCCGCTGATGAACACCTCGGAGGGCAATTCCATCGGTTTGGCCGTCGAGGCTGGACGGATGGTGTAGTTGTAGTGCCGAGGACAAGCCGTTCGTCCTATAACCGACTCGGCCTTCGTGTGTCCATTTCGGGCAACGTGGGCCAAGGTGCAGAATTTAGAGGAAAGAACCGAGATGGTTCGGTTCTCCCGAGGAGGCCGCTCATGACCGCTCGCACCCCTGATGCCGAGCCGCTGCTGACCCCGGCTGAGGTTGCCACGATGTTCCGCGTGGACCCGAAGACGGTCACCCGCTGGGCCAAGGCTGGCAAGCTCACGTCCATCCGCACCCTGGGTGGACACCGCCGTTACCGCGAGGCCGAGGTTCGCGCACTGCTCGCGGGAATTCCGCAGCAGCGCAGCGAGGCCTGAGGTCCCGTAGCACCACAGTTTTAAACGGGTTCGTATCGGGTCCCCCAATCCGATGAAACCCAAAGGCTTCAAACGGCTGATCCTGCCCCAACAGGCTCATTGTCGTTCGATCGCGCTGGACTCCGCCGGGTCCAGCGCGATCTTTTTTATGCCCGCACGGGGGCGGTGGAACGGGGTGGCGCGGGGGCCGGGGGGCGAGGTGCCATTGCACATATTAAATCGAGCGGGCGTATGAGTCCGATAAACGTACGCATCTCAAAAACCCATGTGGTGACTCCTGTCACAGCTGATAACTCTTGTACATCCGGCATTGCACCCCGTAAGGGGATGGGCCGGTGCAGAGCGACTCCTGCGAACGGGGATTTTCCCGGCCACGAGCGCCTGCGCCTCAGGAGCCGCCGGCGGCCCGCTGAGGGGCCGAACGGTCGGACGGGGGCTCTGGGTGATCGAGAGGGTCGGCCGGCCCGCTGAGCGGGCTTCCAGGGGCGTCGTCGGCGCGTGACCCCCCACACCGACACTCATCGACGCCATCACCCGACAAGGCGGCACCCGACAACGCGTCAGGGCCCGCATCCCCTGGGGGATGCGGGCCCTGACGTTTCTGCGAACCTGACGGGACTTGAACCCGCGACCTCCACCTTGACAGGGTGGCGAGCTAACCAACTGCTCCACAGGTCCTTGATTCGCTGCCGCTCGGCGGCTGCGAATCAGACTGTACCGCAGCTCAGGGGGTGCAGTCGAACCCGATCACGGAGCCGCCGCGTCCACCGCCTTCACGATGCGCTTGTCGGAGATCGGATACGCCGTCCCGAGCGCGTGCGCGAAGTAGCTGACCCGCAGTTCCTCGATCATCCAACGGATCTCCGTGACGGCCTCCGGCACCGGGCGCCCCTTCGGCAACTGCTCCAGCAGCCACAGGTACTCGTCCCGCATCTCGTGGACCTTCTCCATGCGCGTGGTGTCGCGCTGGGCGCCCGTCGGCATCTGCTGGAGGCGCCGGTCGATCGCCACCAGGTAGCGCATCAGGTCCGGCAGCCGGCGCAGGCCGGTCAGCGTCACGAAGCCCGCCGGCATCAGGGCGGCCAGCTGCTGCTTCACGTCCGCCACGTTCGCCATCAGCGCCAGGCTGTTGGTCGCCTTCAGCCGCCGCTCGCAGGCCTGCCAGGCGGCCAGCACCTGCTGCACCTGGCCCACCGTGCGCACCGTGGTGTCCACCAGGTCGGCCCGCACCGCGTCGTAGAGCCGGCGGAAGCCCGCCTCGTCCCAGGCGGGACCGCCGTGGTCGGCGATCAGCTTGTCGGTCGCGGCCGTCGCGCAGTCGTCGAAGAGGGCCTGGATGGAACCGTGCGGGTTCCGCGACAGGGCCAGCTTCTGCTGGTTGGTGAGCTTGTCCGAGGCGAACTTCGCCGGGTTCACCGGAATGCCCAGCAGGATCAGCCGGCGGGTGCCGAGCCACATCGCCCGCTGCTGCTCGGCCTCCGTGTCGAAGAGCCGTACGGAGACACTCGCCCCCTCGTCCACGAGCGCCGGGTAGGCCTTCACCGGCTGGCCCGCTCGCCGGGTCTCGAAGACCTTCGTCAGCGTGCCGATCGTCCAGTCGGTCAGCCCCGTGCGCTCCAGCGACTCCCCGCCCGCGCGCTCGGCGGTGGCCGCGGCGGCCTTGGACAGGGCCTGGCGGGCCTTCGGCTTCAGCGACAGCCGCAGGCTCTCCAGGTCCTTGTCCTCGGCGAGCTTGCGCCGCCGCTCGTCGACGATCCGGAAGGTGATCTTCAGGTGGTCGGGGATGCGGGAGGTGTCGAAGTCGTCCGCCGAGACCGGCACCCCCACCATCCGGTGCAGCTCGCGCGCCAGGGTCACCGTCAGGGGCTCGCGCTGTGTCTGATCACGGCCAGAGGCCGACGGGTGCGCCGTCTGCAGGAAGCGCGTCGCGTAGTTCGGGGCGGGGACGTAGTGCCGGCGGATCGGCTTGGGCAGCGAACGGATCAGCTCCGTCACCACCTCCTCCCGCAGGCCCGGGATCTGCCAGTCGAAGCCCTCGTCGGTGACCTGGTTCAGCACCTGGAGCGGGATGTGCACGGTCACGCCGTCCGCGTCCGCGCCCGGCTCGAACTGGTACGTCACCCGGAACTTCAGCTGCCCCTGCCGCCAACTGTCCGGGTAGTCGGCCTTGGTGACCCCGGCCGCCTTCTCGGTGAGCAGCATCTCCCGCTCGAAGTCGAGGAGCTCGGGCTCCTCGCGCCTCTTGTGCTTCCACCACGAGTCGAAGTGCGCGCCCGACACCACGTGTTCGGGGATCCGCTGGTCGTAGAAGTCGAAGAGGGTCTCGTCGTCCACCACGATGTCCCGGCGCCGCGCCCGGTTCTCCAGCTCCTCGACCTCGGTGAGGAGCTTGCGGTTGTCGGCGTAGAACTTGTGGTGCGTCCGCCAGTCGCCCTCGACGAGCGCGTTGCGGATGAACAGCTCCCGCGAGACCTCCGGGTCGATCCGCCCGTAGTTGATCTTCCGCTGGGCGACGATCGGCACCCCGTAGAGGGTGACCTTCTCGTACGCCATCACGGCTGCCTGGTCCTTCTCCCAGTGCGGCTCGCTGTACGTGCGCTTGATCAGGTGCTGGGCGAGCGGCTCCACCCACTCGGGCTCCACCTTGGCGTTCACCCGCGCCCACAGCCGCGAGGTCTCCACCAGCTCCGCCGACATGAGGAACTTCGGCTGCTTCTTGAACAGCGACGAACCCGGGAAGATCGCGAACTTCGCCGACCGGGCACCCAGGTACTCGTTCTTGTCGGTGTCCTTCAGACCGATGTGCGACAGCAGACCGGCGAGCAGCGAGATGTGCACGCTGGTCTCGGGGGCGTCGGCCTCGTTCACATGGATGCCCATGGACTTGGCGACCGTACGCAGCTGCGTGTAGATGTCCTGCCACTCGCGGATCCGCAGGAAGTTCAGGTACTCCTGCTTGCACATCCGGCGGAACGAGGAGGAGCCGCGCTCCTTCTGCTGCTCGCGGACGTAGCGCCACATGTTCAGGAACGACAGGAAGTCGCTCGTCTCGTCCTTGAACCGGGCGTGCTGCTGGTCCGCCTGCGTCTGCTTGTCCGACGGCCGCTCGCGCGGGTCCTGGATGGACAGCGCCGCCGCGATGACCATGACCTCGCGGACGCAGTTGTTCTTGTCCGCCTCCACCACCATGCGGGCCAGGCGCGGGTCCACCGGCAGCTGGGACAGCTGGCGGCCCATCGGCGTGAGCCGCTTGCGGTGGTCCTTCTCGGACGGGTCCAGCGCGCCCAGCTCCTGGAGCAGCTGCACGCCGTCGCGGATGTTGCGGTGGTCCGGCGGGTCGATGAAGGGGAACTTCTCGATCTCCCCGAGCCCGGCGGCGGTCATCTGGAGGATGACGGAGGCCAGGTTCGTCCGCAGGATCTCCGCGTCCGTGAACTCCGGCCGGGCGTTGAAGTCGTCCTCGGAGTACAGGCGGATGCAGATGCCGTCGCTGGTACGGCCGCAGCGGCCCTTGCGCTGGTTGGCGCTCGCCTGGCTGATCCGCTCGATCGGCAGCCGCTGGACCTTCGTGCGGTGGCTGTAGCGGGAGATGCGGGCCGTACCCGGGTCGATCACGTACTTGATGCCGGGGACGGTGAGGGAGGTCTCGGCGACGTTGGTCGCGAGGACGATGCGCCGGCCGGTGTGCTGTTGGAAGACCCGGTGCTGCTCGGCGTGCGAAAGGCGCGCGTAGAGCGGAAGGATCTCGGTGAAGCGCAGTTTCCTCTTCTCCAGCGCGTCCGCCGTGTCGCGGATCTCCCGCTCACCGGAGAGGAAGACCAGGATGTCCCCCGGGCCCTCGCCCTGGAGCTCGTCGACCGCGTCGCAGATCGCGGTGATCTGGTCCCGGTCGCTCTCCTCGGAATCGTCCTCCAGGAGGGGCCGGTAGCGCACCTCCACCGGATACGTCCGACCGCTGACCTCGACGATCGGGGCCTCCCCGAAGTGCCGGGAGAAGCGCTCCGGGTCGATCGTCGCGGAGGTGATGATCACCTTCAGGTCCGGGCGCTTGGGCAGCAGCGTCGCCAGGTAGCCCAGCAGGAAGTCGATGTTGAGCGAGCGCTCGTGGGCCTCGTCGATGATGATCGTGTCGTAGGCGCGCAGCTCGCGGTCCGTCTGGATCTCGGCGAGCAGGATGCCGTCCGTCATCAGCTTCACGAAGGTCGCGTCGTGGTCCACCTGGTCGGTGAAACGGACCTTCCAGCCGACCGTTTGGCCGATCTCCGACTTCAGCTCCTCCGCGATCCGCTCCGCGACCGTACGGGCCGCGATCCGGCGGGGCTGGGTGTGCCCGATCATGCCCCGGACGCCGCGCCCGAGCTCCATGCAGATCTTCGGGATCTGCGTGGTCTTGCCGGAGCCGGTCTCGCCGGCGACGATCACGACCTGGTGGTCGCGTATCGCCTCGGCGATCTCGTCCTTCTTCTGGCTGACGGGCAGGTTCTCGGGATACGTGACCTCCGGCATCCGCGAGGCACGGCCGGCCAGTCGCGCGGCGGCCTTCTCGGCCTCCGCGGCGATCTCGTCGAGCACGGCCTGCTTGGCCTCGGGCTTGCGGATGCGGCGGGCGCCTTCGAGGCGGCGGCCGAGGCGGTGCGCGTCGCGGAGGGAGATCTCACCGAGAAGCGTCTGCAGGGCGGCGAAGGAAGTAGACATACCTGATCGAGGATCTCACCTGGGTGTGCCGGGTGGCGAACGCATTTGTGTGACTCCCCGTACCATTTCGGGACGAGTCCCCCCGTCGCGCCAGTGAGAGGCAGCCCACCTTGTCCCGCCGCCGCTCCGTGTGCTGCCTGACGGCGGCGCTGTTCGCGGTGATCGCGGTGCTGTTGGGCACGCCGACCCCGGCCGTCGCGGCCCCGGCGGCCTCGGCGATCCCGGCGGCCCCTTCGGTCCGGTACGCGGCCTCCGTGGACCACCTCGCCCCGGTCGCCGCCCACGGGGACACCGGCCGGGGCCCCGCCTGCGGTCCCGACGGCGTCGAGCGCGGCCCCGCCCCGCCGTCCCCACCCGCGCCGGCCAGGACCACGCGCAGCTCCCGGCCGGCCGCCCCGCCCCGGAGGCGCAGCGCCCGCGGTCGGCGCGACCCCTGCGGATCCTCGTACGCGGCCCCGACCGGCCCGCCCCGGGCCCGCTGGAACTGTCGATACTCCGGGTCTAGGGGGTGCCCGGCGGATCATGGCCGGGCCCGCGGCGTCTGGCACGGCGCCTCGCCGCGTTGCCGAAACGTCCCGATAGCTCCGCTATCAAGACGCTCCGGCGCCTTGCGACGCCCCGCACCAGACGCCGCGGCCTGTCCGACCCTGATCCGCCAAACACCCCCTGGGTCGTACGGCCCCCTCCCGCCGTACCCCTGTCCCCTCCGCAGCTCTGGAGCCCCGTATGTCCGCGTCCTCCCGCAAACCCCTGCTGATCTCCGCCGGTGTGGCCGTCGCCGCCGTCGCCCTCGGCCTCGTCTCCTGGCAGGCCACCGCCCCCGAGGCCAAGCGGCCCGACACCTCCGCCAGCTCCTCGGCCGCCTCCGAGACCTCCGCCGAGCTGAAGGCCCTGGCCCGACGCGACGCCGGCGACAAGCTCGCCGTGGGCCGCGTCGACGCCCCCGTCGTCCTCATCCAGTACTCCGACTTCCGCTGCGGCTACTGCGCCAAGTTCGCCCGCGCCACCGAGCCCGAGCTCGTGAAGAAGTACGTCGAGGACGGCACCCTGCGCATCGAGTGGCGCAACTTCCCGATCTTCGGCGCCGAGTCCGAGGCCGCCGCCAAGGCCGCCTGGGCGGCCGGGCTCCAGGACCGGTTCTCCGCCTTCCACGAAGCCGCGTACGCCGAGGGCGCGAAGGAGAAGGGCTTCGGCCCCGAGCGCCTGATCGAACTCGCCCGCGAGGCCGGCGTCCCCGACCTGGAGCGGTTCAAGGCCGACATGGCCGGCGAGGCGGCGGCCGCCGCCCTGAAGAAGGACCAGGAGGAGGGCTACCGCATCGGTGTCCAGTCCACCCCCTCCTTCCTCGTCAACGGCCGCCCCCTCGCCGGCGCCCAGCCCCTGGAGGCCTTCACCGCCGCCATCGACCGGGCGAAGGCCGCGGCGAAGGCGGAGGGCCGCCCGTGACCGGCATCGGCTACCTCGCCGCCTTCACGGGCGGCCTCCTCGCCCTGCTCAGCCCGTGCAGCGCGCTGCTGCTGCCCGCCTTCTTCGCGTACTCGATCGACTCCCGCTCCCGCCTCCTGGCGCGCACCGGGATCTTCTACGCGGGCCTCGCCACCACCCTCGTGCCGCTGGGCGCGGCCGGCTCGCTCGCGGGCCGCTTCTTCCACGGCAACCGCGAGACGCTGGTCCTCGTCGGCGGCTGGCTGATCATCGCCCTCGGCCTCGCCCAGATCCTCGGCCTCGGCTTCGCCTCCCGGCGCCTGTCCGAGGCCTCCGGGCGGATCCGCCCGACCACCGCCCTGTCCGTGTACGCGCTCGGCGCCGTCTACGGGCTGGCCGGCTTCTGCGCGGGCCCCATCCTGGGCAGCGTCCTGACGGTGGCGGCCGTCAGCGGCAGCCCGGTCTACGGGGGCCTGCTGCTCGCGGTCTACGCGCTGGGCATGGCCGTACCGCTCTTCGTCCTCGCCCTGCTGTGGGAGCGCTTCGACCTGGGCCACCGGCGCTGGCTGCGCGGCCGGCCGCTGCGGCTGGGCCGGCTGGAGTTGCACAGCACCTCGCTGCTGTCCGGGCTGTTCTTCATCACCCTGGGCGCGCTCTTCCTCGCGTACGACGGCGCGAGCGCCCTGCCGGGGCTGCTCGACGTGGACGACTCGTACGCCGTCGAGGGCTGGGTGGGCTCCTTCGCGGACGCCGTACCGGACTGGGCGCTGCTCGCCCTGATCGCCGCCGGCGCCCTGGCCTTCGGGCTGGGCCGGTGGCGGCGCGCGGTCCGCGCGGAGCGGAAGCCGGCCGAGCAGGAGCCGGCCGAGCGGGAGAGCCGGTAACGCGGAAGGCCCCGTCCGATGGACGGGGCCTTCCTTCTGTGGCTGGGGCCGGGGTCGAACCGGCGACCTATCGCTTTTCAGGCGATCGCTCGTACCAACTGAGCTACCCAGCCACGAAACCGTTTCCGGTTTCAGCGATCCTGACGGGACTTGAACCCGCGACCTCCACCTTGACAGGGTGGCGAGCTAACCAACTGCTCCACAGGACCTGGTGTGTGCGAGACCAAGTCTCGCACATGGTGTTGCGTACCCCCAACGGGATTCGAACCCGTGCTACCGCCTTGAAAGGGCGGCGTCCTGGGCCACTAGACGATGAGGGCTAAAGGCCCGCCGGGCACTTTCCAGCGCGTCGGGGACGTGAGAAGCATATGGGATCGGAGGAGCTATCGCCAAAACGGATTCCCCCGGAGCGACAATGGCCGGGTGCTGGAGATGACGCGCGAGGAGTTCGAGGAGCTCGTCGCAGAGGCCCTGGACCGGATTCCGCCGGAGCTCACGCGGCTGATGGACAACGTCGCGGTGTTCGTCGAGGACGAGCCGCCGACCGACGATCCCGAGCTGCTCGGGCTGTACGAGGGGACCCCGCTCACCGAGCGCGGCGAGTGGTACGCCGGCGTCCTCCCGGACCGCATCACGATCTACCGGAACCCCACATTGCGGATGTGCGAGGACCGGGAGAGCGTGGTCACCGAGACGGAGGTGACCGTGGTGCACGAGATCGCCCACCACTTCGGGATCGACGACGAACGACTGCACGCGCTGGGCTACGGGTGACGGCCGGCGTGCGTCCGGGGGAGGGGGAGGTGGGCGAGCCGATCGACCCGGACGTCGACCTCCACGTGCCCGCGCAGCGGGCCGAGCCGCGGGGGCCGGTGCTCGCGGCCGTCGCGGCGGGCGGAATGGTCGGCGCCGCCGCCCGGTACGGGGTGGGGCTGCTGTGGCCGACCGGGGCGCCCGGGGCCTTCCCGTGGACGACCCTGTGGATCAACGTGGTGGGCTGCGCGCTCATCGGCGTCCTCATGGCGCTCGTCGCCGAGGGCGCGGGGCGGGCCCACCCGCTGGTGCGGCCCTTCGCCGGGACCGGGGTGCTCGGCGGGTTCACGACCTTCTCCGCCTACGCCCTCGACTTCTCGCGGCTGCTCGACGCCGGCGAGGCGGGGCGGGCCCTGGCCTACGCGGTCCTCACGGTCGCCGGCGCGCTGGGCGCGGTGTGGGCGGCCGCGACGCTGACGCGCCGGGCGCTCGCGCGGTGAACTGGCTGCTGGTGATCGCCGGGGCCGCCGTCGGGGCGCCGTTGCGCTACCTGACCGACCGGGCGGTGCAGGCCCGCCACGACTCGCTCTTCCCGTGGGGCACCTTCACGGTGAACGTCGCCGCCTGCCTGCTGCTCGGCGCCCTGGCGGGAGCGGGGCTGGCCGGGGTGGGCGCGGCCGGGCCGGGCTCCTCGCTCGTGGGGCCGCTGATCGGCACCGGCCTGTGCGGGGCACTGAGCACGTACTCGACGTTCTCCTACGAGACCCTGCGCCTGGCCGAGCGCGGCCGGGGCCTGCTCGCCGCCGCGAACGTGACGGCGTCGGTGCTGGTCGGACTGGGTGCCGTCCATCTCGGTGCGCGGGTGGCGCGGGAGCTGTTCGGGTAAGGGCGTGTCTCTTACGGGGTAAAGGGAGTTGGGCTCATTGACCCGCCCAACGCGGACCCCGCCGCAGTGTTCCGGAGGTGCCCCCGTGCGCCCTTTGTCCGCTTCCCTCAGACTGGCCGTCTCCGCCCTCGCGGTGGCGGCGACCGCGGGCTGCATGAGCGTCGGCGAGGACGCCGCGAAGCCCGCGCCCGCCGCCTCGGCCGGTGACAAGGGCGCCGCCGCCGGCGCCGCGAGCGGTGGTCACGGCTCCGGGGTCCACGGCAACGGGCAGGGCGTCAAGGGCGGTACGGGGAACCAGGAGGGCAAGGCCGGTGAGTCCGGCAAGGCCTCCGGAGCCCCCGGTGCCTCGCCCAGTGCGGGCGCCCCGGCGGGCAAGCCGGGACAGCCCTCGCCGTCGGCCGGCCCCGGGGGCGGGGCCGGCGGGCAGGGGCAGGCGCCGTCGGGCGGCGGCTCGGCTTCCGGCGGAGGGACGGCCGCCGGGGGCTCGGGTTCCGGCTCGGGGTCGGGCTCCGGCTCGGGCTCCGGAGCCGGCGGCGGGTCGGGTTCCGGTGGAGGATCGGGATCGGGATCCGGATCGGGCGGCTCCGGCGGCTCGACCACCACTCCGCCCGTGGTGGAGCCGACCCCGCCTGTGACGGAACCCACTCCGTCCGAGCCGACTCCACCGGCCCCCGAACCGACCGCCGGGCAGGGGACGGCCGCATAGCTCGCGGGGGTTCGCGGCGGTTCCTCCCCGTGGCCCTCCGGTCGCGGACGGGTCGTTTGCGCAGCTCAGGGGGGTTCGGGCGGAGCGGACTTGCCAGACCCCCAGGAGGGTGCGTATGGTTATAGATCGTTTGATCCCATTGCCCGGCGCCGAATCCGAAGAGCGCCGTGTGGCGCGTACTCTCCCTAGCCGTGGCTGACCGCATTGAGGCGGTCGATTTGCGATTCACGGAGTTTGGGCGCGTGCCGAGACTCCGGAAGGTTTCGCATTTCGCATGTCCATTTCCAGTTCTGACCGTTCCGTCATGCCCGAGAACGACACCAACGACATCGTCGACGCCGAGACCCTCGCGGTCACCGAGGCCATGGAGGCCATCGAGGCGGACGAGATCATCGAGGCCCTTGAGGCCGACGTGACCGGCGACGTGAACGACGAAGACGGCGACGCCGACGCCGAGCCCACGATCACCTTCGCGGACCTCGGTCTGCCCGAGGGCGTCGTGCGCAAGCTCGCGCAGAACGGCGTCACCGCCCCCTTCCCGATCCAGGCCGCGACCATCCCGGACGCCCTGGCCGGCAAGGACATCCTCGGCCGCGGCCGCACCGGCTCCGGCAAGACCCTCTCCTTCGGTCTGCCGACCCTGGCGCGTCTCGCCGGTGGCCACACCGAGAAGAAGAAGCCCCGCGCGATCATCCTCACGCCGACGCGTGAGCTGGCGATGCAGGTCGCGGACGCCCTCCAGCCGTACGGCGACGTGCTCGGCCTGAAGATGAAGGTCGTCTGCGGCGGTACCTCCATGGGCAACCAGATCTACGCCCTGGAGCGCGGCGTCGACGTCCTCGTCGCCACCCCCGGCCGTCTGCGCGACATCATCAACCGCGGCGCCTGCTCCCTGGAGAACGTCGAGGTCGCCGTCCTCGACGAGGCCGACCAGATGGCCGACCTGGGCTTCCTGCCCGAGGTCACCGAGCTGCTCGACCAGATCCCCGGCGGCGGCCAGCGCATGCTCTTCTCCGCCACCATGGAGAACGAGATCGGCACGCTGGTCAAGCGCTACCTGACCAACCCCGTCACGCACGAGGTCGACAGCGCCCAGGGCAACGTCACGACCATGACGCACCACGTCCTCGTCGTGAAGCCGAAGGACAAGGCGCCCGTCACGGCCGCCATCGCCGCCCGCAAGGGCCGCACCATCATCTTCGTCCGCACCCAGCTGGGCGCCGACCGCATCGCCGAGCAGCTCGTCGAGGCCGGCGTGAAGGCCGACGCGCTGCACGGCGGCATGACGCAGGGCGCCCGTACCCGCGTCCTCGCGGACTTCAAGGACGGCTACGTCAACGCGCTCGTCGCCACCGACGTCGCCGCCCGCGGCATCCACGTCGACGGCATCGACCTGGTCCTGAACGTGGACCCGGCCGGCGACCACAAGGACTACCTGCACCGCTCGGGCCGCACCGCCCGCGCCGGCAAGTCGGGCGTCGTGGTCTCCCTGGCCCTGCCGCACCAGCGTCGCCAGATCTTCCGCCTGATGGAGGACGCGGGCGTCGACGCCTCGCGCCACATCGTCCAGGGCGCCGGCGCGTTCGACCCGGAGGTCGCCGAGATCACCGGTGCGCGTTCGCTCACCGAGGTCCAGGCCGACTCCGCGAACAACGCCGCCAAGCAGGCCGAGCGCGACGTCGCCGACCTGACGAAGCAGCTGGAGCGCGCCACCCGCCGCGCCGCGGAGCTGCGCGAGGAGGCCGACCGCCTCGTCGCCCGTTCCGCCCGTGAGCGCGGCGAGGACCCGGAGGCCGCCGTCGCCGAGGTCGTCGAGGCCGCCGAGGCCGAGGTCGCCGCCGCCGTCGCGGCCGTGGCCGAGCCGGTCGTCCAGGAGCGCACGTTCGAGCGCCGTGACGACCGCGGCAACTACGAGCGTCGCGACAACCGCCGTGATGACCGTGGTGGCGACCGTGGTGGCTTCCGCCGTGACGACCGTCCGTCGGGTGGTTTCCGTTCCGGTGGTGACCGTCGTGACGACCGTGGCGGTGACCGTGGTGGTTTCCGTCGCGACGACCGTCCGTCCGGTGGCTTCAACCGTGACGACCGTGGTGGCGACCGTGGTGGCTTCCGTCGCGACGACCGTCCGTCGGGTGGTTTCCGTTCCGGTGGTGACCGTCGTGACGACCGTGGCGGTGACCGTGGTGGTTTCCGTCGCGACGACCGTCCGTCCGGTGGCTTCAACCGTGACGACCGTGGTGGCGACCGTGGTGGCTTCCGTCGCGACGACCGTCCGTCGGGTGGTTTCCGTTCCGGTGGTGACCGTCGTGACGACCGTGGCGGTGACCGTGGTGGTTTCCGTCGCGACGACCGTCCGTCCGGTGGCTTCAACCGTGACGACCGTGGTGGCGACCGTGGTGGCTTCCGCCGCGACGACCGTCCCTCCGGTGGCTTCCGCTCCGGCGGCGCCGGCGACCGCCCCTACGGCCGTCGTGACGACAACCGCCCCTCCGGCGCCAACGGCTCCTTCGGCGGCCGTCGTGACGACAAGCCCCGCTGGAAGCGCAACGGCTGACGCCTGAGCGCCTTCTGACGCCGACTCGGCCCCCACAGCACTCCGGTGCGGTGGGGGCCGAGCCCGTTTCCGGCCCTTTTCACCCCGTGCCCCACCCGTGGCGGGAAACCGCCGGGGCCACACCCGGCGATACCCGATCGGCCAAGAGCCCCTCTCCGGCTATGCTCTGGGGTGAGCACGTGGAGGGCCATTAGCTCAATTGGCAGAGCAGCGGACTTTTAATCCGTTGGTTGTCGGTTCGAGTCCGACATGGCCTACCGCTGCCAGGGCAGGGGTACCCCCTCTGACCTGGCACTGAGCGCCCCACCCGGTTTCGGCCAGGTGGGGCGCTCAGTCGTTCCCGGCTCCCTGCGTGAGCGATGCGAGAGCGATGCGTGAGCGGACGCTCCGTCATGACCGGTCGGGACGCGGAGGAACGGGCACGAGGCCCCGGGCCCGCCGCCGCCTCGGCCGCAGCCGGATCGATCTCCTCCGCTAACCGCATCGGGGCGGAAAGAGTGCCACTCTGGAGTTACAGGCGGACGGCGGTAGGCGCGACCACGTGGTCTCCACTCTGTTCCCCTGGGTGGACAGGCGGTGACGGACCTGGATGACGCCGACTTCGGGCGCCTGACGCGCACGCTGCTCAGCGATGCCCCGTACCGTCGGCCCGGACGGTCTTCCGTCCCTGATCCGCGCGGCAGCGCGCTCACCTGGCTGCCCGACCGCCTGCTCACGGCCGTCTTCGCCGACCTCGACCTGGTGTCGGGCATCTTCACCTGGGTGAACTGCGGGCACCCGGCACCGCTGATCATCCGCCACCGGCACGTCGTACCCGGCGGGATGCGGCGGCCCGCACAGCTCCCCCTGGGTCTGCGCCCCCACCACGACCCACGGATGCCCAGCGTCATCCACCGGGCACAGCTGGAGCCCGGCGACCGCATCCTCATCCGCACGGACGGCGTCACCGAGGCCCGCTCCATCGCGGGCGAGCTGTTCGGCGAGGAACGCCTGATCGACACCGTCGTCCGCGCCACAGCCGCCGGAGAAGCGGCACCCAAGCCCTGCGCCGCCTGATCCGCGACATCCTCGACCACCAATAGGGCCGCCTCACCGACGACGCGGCGAGCCTCCTGGCGGAATGGCACCCCACCTCACCGGTTCCGATCCCTTGGGAGGTGTCCGGCGTGGGCCGGGCCCTTCGCCGCCGAGGTGCGCGGTCGCGGTCCCGGCGTGAGGATGTGAGCGACCCTGCATGCCGACAGGAGGCTCCCGTGCTCGAACGCAAGCACCGCAAGGACCGTGCCGAGATCACCTTCGTGCTCCCGGCGGACACCCCGCCAGGACCGGTCAGCGTCGTCGGTGATTTCAACGGCTGGCGGCCCGGCGCCCATGAACTGCGGGAGCAGAAGGACGGCAGGCGCGCCGTCACCGTGGCGCTCCCCCGGGAGCGCACCCACACCTTCCGCTACCTGGCGGCGGGTGACTACTGGTTCAACGACGAGAGCGCCGACGGGCAGGACGGCCCGAACAGCCGCCTCCACACCTGACCGGTACCGGTGCCGGTACCGGTCTTCGCAAGCACGGAGCGTGAGTGATGGGGATTTCCACGAGGGAGGTCTTCGGCGCACCGTGCTGGGTCAGCCTGATGGCTCGCGACCTGCACGTGGCGCAAGGGTTCTACGGTGCGGTCCTCGGCTGGGACTTCCGGCCCGGCCGCCTGGGTGAGGCGTTCACGGTCGCCGAGGTCGACGGGCGGCCGGTGGCCGGCATCGGGGCGCTCGCCGGGGATTTCGCGGTGCCGGTGGCGTGGACGGCGTACTTCGCCGTCGACGATGCCGACGTGGCGGTCGCCCGGCTCCTGGAACGCTGCGGCACGGTCGCGGTCGGCCCCGTCTCCTTCGCCTCGGGCGGACGCGGAGCCCTGGTCGCCGACCGGGACGGCGCCGCCTTCGGGATCTGGGAAGGCCCGATCGCGGCCGACTGGCGGGTGGGCTCCGGGCACGCGCCGGCCTGGCTGGAGCTACGGACCAGGGACGCCTTCGAAGCGGCGATCTTCTACGGTGAAGTGCTGGAGTGGGCCACCGGCCGCCCCGGATGCTGCGAGGTCTCCTACGAGCACGACCGCGTCGTGCTGAGACAGGCCGGCGAGCCCGTGGCCCGCCTCGACAGCGGCCCCGTCGAAGCGGCCGTCCACACGCCCCCCGCACGGCCGCGCTGGCAGGTCCACTTCCGCGTCCCCGACCTCGACAAGGCCATCGAGACCGCCGAAGCCCTCGGCGGAACCGCGGTGTCGGCCGTCCTGTCGAACACCACCGAGCGCTGGGTGACCCTCCGCGACGCCGAGGAAGCCCTGATCACTCTCACCTCCGAACGCCCGCCGGCCGGCTGATCCGCACTCGGCCGGCGTCTCCCTCGGCGACCTCGCCCAGGACCGCGACCCCTCCTCGGCCCTGGCCGACATCAGCGGCGCCGCACCCAACACCTGACGCGCGAAGCCGGCCCCCACCCCTCAACCACCCCTCCCGGCAGCTCGTAAGTCGGTTTGCAGGGCTGTGACCTGCGGTTATAGGGGTTTGGGGGGTGGTGGGGGCGTTAATTGGCGATGGGGGTCCCCCGGATGACGTAGAGTTGGGTTTACCGACGCGGGGTGGAGCAGCTCGGTAGCTCGCTGGGCTCATAACCCAGAGGTCGCAGGTTCAAATCCTGTCCCCGCTACTGAAGACGAAGGCCCGGTTCCTTTCATGGAACCGGGCCTTCGTCGTATCCGTTCGTTCCGGTGCGGGGCGGGCGTGCCGTCACTCGATCGGATTGGTCGGGTCGCCGTACGAGGGTGCGTGCCGCCAGCCTGGAGGGGGCGAGGCGGGACCGGCGGCAGGAGAGCAGCGTGGTGGGGCTGGGTCGGCAGGGACACGACGCACGCACCACCGCCGGTGGCGCGGCCCGGCGGGTGGTCCGAGCCCTGCCGCTGACGCTGATCGTCCTCGGGCTGATCTTCGACCTGAACACGCCGCCCCGCTTCACCGGCTCCCCGTTCTTCTCGGCCGCGCCGCTCGTCGCCGCGCCCCTCTTCTCCCTCCGGGCGACCGCCCTGACGGGTCTGGCCGCCTCGGCGGCCGTGGTGGCCCTGCACGCCCACATCGGCACCAGCCGGCAGGCGGAGGCGCTGACCGAGCTGGTGACCGTCCTGACCGTGTCGGGGCTGGCCCTGCTGATCAACCGGGTCGTGCGGCGCAGCGGTGAGCGGCTCGCCTCCGCGCGCGAGATCGCCGAGGCCGCCCAACGGGCCGTGCTGCCGACGCCGATGGAGCGGATCGCCGGGCTGCACGTCTCCGCCCGCTACGAGGCCGCCAGGGCCGACGCCTTCATCGGCGGGGACTTCTACGCCGTCCAGGACACCCCGTACGGCGTCCGGCTCGCGGTGGGGGACGTGCGGGGCAAGGGGCTGGGGGCCGTGGAGGCCGTCGCGGTGGTGCTGGGGGCGTTCCGGGAGGCGGCGGACGGCGAGGCGACCTTGGAGGGGCTCGCGCGTCGCCTGGAGCGGGCGCTGGCCCGGGAGAGCGCCCGGCGGGACGGGCTGGACGCGGTGGAGGGGTTCACGACGTGCGTGCTCGGTGAGGTTCCGCCAGGGGCGCGGTCGCTGCGGGTGGTCAACCGGGGGCATCCGGAGCCGTTGTTGCTGTACGCGGACGGCGGGCTGGAGGTGTTGGCC
This sequence comes from Streptomyces sp. RerS4, assembly GCF_023515955.1. Classification (GTDB taxonomy): domain Bacteria; phylum Actinomycetota; class Actinomycetes; order Streptomycetales; family Streptomycetaceae; genus Streptomyces. The sequence continues at coordinate 3,866,398 of NZ_CP097322.1, forward strand.
CCGGCCGAGCCGGCGCTGCCGCTGGGCCTGGGGGAATTGTCGGCGGGCCTGTCGGACCGCGTCGAGGAGTGGGCGTTCCCGGCGGGCAGCACGCTGCTGCTGTTCACGGACGGTCTGACGGAGGCACGGGACACCGTAGGGGCCTTCTACGATCCGGCGGCCCGGCTGCGCGGGCGGGTGTTCCCGGGGCCGGACGGGCTGCTCGACGCGCTCACCACCGACGTGCGCAGACACACGGGCGGCGGCGCGACCGACGACATGGCGCTGCTGGCGCTGGGGCGGCCGGGGGAGAGGCAGCCGGAGCGGCGGCGCACCGTCGCGGTGGTGCGGCGGGACGAGACCTGAGATCACGTCACGGTACGTGGTGCGCGCAGTGCGCTGAGCGAGGGTCTTGACGAATCGTCATCAGACGCGTGTGGCTGAAGTGAGACGGGATTCGGCCGTCTTTTGGGAGCGTTGGTGGGGCGATGTCGCGGATGTCCCGGCCAAAACTGTGCGGTGCGTGGCCGATTGGCGTTAACGATCAGTCGCAACAGCTTGGAATCACTCCCCCACGTCTATTACCTTTCGATAACGCAGCGCGGTCGTCCCAGCCGTCGCAAGAGACGGCACCGTGCGCGATCCCCCCATGAGGAGTGTGCCCCGGTGGCCTCCAACTCGCCTGCCCCTGAAGGCATCGACGTCCAGGAGACGCCCACCGCGGGAGCCTGGGGCGAGTGGAACCCCACCGAGGACTCCGCGCGTCCCCCGCGCGGTAAGCACCGCGTCATGAAGGCGCGCGGCGGACTCGCCCGCAGCTCCACCGTGCTGGGCGTCGGCGTGATCGCGGCGGTGGGCGCCGGTGGCATCGCGACCGCGCAGGACCGGCCCCAGGTCGCCATATCCGTGCCCTCGCTGCCCGACCTGCTCGGCGGCGGGAACGAGGCGCGGTCCGATGACGCCGGGACGGGCGCTCAGCGGACCGCCGAGATCCCCCGCCAGGCCGACGGGCAGGACCGGGGGCAGGCCGACGCCGGCGAGGCGCTGCGCAACCGCATCCTCCTCCAGGCCGAGTCCCAGCAGGACGCCGCCGAGTCCCAGGCCCGCGCCGAGGCCGAGCGGGCCGCGCGTGAGGCCGCCGCGCAGGAGGCCCGCAGCCAGAAGGAAGCCGCCGACAAGGAGGCCGAGGAGGCCCGCGCGACCGCCGAGAAGGCGGCTGCCGACAAGGCCGCCGCGGACGAGGCCGCCGCCGCGCAGGCGGCTGCGGCGAAGCCGGCCGCGCCGTCCGGCGGGGGCTCGACGGGGAGCGGGAAGTCGTCGGGCGGCTACGTCCTGCCGACCTCCTCGTACACCCTCACCTCGTACTACGGGGCCGCCGGCTCGATGTGGTCCTCCGGCTACCACACGGGCCTCGACTTCGCGGCCCCGACGGGGACCCCCGTCAAGGCCGTCGGCAGCGGAAAGGTCATCTCGGCGGGCTGGTCCGGCGCGTACGGCTACCGCATCGTCCTCCAGCTCGACGACGGCACCGAGGTCTGGTACTGCCACCTGTCCTCGATGTCGGTGACCTCCGGGGCGGTGGGCGCGGGCGAGACCATCGGCCGGGTCGGCGCGACGGGCAACGTCACCGGCGCCCACCTGCACCTTGAGGTCCGCAAGGGCGGCTCCACGATCGACCCCCTGGGGTGGCTGAACTCCAAGGGCCTCAGCGTCTAGCCGGACACCCCCTAAGCCGGTTCGGGAGCGGTCAGGTCGGCGAGGCCCGGCCGTCTCGGGGCGGGCAGGAGCGGCGCCGGGACGCGTACGGGGCCCCGGACCGCGGGTGGCGGCTGTGGGTAGGGGCGTCGGGGCAGCAGTTCCTCCAGGACCGCCGCGCGGGCCAGTACGGGGCCGGCCGTCGCCTGACGCCGCCAGAGCGCGTTCAGCAACTCCCGCTCCCGCTCGACGAAGTCGGCCTCCCGGCCCGGACCCGCGTGCCGGGCGTGCCGGCGCAGCAGGGCCAGGGCCGTGGCGTCCGCCGCGTAGCGGGACACCGCACGGGCGGCGGGGCGGCCGCCGGTGCGGCGGGCCAGAGCCCGCGCCAGCGAGCGCGCCGGCACCGAAGCCAGAGCCGGTACCTCCGCCGGACGGAGCCAACCCGCGCGCGCGTACACCGCCAGCTCGGCGGCGACGGCGCGCAGGCGCTGACGCCGGATGCGCACGGCGAGCCACAGCAGCAGCCCGAACGCCGGGACCATCACGCAGCCGTAGACCACGTAGAACCCGTACTCCCCGAAATGGGACGAGCCGTTCCACAGCGCGTGCGCGCCCATGGCCAGGCCCAGGCCCAGCAGGGGCAGGCCGGCCCGGCGCGCACGGCCGGCGGCGAGCGCGGCGGCGCCGAAGCCGAGGCCGGTCAGCACGGTGAAGAGCGGGTGCGCGAACGGCGACATCACGGCCCGCACGAAGAACGTCGCCGCCGTCAGCGAGTCCAGTACCCCGGTGCCGTTGGCGCGGTCCTCGTCGAAGGCGGTGCCCAGGTAGAGGATGTTCTCGGTGAAGGCGAAGCCGGTCGCCGTGAACCCGGCGAGCACGAAGCCGTCGGCGGGGCCGGTGAACTGTCGTCTTCGGAAGACGAAGACCAGCAGCAGGGCGGCGGCCTTGGCGGTCTCCTCCACGACGGGCGCGATCGCCACCGAGCCGAGCTGATCGGCGTCGGAGGGGTCGGCGGTGGCCGCGGCGATCCACTCCGTGGCGAAGCTGTTGGCCAGTATCGCGATCAACGCGGCGGTGCACGCCCCCCACCCGAAGCAGAGCAGCAGCCGGCGCCAGGGACCGGGCGCGGCCCGGCCGAGCCACCGGAAGGCCGCCATCAAGGGCGGCACCGGCAACAGGGCCAGGCCGAGACCGACGAAGAAACCGGCGGTGCCGGTCTCCTGGCGGACGAGTTCGAGGATCGCGATCCCCGTCGCGGTGAGCAGGATGACCAGCACGCACGTACGGGCCCTGCCCGACGGGCGTGCGAGCACACCACGGAGCGCTCGGTACACATGATGACCCTACCGAGCGGGTCTGACACGGGGAGTGACGTTCCTCAGTCCGTAGCGGACTCGGGGGAAGGCTCGGCCTTGCGTGCGAAGAGGAGGTCGTGGACGACGTGCCCCTTGTCCAGGCCCTGGCCCTCGAAGCGGGTCAGGGGCCGGAAGTCGGGGCGGGGCGCGTAGCCGCCGTCCGCCACGGTGTTCTCGAACGCCGGGTGCGCCGTGAGGACTTCGAGCATCTGCTCGGCGTAGTCCTCCCAGTCGGTCGCGCAGTGCAGGATCGCGCCCGGCGCCAGCCGGGTCGCGGCCAGGTCGAGGAACTCGGGCTGGATCAGCCGCCGCTTGTGGTGGCGGGCCTTGGGCCACGGGTCCGGGAAGTACACGCGCATGCCGGCGAGGGAGGCGGGCGGGAGCATCTCGCGGAGCAGGATGATCGCGTCGCCGTTCGCCACACGGATGTTGGTGAGGCCGTTGCGCTCCGCGAGGGCGAGGAGGTTGCCCTGGCCGGGGGTGTGCACGTCGGCGGCGAGGATGCCGATCGTGGGGTCGGCGGCGGCCATCTGCGCGGTGGCCTCGCCCATGCCGAAGCCGATCTCCAGGACCACGGGCAGGCCGTCGAAGAGCTTCTTCAGGTCGATGACCTCGTGGCCGTCGATGTCGAGGCCCCAGGTGCCCCAGAGCCGCTTCAGCGCCTCGCCCTGGCCGGTGGTCACACGGCTGCGCCGCGGCTGGAAGCTGCGGATGCGGCGCTCGTGGTGCGACCCGGCGGGGTCGGGCGCGGGGCCGTCGGGGAAGCGGGGCTCGGTGCGCCACTTGGGGGGCACGTAGGCGGTCGCCTCCGGCGCGGTGGCCTCCGGCGGGGTGGCGGGGAGGCTGGGCTGGGGGTTCAGGGGCTCAGACACAATGCGGAGATTCTACGACGGGGGGTGCGGGGGCGCCGCTGCGCGAAGCCACTGTCGGGGGTCAGGCGGTGGTGAGGTGGTGGAGGGTGCGGGTGGCGATCTCCTGGCCGATCGGGAGGGACGCGGTGGCTGCCGGGGAGGGGGCGTTGAGGACGTGGACCGTGCGCGGGGCCTCCCGGATGAGGAAGTCGTCCACCAGGGTGCCGTCCCGCAGGACCGCCTGCGCGCGCACGCCGGCCTTGGCGGGCGTCAGGTCCGCCTCCGTGACGGCCGGCAGCAGGCGGCGTACCGCCTCGGTGAAGGCCCGCTTCGACAGCGAGCGGTGGATCTCTCCGGCCCCGTACCGCCAGTGGCGGCCGGCCATCCGCCAGGAGCCCGGCCAGGTCAGCTCGTCGGCGAGGTCGCGGGGGCGGATCGTGCCCCAGCCGTAGCCCTCGCGGGCCAGCGCGGGCACCGCGTTCGGGCCGACGTGGACGCCGCCGCCGATGCCCCGCGTGAGGTGGACGCCCAGGAAGGGGAACGCCGGGTCCGGCACCGGGTAGACCAGGCCCCGGACCAGCTCCGGGCGGGCCAGGTCGTGGTACTCACCCCGGAACGGGATGATCCGCATGCCCGGGTCGTCCCCGGCCAGGCGGGCGATCCGGTCGCACTGCAGGCCCGCGCAGTTCACCAGTACCCGCGCCCGGACGACCAGTCCGGAGGTGGTGCGGACCGCGACGGCGGACGGGCGGCGGGAGATCAGGTCGACCTCCGCGCCGTAGAGCACCTCCGCGCCCGAGGACTCCGCCAACTGCGCGGCCACCCGCCCGTAGTCGACGATGCCGGTGGTGGCGACGTGGATCGCGGCGAGGCCGCGGATCTCCGGCTCGTACTCCGCGATCTGCGCCGGACCCAGCTCGCGCACCGGAATGCCGTTCTCCCGGCCGCGCTGGACGAGGGAGTGCAGACGCGGCAGCTCCGACCGCTCGGTGGCCACGATCAGCTTGCCGGTCACCTCGTGCGGGATGTCGTGCTCCGCGCAGAACTTGACCATCTCGGCGGCCCCGCGCACCGCGAAGCGGGCCTTCAGCGAGCCCGGACGGTAGTAGATCCCGCTGTGGATGACCCCGCTGTTGCGGCCCGTCTGGTGACGGGCCGGGCCCGGCTCCTTCTCCAGGACGGTCACCCGGGTCCCCGGAGCCAGCCGCGACAGGGCATGCGCCGTCGACAGGCCGACGATCCCGCCCCCGATCACCAGCACGTCGCAGTCCACGCTGACACCTCCCACCCCTGCATACTGCACCCCGCCACCGACAGCGAGGCTACGCGGGGGCCACCAGCAGCGGCCGGGCCCGCTCGCGCAGCTCCGCGACGCGCGGTTCGTCCCCGTACGGTTCGAGCCGGTGCAGCAGGTCCCGTACGTACTCGTTCGTGCGCGCCGAGGAGATGCGGCCCGCGACCTCCACGGCCCGGGTGCCGGCCGCGCACGCCGCGTCGAGGTTGCCCGACTCCAGCTCGGCGACCGCGCTGACGACCAGCCGCAGTCCGTGGGAGCGTACGTACTCCTCCGTGGGGCGGGAGAGGGCCTGCTCGGTGAACCGGCGGACCTGACGCGGGAGTTTCAGGTCCCGGTAGCATTCCGCCGCATCCGCCGCGAAACGGTCGTACGAGTAGAAACCGAGCCAGCTCGGATCCGCGTCCCCCTCCCGGGAGCGTTCCAGCCAGCCCTCGGCCGCCCGCAGCGCCGCGCCGGCGGCGACCGAGTCGCCCGCCTTGGCGTGGGCGCGGGCTTCGACGAGGCGGAAGAAGCTCATGGTGCGGGCGGTGGCGAGGCCCCGGTTGCGCTCGACGGCGGCCTGGGCGAGATCCACGCCCTCGTCGGGGAAGTCGCGGTAGGTGGCCTGGAGGGACATGGAGGCCAGGACGTACCCGCCGAGCGGTACGTCGGCGGCCGCGCGGGCCAGGCGCAGGGCCTGGATGTAGTACCGCTGGGCCGCCTCCTGCTGGCCGGTGTCGAAGGCCATCCAGCCGGCGAGCCGGGTCAGTTCGGCGGTGGCCCCGAACAGCGCGCGCCCCACCTCGTCCGTGTAGGAGCCGAGCAGCAGCGGCGCCGCGTCCACCCGCAGGCACTCGGGCACCATCGACGAACGCCAGTCCCCGCCGCCGTACTTGGAGTCCCAGCGGCGCGCGTCCTCGGCCGCCTCGCGCAGCTTCGTCACGTCGCTGTGGCCCACGCGCTGCGGGGAGGCGTCCGACGACAGGCTCGTGAGCGCCGCGGGCGCCGGAGCGGGGGAGGGGGAGGGGGCGTGCGCGGGCGGGGGCTGCCCGGTTTCGGGTCCGGGCTGGGCGGGCACAAGGCCCTGAGCGGGGACAACGGCGGACTGCCGCGGCGGGGCGGACTGCCGCGACGACACGGCGCGGGACGGTGCGGCGCCGCGCCCGACGGCGGCCGTCGACGCGGAGGCCGGGCGGGCGGCGGCCTGCTGCGGCTGCTCCGGCGCGGATGCGGATGCGTGCGGCTGAGCGTGCCGCTGCTGCGGCGCCCCCGCGGGCTCGCGCGCCACCGAGCTGTCGGCGGGAGATATCAGCCAGCGCGACGCGGGCGTCGCGTACGCCGACACCGAGAAGGAACCGGCGAGCGACTGCCAGATCCCGCCACCCCCACGACGCCCCGCGAGGTCCAACCGGTACAGGTCCGTCGCCGAACGCACCGCCGCCCCGACGTCGCGCGGGAAGGCCAGACCCACCTCCGGCGCGGGGTCGGCGTCCGCCAACCCGATCTCGTGCAGCGGCACCGGCCGCCCCAGCTTCGCCCCGATGGCGGCGGCGATCAGGTGCGGGGCCGCGCCCTGCGGCACCATCCCCTTCGACACCCACCGGGCGACCGAGGTCTTGTCATACCGCAGCGTCAGCCCGCGCTGCGCGCCGAGGTCGTTCACCCGCCTGGCCAGGCCGGCGTTGCTGATGCCGGCGAGGGCGAGGACGGCGCCGAGCTTCTCGTTGGGCTCGCGGAGCTCCCTGGACATGCGCCACCCCTCGTCACACGCGGAACGCAGACGCCGCCGGGGCATAGGCGCCCGGCATTTCGTAAACCCAGCGTAGTTCCCCGCCTCCCAAGCGTTAAGGCCTCGACTTCCGTATGGCGGGATTGTTGTCCGTATGTACGGGCAAGCGGGGGCCCGTACCCGGGGCGCACCTCCCGCCGCGTGCTCCGGCCGTGTGGCCGTGCGCCCGGCCGTGCGCTCTGGCCGCTCCCGGGGCCCGGCGATTCGATGTGCGGTGCGTGGGTCGGCCCTCCGAGTGGATCCGGTGGGCCGGGGGATGCCGCTGCCTCAATCCCCGCGGGTGGCGGAACGGTCCGGGGGGTGGAAACCGCCTCCCGGACCGCGCGCCGCGCACTGACCTGAACGAGCGGCCGGGCGCGGGGTCGGGCCGCCGAAAAATGGCTGAAATCGGCCTATGGGGCGGTGGGAACGGAACGCCAAATACCGCATGGCCGGGGCGTGTTCGTTTACATGTGCGCCCCCCGAAGCCACTCTCGCACGCCCGTCTCGTGGCAGCATGGGACCCGAGCCACTCGGGGCCCCGCCGGCCGCGCCCTTCGCGCTGACCGTCACGTCCGTGCCGTCCGTTGCCCCGGTCATGTGCCCACGGGCTGGGGGAGGCGGCGGTGCGCTGGTTGGTCGGGTGGAGCAGTATCGCCGCGAACTTCGGCACGGCCGGACGCGTATCCGGGGGCCCCGCGGCGCACGGCGCGGGCGTATCGGGCCCGACCGGCCACGGCCCGTCCGGTTACGGCGCCTCCGGTTACGGCCCGTCCGGTTACGGCCCGTCCGGTTACGGCCCCTACGCCGACCCCCCGCGCGGCGGCCTCGCCGACGCCGCCCACCCCGACGATCCGGCCGCCCCGGACGCGGAACGCACCGTCCACCCCGTCGGCGCGCAACTCCTGTGGGGCGACCCCGACCCCCTCTGGGCCGTCGGCGACTGGCGCCCCGACGAGATCCGCACCGTCACCGCCGACCCCGCGGACCCCTTCACCCGCCTCGCCGTCCTCGGCTGCTGCGGCGCCACCGACGCCGAACTGCGCCGCGCCCTGTACGCCGCGCGCGGCGGCGCCCTGCGCCACCTCACCGAGTGGTCCGGCAGCTACACGGCCGTCGTCCAGGCCGGCCGCCGCATCACCGTCCTCGGCGACCTCGCGGGCGCCCGCCCCGTCTTCTACACCCCCTGGGCGGGCGGCACCGCGTACGCCACCGCCGCCCTCCCCCTCGCCGACCTCATCGAGGCGCAGCTCGACATCGGCCACCTCGCCGCCCTGCTGGCCTGCCCCGACAGCCCCGAAGCCCTCGGCGACGGCACCCCGTACGTCGGAGTCCGGCGCATCCCGCCCGGCCACACCCTGATCCTGCGCGAGGGCTCCCGCGAGATCACCGGCTACGAGCCCGTCGCCTCCCTCGCCGTCGCCGCCCCCGAGGCCGACCCCGAGGGGGCGGTCGAGGGCGTACGGGAAGCGTTGGTCGACGCGGTGCGCGCCCGGCTCACGGCTCCCCGGCATGCCCCCGAGACCCTCGCCCCCGACCCCGGACCCGTGCCCGGAATGGGCCCCGCCGACCGGCGCGCCGCCCGGGGCGCCCCCGCGCCCGGCGTCGGCGCCGACCTGTCGGGCGGCAGCGCCTCCGCGACGCTCGCCCTGCTCGCCGCAGGCCTGCCCGGCGCCCCCGGCACCCTGCCCGGCAGCGGCTCCCGCCTCCTCGCCGTCACCTTCAACGACCTCGCCACCCCCCAGGGCCGCGAACCCGAACTCGAACGCGCCCACGCCATCGCCGCCGACCCCCGCCTGCACCACGTCGTCGTGGCCGCCGCCGCCGAGGCCCTCCCCTACGCCGAACTCGACGGCCCCCTCACCGACGAACCCGGCCCCTCCCTCGTCTCCGCCGCCCGCGAACGCCGCCGCCTCGCCGCCGGCTCCGCCGACCACTTCACCGGCCACGGAGCCCGCCAGGTCCTCGACGCCCACCCCGCCCGCATGGCCGACCTGCTCCTCGACCGCAGACGCCGCCACCTGCTGCGCCCCGTCGCCGCCCTCGCCCGCTCCGCGCCCGAGGGGCCCCTCCTCGTCCCCTTCTCCGTCTACTCCGCCGCCCGCCGCCTCGCCCGTACGCCGTACCGCGCGGGCATCGAGGCCGCCGCGGCCCGCCTGCGCGAAGGCGGCGTGGGCGCCGGCGTCGGCGCCGGACCCACCGGGCCGGTCGACGCCTCGCTCGCCGCCCTGACGTGGTCCCGGCCCGGACCCGCGGCGCGCTGGCTCACCGGCGAAGCCCTCGCGGAAGTATCGATCCGTCTCGCCGCCGCCGCGGGCCGCCCACCGCTGTCCCTGCGCCCCGGCGAGGCCCGCGCCCGCGCGGTGCTGGCCCGCCACGCGGCCGACCACCGGGTCTTCGAGCAGGCCGTCGAGGTCCGCAGCCAGCGCCTGCACGCCCCGTTCCTCGACAACCAGGTCGTACGGGCCGCCCGCGCCCTGCCCGAGTCCCTACGGGTGCAACCCGGGGCCCGCGCCGCGATCCTGCGCGGCGTCCTCGCCTCCGCCGGGGTACGGGAACTGCCGCCCGGCTGGGGCGCCACCACCCACACCCCGAACGAGACCGCCACCCGGCTCGGGCTGCGCGCCGCCCTGCCCGAGCTGCTCGCCCTCTTCCACGCCCCGCTGCTCGCCGACGCCGGACTCATCGACACCCGGGCCGTCCGCCAGGCCCTGACCGACGCCGCCGAAGGCCTGCCCGTCCCCCTCGACGGCCTCGCGGAACTCGTCTCGATGGAACTGTGGCTCCGCCGCCTCCTCTCCCGCCGAGGCACCTGCTGGACGGGCACCACCACCCCCCGCCGCCGCGCCTTCCCCCACCCCCCGTCCCACCTCCCCCGCCTGACGGCCCGCTGATCCACCCGCCCCCGCCGCCGCCTGAGGGGGCTACGCCCGTGGCGGGCCGCCCCACCCCACCCCCTTCCCCCCGCCGCCTGACGCGCGCGAAGCCCCCGTGGCGGGCGGCCCCACCCCTTCCCCGCCTCGCCGCGGCTCGCGGCGCGGGCCCCGCCGCCCGCTCCGGCGCCCGCCCGCCCCACCCTTTCCCGCCGCCGCCTGAGGCGCGCGACTCCCGTGGCAGGCCGCCCCACCCTTCCCCGCTCGTGGCGGAGGCCCGCTGCCGCTCCAGCGCCCGCCCCACCCCTTCCCCGCCGCCTGACCCGCGCGAAGCCCCGTGGCGGGCGGCCCCACCCTTCCCCGCCTCGCCGCGGCTCGCGGCGCGGGCCCCGCCGCCCGCTCCGGCGCCCGCCCGCCCCACCCTTTCCCCCCGCCGCCGAGGCGCGGCGCTCCGCCCGTGGGGGGCCGCCGCACCCCACCCCTTCCCCGCCTCACCGCCGCTCGCGGCGCGGGGCCCCACCCACCCCACCCCTCCAGCCCCGCCGGCGTTTGAGGCGCGGGGGTCCGGGGACGAGCCTCCGGGGAACGGTGAAAGGGCGGGGCGGGGAGAAGCCCCGCGCAGCGGCCCCACCCCAAAACCCCGCGCACCCCACCCCCGCCACAAGGCAAACTGACCCGGTGCGGTACCTCATCCTCGGCGTCACCGAGGCACGTGACGAGACCGGCGCCCCCCTCCCCCTAGGCGGCGCCCGCCTGCGCGCGCTCCTCACCGCCCTCGCCCTCCGCGCCGGCGCCCCCGCCGCCGCCCCCGTCGCCGCCCTGGTCGACGAGGTCTGGGGCGACGACCCGCCCCAGGACGCCCCCGCCGCCCTCCAGGCCCTCGTCTCCCGCCTGCGCCGCACCCTCGGCTCCCGCGAGGCCGTCACCGCCGACCCCACCGGCGGCTACCGCCTCGCCGCCGCCCGCGACGACGTCGACCTCCACCGCTTCACCCGCCTGGCCGCCCACGGCGCCCGACTGCTCCCCACCGACCCCGCCACCGCCGCCGGCGCCTCCGCGAGGCCCTCGCCCTGTGGCGCGGCCCCGCCCTCGCCGACCTCCCCGAACCCGCCCGCACCGCCTACGCCTCCGCCCCCGAGGCACGCCGCGCCGCCGCCCTGCGCGACCGCATCGAGGCCGACCTGCGCAGCCTCGGGAGCCCCGCCGCCCCCGCCCCGGCCGGACTCCTCCCGGAGATCGAGGCACTGATCCACGAGAACCCGTACGACGAACCCCTCCGCGCCCAGCAGCTGCGCGCGCTCCGTGCGGCGGGACGCCCCGCCGACGCCCTCGCCGCCTACGAGCGCACCCGCGCCCTCCTCGCCGACACCCTCGGCACCGACCCCGGCCCGGAACTGCGCGCCCTGCACGCGGAACTCCTCCAGCCCGCGCCCGCGCCCGCCGCCGCGCCCGCGCCCCGCCGGAACCCGCCCCCCACCTCCACCCCCCACACCCTCGCGGCAACCTCCGCCCCCGCCTCACCTCCTTCGTCGGCCGCGAGCCCGAACTCGCCGCCCTCGCCGGCGACCTCACCCACCTCCGCCTCATCACCCTCACCGGCCCCGGCGGCTCCGGAAAGACCCGCCTCGCCGAGCACGCGGCCGCCGATCAGCCCGAGTCCGGCTGGCTGGTCGAGCTGGCCCGCCTCGACCACCCCGCCGCCGTCCCGGGCGCCGTCCTCAGCGCGCTCGGCCTGCGCGAGAACACCCTCGTCGCCCGCGAGAAGACCCCGGCCGAGGACCCGACCACCCTCCTCGTCGAGTACTGCGCGCACCGCCGCCTGCTGCTCGTCCTGGACAACTGCGAGCACGTCATCGGCGCCGCCGCCGAGCTCGCCGAACGCCTCCTCACCCACTGCCCCGGCGTGCGGATCCTGGCCACCAGCCGCGAACCCCTGGGCGTTCCCGGGGAGTTCCTGCGCCCCGTCGAACCCCTGCCACCCGCCCCCGCGCACCGCCTCTTCGCCGACCGGGCCGCCGCCGCCCGTCCCGGGTTCACCATCGCCGAGGACCCGTCGGCCGTCGCCGAGATCTGCGCCCGCCTCGACGGGCTGCCGCTGGCCATCGAGCTGGCCGCCGCCCGCCTGCGCCTCCTCACCCCGCGCCAGATCGCCGACCGCCTCGACGACCGCTTCCGGCTCCTGACCGGCGGCGCCCGCACCCTCCTGCCCCGCCAACAGACGCTGCGCGCGGTCGTGGACTGGTCCTGGGACCTCCTCGACACCCCCGAACGCGCCGTCCTCACCCGCCTGTCCGTCTTCGCCGGCGGCTGCGATCTACCGGCCGCCGAGGCCGTCTGCGCCGACCCGTCGTACGAGGTCGCGGACGTCCTCGGCTCCCTCGTGGACAAGTCCCTCGTCGTCGCCGAGCCCGGCCCCGACGGCATGCGCTACCGGATGCTGGAGACCATCCACGAGTACGCCGCCGAGCGCCTCGCCGCGTACGCCGCCACCGACCCGGCCGCCGCCCGCACCGCCCGCCGGCGCCACCGCGCGCACTACCTCGCCCTCGCCGAGGAGGCGGAGCCGAAACTCCGCTCCGCCGAACAGCTCCCGTGGATCCGCCGCGTCGAGACCGAACTCGACAACCTCCGCTCGGCCCTCCACTCCACCACCGACGAGAGCGACCCCGACCCCGAGACCGCCCGGCGCCTGGCCCTCGCCCTCGGCTGGTTCTGGTGGCTGCGCAACTACCGCGAGGAGGGCGCCGAGTGGACCGCCCGCGCGCTCGCCCTCACCCCGCCCGACCCGCCGGAGGGTTCGACCGCGTACTGGGCCTTCGTACGCCTCCAGGTCCTGCGCATGTTCCTGTCCTCCGAGAGCCGCTCCTTCGAGGAGTTCCGGACCCCCGAGCACATCGCCCTCGCCGACCGGATCAAGGAAACCTTTCGCCACGGCTCCCCGGAGACCACCCGCTTCCCCGGCATGCTCTGGCCCACGACCTCCTTCCTCACCGGCGACACCAGCGACTTCCACGCGAACCTCGACATCTCCGTGGAGAACTGCCGCCGCCACGCCGGCGACTGGGAACTCGGCATCACCCTCATGCTCCGCACCCACGTCGCCATCGACCTCACCGGCGGCCTGCCCACCATCGACGCCGACCTCGCCGAGCTGCACGAGATCGCCCACCGCACCGGCGACCGCTGGACGCGCGCCCAGGTCGCCAGCGCCGCCGGCGAGGCAGCCCTCTCCCGCGGCCGCCACGCCGACGCCCGCGCCGAGTACGAGGAATGCCTGCGCCTGGCCCACGAGGTCGGGGCCCACACCGAGGCCCCCTTCGCCATCGCCCGCATCGCGGAGACGTACTACTGCGAGGGCGACTACGAGGAGGCCGCGCGGCTCCTGGAGAAGGCCGACGCCGAGTGCGAGCTGTACGGCGGGGTGTACGACGCCCGCTCCTTCATCTACCTGCTGCGCTCCCTGCTCGCCCTGGGGCGCGGTGACGTCGAGGCGGCCCGAGGCGACTGCACCCGGGCCCGCGGTGAGGCCGACCGCGTCACTCCGCCCCCGCAGTTCGACGCCGCACTGGAGGTCGTACAGGCCCTCCTCGCCGCCCACGACCACGGCCCCGAGGCCGGACTCGCCACCATCGCCCCCGCCTTCGCGACGGCCGTCACCGCCCGCTGCGCCGAGCGCGTCCTCGCCGGGATGGCCGAGACGGCGGCGCTGCTGCTGGCCGACGCGGGCCGCGCGGCCGAGAGCGTACGGGCCCTCGCGGCCGCCGGCGCCTGGCGCGGCGACGACCCCGGTCGGTGCCGGAGCGGGTCGTCGTGAAGGACCTCCCGGCCCGCACCTCGCCGTCCTCGGCCCGGCCGCGCACGAACGCGCCCACCGGGCCGGGCAGCGCCTCGCACCGGCCGACGTCGCCGCCGAACTCGCGGTCGCCGCCGGGCTCGGCGCCGCCGCCGGGCTCAGCGGCAGCTGATCACCGCGTCCGCCCAGCTCGCCAGCGTCGGCAGGTGCCCCTGCCCGACCTGCTCCACCACCAGCCGTACGCTTTTCCGTCCGGTCAGCGGCACCGCCACGGCCGCGGGCAGGTCCCCGTACCCGAGCGCCTCGGAGCGCCACAGCCGCTGCCCGTCCGCGTAGACGGAGAAGCGGAGCCGGCCGTCGGTCAGCAGCGACAGCCCGTCCACACCGGCCCGCGCCGAGAAGCTCGCGCACTGCCGGTTGAGGGTGATCTCCACCGAGGAACGGGAGTGGACGGTGATCCCCTGCGCGAACCGCCGCCCCCCGACCTCCAACCCCCACCGCTGCCACACCCAGCTGCTGCGCCACGTCTCCACCTCGGGACCGGTGTGCGAGCCCAACGGCGCGTGCCCGAGCGACGCCAGCCGGAACCCCTCCGCCGGCGCGGGCGAAGGCGGCGGCGACGGCTTCGCCCGCGACGGGGTGGGCGAAGGCGGCCGCTTCGACGGGCTCACCGAGGCGGCCGGACGCGACGCCGGCGGCGCGGAGGGCTTCGCGCTCGGCTTCACGCTCGGCTTGGCGCTCGGCTTCGCCGGTACGGGTCCGGGCGCCGCCGGTGCCGGATCGCCGGGCGGCAGCGTCGCGGGCGGGGTGGAGGCGGGCTTCTTCGGGGTCAGGGGCGCCACCGCGCTCGGGGCGGGCAGGGCGCGCTCCGGCGGCTCGGACTCGTCCCCGGCCAGGGCGAACACCACCCCGGCAGCGGCGGCCACCGCTATTCCGGCGGCGATGGCGGCCTTGGCCGGCAGCCCCAGCCCCTCGGAAACAGCGGCCCCACCGGCCCCGCCGGCCCCTCCGGCAGCCCCACCGGCCCCTCCGGCACTCCCCGCCCCCGCTGCCCCAGCCGCACCACCGGCAGCGGCCGCACCCCCCGCACCCGCAGCCCCACCGACACCGGCCGTACCCCCCGCACCCAGCACCCCGCCCCCCGACGCGGCGGCGGCAGCACCACCCGCCCCGGCGGCGGCGACCCCACCGGCCACCACCCCGGCCGCCTTGGCGGCGTACCCGGCGGCGAACCACCCGATGACCGCGACCGGCAGCAGGGCGGGAATCCCGGCGTTGACGTCCTTGAGCTCCCCGGCGGCCAGGCGGCACTGCGCGCACTCCTCCAGGTGCTTGCGCAGCCCCCGCTCCGCCCGCATCCGCAAGCCACCCCGCGCGTACGCCCCGAGTCGGTCCGCGTACCGCGCGCAGTCGCCGCCCGCGCTCAGCGCGGAACTCACGTGCGCCTGGAGGTACGCCTGCTTGAGGCCCTCCCGCGCCCGACTGGCCAGTACCGCCGTCGCGTTGGCGCTCAGCCCGAACAGCGGGGCGATCGCACTCGGCGAAGCCTCCTCGACCGTGGTGTGCCACAGCACGGCCTGCCACCGTTCGGGCAGGCTCCGGAAGGCCTGCAGGGCGAGCGACTGCTCCGCCTCGTGCATCGCCCGTACGTCGGCGCCCAGTTCCAGCGTGTCGTCGCCCGACAACGCGCCCTCCGCGCCCATGGCGGCCTGCTCGGCGAAGACCGCGAAGTCCTCGACCAACTGCTCGCGCCTGGCGGTCTTCGCCCACGCGGCGGCCACCCGGCGCACGGTGGTCAACAGGTAGGCCCGCACCGAGTGGTCGGGTCCCGCGCCGCCCCGTACCGCCTGGAGGGTACGGGCGAACACCTCGGCGGTCAGGTCGTCGGCGGTGTGCCCGTCGCGACAGCAGGTGCGCGCGTAACGGCGTACGGCGTCGGCGTGCCGACGGAACAGTTCCTCGTACGCGCCGTCGTCACCGCCGCGCATCCGGGCGATCAAGTCGGCGTCGGACGGCGGCAGATCGGCGCCCGAGGAACCGGGAGCCGCATGCCGGCCGCCCCCTTCGCGCTGCGCCGGAACCTGCCGGGCGGGCAAAGTGCCCTCCCCCACGTCGCCTCCGGCGCCCCCGGGAGCCCCGTCCTGCCCGTCAACGCTCATCGCGGCAGCCCCCGCACGACACACTCGAACCGGTACACCGATCCAGCGTGTCACACGGCACCGGCCCCCCGGTCCCGTCCGCGGAGCATCCACCCGTCCGGGCGCGCTCCCGCCCCCTGACCAGGTCGCCGACCGGTGCCTCACCCCTACGGGCGACTCCCCGCGACGGTCCCCCCGTTGACGCGCACCGGCACCCCGGCGCCCCACATCGGGCAGCGACCACAGCGAACACAGCGACCACGGCGCACACACCGAACCCGGTGCACACACACCGAACAGGAAGGAAGAAAGAAGCGCCCCGCGCGGAACCCCCCGCGCGAAGCGCCCCTCACCTCACTCGCGGGCACCTCACCCACGAGCCTCCGTCAGGCCGTACGCGAACGCAGGCCCTCCAGCAGGATGTCGAGCAGCCGGGCCGAAGCAGCGGCCTGCTGCTGCGGGTCCGGCAGCGCCGGCGCGGCGGTGGCGATCACCAGCAGCACATCGGCCACCGTGACGTCGGTCCGCAGCTCCCCGGCCTCCCGGGCCCGGTCCACGAGCCGGCCGACGACCTCCAGCAGCGCACCCGCCCCGGCGTCCTCCGACGGCTCGTCCTCGACGGAGCTCCGCGAACCCACGACGCGCAGCTCCGGTGTCGAGCCGGCGACGGCCCCCTTCACCGCACCGTTCGCCGCACCACCCGCGACGGCCTGCCGCTGCTGCGGAACCCGCGCGGCGGTCTCCTCCGCGTCCTCGGCCGCCGCCCCGACCCGCAGCACCTGCGGCGGCAGCAGCCGCCCGGCACCGGAGGCGACGGAGGTGCGCAGGAAGCGCGACAGCGCCTGCCACGGCTCCTCCTCCTGCCCCAGGGCGGACTGGGCCTGCTCGGTCAGTCGGGCGGTCTCTTCCTCGGCTATGCGCCGGACCAGGACGTCCTTGCTCGGGAACCGCCGGTAGACGGTGCCGACACCCACCCGCGCGCGCCGCGCCACGTCCTCCATCGGAGCCCCGTAGCCGAGCTCGCCGAAGACCTCGCGGGCCGCCCGCAGGACGTGCTCCAGGTTGCGCTGCGCGTCGACGCGCAGGGGCGTGGACCGACCCACACCGTGGGTGGTGGCGCCCGTCATCACGCGCCCGCCGCTCTCCGCGGTCGTGGACAGAGCGGTGGCAGAGCCATGGAAATCGGAAATGTGCATATGTATCCCCCGGTAATCATTTTGTCTCCCCCCGGAGACACTCCCCGCCTTCACGTCGAGGGGGCCACGGTCGTGAGGCCCTGGTCCTACTCTCGACGAGATACGAACATAGTTGAGCCAGAGTCAATTCAGAAGAGGCAGCCCCGGACGGAGCACCGCCCGATCGGAGCATTCACCCCCACTTTTCCGCCGCAAGCCTCCGGAATCACCCCCTCCGCACGCTCTGACCTGCGGACCTTCCCCCAGATTCGACCCCCCCGACCACCCCGTCACGCGGCCCCCTCCGGTCACACAATTTGTCGGGGCTGTGGACAAACTCCCGGCCAGGAGGCGTCATGGGATGGTGAAGGCTGCTAACTCCCGAGGCGACGCCCCCGGTACCCCGCCCCGCACGCGCATCCTCGTCGTCGGCGGCGGTTACGTCGGCATGTACACGGCCCTACGGCTCCAGCGAAAGCTGAGATCCGGCGAAGCCGAGGTCACGGTGGTCACCCCCGAGCCGTACATGACGTACCAGCCCTTCCTCCCCGAAGCCGCGGCCGGCTCGATCTCCCCCCGCCACGTCGTGGTCCCCCTGCGCCGCGTCTTCGACCGCTGCCGCATCGTCATCGGCGAGGCCAAGCGCATCGACCACGCCAAACGGACCGCGACCGTCACCACCCTCGCCACCGCCGAGGAGGGCACCGGCGACATCGAGATCGCCTACGACGAACTCGTCCTCGCCCCCGGCTCCGTCTCCCGCACCCTCCCCGTGCCGGGACTCGCCGACTACGGCATCGGCTTCAAGACGGTCGAAGAGGCCATCGGCCTGCGCAACCACGTCATCGAACAGATGGACATCGCCTCCTCCACCCGCGACCCCGCCATCCGCGACGCCGCCCTCACCTTCGTCTTCGTCGGCGGCGGCTACGCCGGCGTCGAGGCACTCGGCGAACTGGAGGACATGGCCCGCTACGCCGCCCGGTACTACCACAACATCAAGGCCGAGGACCTGAAATGGGTGCTCGTCGAGGCCAGCGACCGGATCCTCCCCGAAGTCGGCCCCGAAATGGGCACCTACACGGTCCGCGAACTCCGCCGCCGCAACATCGACGTCCGCCTCGAAACCCGCCTCGAATCCTGCGAGAACCGCGTCGCCGTCCTCAGCGACGGCTCCCGCTTCCCCACCCGCACCGTCGTCTGGACCGC
This sequence comes from Streptomyces sp. RerS4, assembly GCF_023515955.1. Classification (GTDB taxonomy): domain Bacteria; phylum Actinomycetota; class Actinomycetes; order Streptomycetales; family Streptomycetaceae; genus Streptomyces. The sequence continues at coordinate 3,884,510 of NZ_CP097322.1, forward strand.
CGGCGTCAAACCCCACCCCGTCATCGCCGCCTCCGACCTTCCCCGCAACGAACACGGCCGCCTCGTCTGCACCTCCTTCCTCACCGTCGAAGGCGTCGAACACGCCTGGGCCGCCGGCGACGCCGCCGCCGTTCCCGACATCACCGCCCCAGAAGCCGGCCGCCTGTGCGCACCCAACGCCCAACACGCCGTGCGCCAGGCCAAACAACTCGCCGACAACCTCATCGCCGCCCTGCACGACGAAGTCCTCACCGAGTACGCCCACAAATACGCGGGCTCCGTCGCCTCCCTCGGCCTCCACAAGGGCGTCGCCCACCTCTACGGACGCAAGGTCAAGGGCTACCCGGCCTGGTTCCTGCACCGCGCCTACCACCTCAGCCGCGTCCCCACGTTCAACCGCAAAATGCGCGTCCTGGCCGAATGGACCCTCTCGGGGCTGTTCAAACGCGAGATCGTCTCCCTAGGCTCCCTCGAACACCCCAGGGCAGAATTCGAACTCGCCGCCGGCGCCGGCCCCCGACACCCCGAACCCCGGCCCGCGCCCACCCCCCCGGAGGACGGACAGAGCTGACGTCGACAGTGCGCTCGGCCCCACCGGACGTGTGACCATAGGTGGGCTCACCCCTGCACACAGTGACATTTACGAGTGACATTCAACGAGTGACATTCACCGAGCGACACCGCCCCCTGCGACACCACGAGGCTTGAACGCAGTGAACTTCACGCGCTGGAGCGCCCGGTTTCCCGGAACGCAGCGCCGCGCCGCCGCCCGGAACGAACACGCCGCCGCCCAGGCCAAACGGGGCGAAGGCTCCGTCCCGGCGGCCCGCGGCGAGGCCGGCCACTCCGTCACGCCCCCCGATGGCAGCCCCGCCGAAGCCACCGTCAGCGGCACCGGCACCGCGCCCCTGCCCGCCGTACCCGCCCTCGACGAGCTGTCCGCACGCGAGGTCCTCGGCCTGCTCCCGGCCCTCGTCGCCCTCGTCCACGGCCCCGAACACCGCGTCGCCTACGTCAACGACGCCTACACCGCCGGCTTCGGCCCCCGCACCACCGGCGTCCCCGCGCACCTCGCCCTCCCCGAACTCGGCGAGCTCGGCCTGCTCCCGCTCCTCGACCAGGTCCAGCGCAGCGGCAAGCCCCGTACCGCCAAGAACCGCACCGCCCCCGGCGGCGGCAGCTCGTACACCGTCACCTGTACCCCCGTCGACTTCCCCAAGGCCGCCGCCGACGACGAACCGGACTCCCACCACACCGGGATCCTCGTCCACCTCGCCGACGTCACCGACCACGCCGAAGCCGTCGACCGCCTGCGCGCGAGCGAACGCCGCCAACGCGAAGCCGCCGTCACCCTCCAGCGCTCCCTCCTGCCCCAGGAACTGGAACAGCCCGACGACCTGCGCGTCGCCGCCACCTACCAGCCCGGCGGCACCGAAGCCGCCGTCGGCGGCGACTGGTACGACGTCATCACCCTCGGCGCCGGCCGCACCGCCCTCGTCATCGGCGACGTCATGGGCCGCGGCGTCCGCGCCGCCGCCGTCATGGGCCAGCTCCGCACCGCCGTCCGCGCCTACGCCCGCCTCGACCTGCCTCCGCACGAGGTACTCCAGCTCCTCGACGGCCTCGCCGCCGAGATCGACGCCAGCCAGATCGCCACCTGCGTCTACGCCGTCCACGACCCCAACGAAGGCCTGCTCGCCTACGCCTCCGCCGGCCACCTGCCCATCCTGGTCCGCGACGAGGACGGCACCGTACGCCGCGCCGCCGACCCCACCGGCCCGCCGCTCGGCACCGGCGGCTGGCTCCACACCTCGGGCACCATCCCCCTCGGCCCCGGCTCCACCGCCGTCCTCTACACCGACGGCCTCGTCGAACGCCGCGGCGAGGACATCGACGAAGGCGTCGCCACCCTCGCCCGCGCCCTCGCCGGCGCCCAGGGCACCCCCGCCGTCGTCTGCGACCGCCTCATGCGCGCCCTCGGCGTCGACGCCGACCACGACGACGACGTCGCCGTCATGGTCCTCCAGCAACCCGTCCGCACCGGCGCCGACGCCGAGCTGTTCCACAACGCCGCCCTCGAACTCCTCGGCGGCATCGAGGCCGCTCCGCGTGCCCGCGCCTTCGCCCAGGGCGTCCTGACCTCCTGGCGCTTCCCCGTCGAACTGTGCGACCTCGGCGTCCTGGCCGCGAGCGAGCTCGTCGCGAACTCCCTCCAGCACGGCACCCCACCCATGCGCCTGCGCCTGCGCCGCACCGACCGCCGCCTGATCATCGAGGTCACCGACGGCGACGACCACCTCCCGCGCCACCGCCGCGCCGAACCCGCCGACGAGACCGGCCGCGGCATCTCGATCATCGCCACCATCTCCTCGTCCTGGGGCTCCCGCCGCACCCCCGGCGGCGGCAAGGCCGTCTGGTGCGAATTCGCGCTACCGGACAAGTAGCGACCAAGGAGCGACACGCAAAAGGGCCCGGTCCGACGGACCGGGCCCCACACCATCCAATGCCTTACACGGCCACCCGCTCGTCGGCGGAGGCAGCGCTCTTGACGACCACCACCGGCTCGGCGGCGGCCCGCGCCAACGACGGGTTGTCCTGCACCGGGCTCAGCCGCCTGCCGAGCCGCAGCGCCAGCCCCGCGATGCCCAGCGACACCAGCACGAAGATCCCGATGTAGAGCATCGGAACACCCGCACCCAGCGGCACCCCGAGCGGCCCCAGCGCCAGCGCCATCTGCTTCACCAGGGCGAAGGCCGAGTTGTACTGCCCGACCGAACCCTCCGGCGCCAGATCCGCCACCAGCGGCGCCAGCGTCGGCGACAGCATCGCCTCACCGATACCGAACAGCGCGTACGTCGTGATGAACGCGGCGGCCGCCATCATCGCGCTGCCGTGCCCCAGCCCCGAGAACCCGGCGATCACCCATGCGACCGTCCAGATCAGCCCGACCAGGGCGATCACCCGCGACCGACGCCGCTTCTCGACCAGCTT